>CAZARE010000142.1:0-21690 GCA_964487455.1 uncultured Propylenella sp.
GGAGGGTCGCTTCTCCGATCTCGACGCCTTTGCGCGAACGGCAGGCTTCGTCCCGGCCGACGGCGTGGTCCTCGATGTCGGCGTTTCCTCCATGCAGCTCGAAGCCAAGGAGCGCGGCTTTTCCTTTCGTCTCGATGGCCCGCTCGACATGCGCATGGGCCAGGCAGGCGCCGATGCGGCGGCTGTCGTGAATCGCGCCACAGCGAAGGAGCTTGCCGCGATCATCCGGGTCTTCGGCGAGGAGCGTCAGGCCGGCCGCGTCGCCCGCGCCATCGTGCGCGCGCGGGCCACCGGCCCGATCGTTCGCACCGCCCAGCTTGCCGAGATCGCCGCCGCGGCCGTGGGCACGGTTGGGGCGTCGCGCATCCATCCGGCGACCCGAGCATTTCAGGCGCTCCGCATCTTCGTCAATCGGGAGCTAGAGGAGCTTGCCCTCGGCCTCGCCGCAGCGGAGGCGGTGCTCGCCGAAGGCGGCCGGCTGGTCGTTGTGGCATTCCACTCGCTGGAGGACCGGGTCGTGAAGCGCTTCCTGCACGAGCGCAGCCAGGCGCAGCGCGGGTCACGCCACGCGCCTCCGGCAGCGTCTCCGCCGCCAACCTTTACGTTGCTGACACGTCGCGCGGTCGAGCCCGGAGCTGACGAGATCGCCTCTAATCCGCGTGCCCGCTCAGCGCGGCTTCGCGCGGCAGTCCGCACCGGGGCGACGGCGCGTCCCATCGATTTCGGGGCGGTCGGCGTGCCCAACCTCGCGGGCGTGCCTGGCCCGGAGGCCTTTCAATGATACGCTGGTTACAAGTCGTGTCCGTCGCCGCCGCCGCCGGGGCAGCGATTTTCGTTTTTCATGTGAAATACCGTGCCGAGGCGGTCGCCGGGCGCGCCACGGCGCTGCAGCGCGAGCTCGACCAGGAGATAGAGGCGACGTCGTTGCTGGAGGCGGAATGGAGTCTGCTCATCCAGCCGGCACGCGTCCAGGATCTGGTCGAGCGGCACGCTGAACGCCTCGAGTTAAAGCCGCTCGATCCTCAGCAGATCACCGAAATTGAGAAGCTGCCGATGCGCCCGAAGGGGCCCGCGCCGGACGACGAGGCCGCGCTGTCGGCAATTCTCGAACTGGAAGCGGGGGACGTTGAATGAGCACGGACCTTCCAGCTTCGGCCTGGCACCACACGCATACAAGAGCCGCCGCCGGGCATACCGACGAGATTGATCGCCGCGCACGCTGGCGCGTGGCGGCCGCCATGGCCGGCTTCTCGTTCCTCTTCGGCGCGCTCGCGCTCAGACTGGTGACGATCGGCATCGCCGCGGGCGCAGCCGAGGAGGATGGCCGCGCCCTTATTCTCACGGCCTCGCAGGCGCGACCTGACATCGTCGACCGCAATAGTGAGACACTGGCGACGGATATCAAGACGGCGGCGCTGTTCGCCGAGCCGCGCTATGTAATCGATCCGGATGAGGCGACTGAGCTCCTTGCCTCCGTCCTTCCTGACCTTGATCGCGACAGGCTGAGACGGCTTCTGGCGACCGATGCAAAGTTCGCCTACATCAAGCGCGAGATAACCCCCCGCCAGCAGCAGGCGATCCACCGGCTCGGCATTCCCGGCATCGGCTTCCGGGTCGAGAACCGCCGCTTCTACCCCGGAGGTCCCGCGGCGGCGCATGTCCTCGGCACAGTGAACATCGACAATCAGGGCATTGCAGGAATCGAAAAGTACATCGACGAGGCTTTCCTCAACGACCTGAAAGCGGCCGGATTTGCGAACAACCATGTGATGGAGCCGGTCAGGCTTTCGCTCGACCTGCGCGTCCAGCACGTGGTGCGGGACGAGCTTGTCAAGGCCATGGGGCGCTATCACGCGGTCGCCGCGATCGGGATCGTGCTCGACATCAACACTGGCGAAGTGTTGGGAATGAGTTCGGTGCCTGACTATGATTCCAACAATCGCGATCAGGTACTCGATCCCAACCGAATGAACCGCGCGTCGGTCGGCGTCTACGAAATGGGCTCCACCTTCAAGGGATTTACCGTCGCCATGGCGCTGGATTCGGGCGCCGCCAAGATCACCGATTCCTTCGACGCCACGCACGCTCTGAGTGTTGGCCGTTTCCGGATCAACGACTTCCACGGCAAACACCGTTGGCTCACGGTGCCCGAGATCTTCATCTACTCCTCGAACATAGGAGCAGCGCGCTTAGCGCTGGCGGTCGGGAACGAGGGACAGCATGACTATCTGAAGCGATTCGGGCTGCTTGACACGCTTCAGACAGAGTTGCCGGAGAAGGGCGCGCCGATCGTGCCCAAGACGCCTTGGCCGAAGGTTACGACGATCACCATGGCGTACGGCCACGGCATTTCTAACTCGCCGCTGCAGACGGCTGCTGCCGCGGCGGTTCTCCTCAATGGCGGCTTTTATATTACGCCGACGTTTATGCCGCGCACAATTGAAGAGGCGGCGGCGGTCGCCCGCCCCGTGCTGCGACCGGAGACGAGCGAGGTGATGCGCAAGCTCTTTCGCCTCAATGTTCTGAAAGGATCGGGAAGACGCGCCGCCGTAGAGGGTTACGGCGTCGGCGGGAAGACCGGAACGGCGGAGAAGGTGGTGAACGGCCGCTATTCGAGCAGCAAACGGCGCAATGCGTTCGTCGCTGCTTTCCCGATGGATGCGCCGAAATATCTGGTATTCATCGTACTCGACGAGCCCGAGCCGGAAATGCCGGGGCGTGGCGCGACCGCGGGTGTCAATACCGCGCCGACAGCCGGCAACATCGTCCGCCGGATCGCTCCCATGCTCGGTGTCGAGCCGAAGCCAGTCGATCCGGCCGAAGACCCCGCGCTGGCCCTTGCGGCGATGCGATAAGGATTGCCAGAATTGAGTGACGAAAGACGTTACGGTCCCCGTCGCCTGGCGTCGCTCTTCTCTGACGACGTGGAAATCGCACCCGATGAGGGGAACGTCTGGATCCAGGGCTTGACCGCCGACAGCCGCTCCGTGCAGCAGGGCTGGCTCTTTGCGGCGCTGCCCGGCACCAAGGCCAACGGTGCGAATTTCGTCCCGGATGCTGTGGCCGCGGGCGCCGCAGCAATCCTTATTGGGCAAGAGAGGCTGAAGGACGAGGTTTCCGTGCCTATCGTCCGCGTCGACGATCCGCGGCGCGCCCTGGCCCTCGTCGCGGCGCGCTACTACGCACGCCAGCCCCGCACGGTCGCCGCCGTCACGGGCACGAACGGCAAGACATCGGTGACGGTATTCCTGCGCCAGATTTGGGAAGAGGCCGGACGCAAGGCGGCAAGTCTCGGTACGATCGGCTTGGTCGCGCCCGGTAAGGAGATTCCCGGCAACCTCACGACCCCCGATCCCGTTAAGCTGCACGAGATTCTGGCAGACCTCGCAGGTGACGGGGTCACGCACGTCGCGCTGGAAGCGTCGAGCCATGGCCTGGAGCAGCGCCGTCTCGACGGCACGCGGCTCGCTGCCGGCGCCTTGACCAACGTTTCGCGCGACCACCTCGACTACCATCAGACGCTCGAAGCATATCTAAAGGCGAAGTTCAGGCTGTTCGATACGCTGCTGCCGAAGAGCGCCGCGGCGGTCGCCGATGCCGACCGTCCCGAATCCGGCACCGTGCAGCGAGTGGCGCGGGGGAGGGGGCTGGAATACTTCAGCGTCGGGAGGAAGGGGGAGTCGCTCAAGCTTCATTCCGTGACCCGCATGCCCGACGGATCGCGGCTGCTTGTGGAAGCCTGGGGCGAAAAACACTATGTGTCGCTTCCGCTGGTCGGCCAGTTCCAGATCGCCAATGCGCTCATCGCTGCCGGCCTTGCGATCGCCACAGGGGTGGAGGCGGCAAAGGCGCTCGACGCCTTGTCGACGCTAAAGGGTGCGAGCGGCAGGCTTGAGCTGGTGGGACGCCATCTAAGCGGAGCACAAGTCTTCGTCGACTACGCCCATACGCCGGACGCAATCGCCAACGCGCTGAATGCGCTTCGCGCGCACGCCGAAGCCAGGCTGGTCATCGTCCTTGGCGCCGGTGGAGACCGCGATCCCGGCAAGCGTCCGCTGATGGGCGAGGCCGCGGCGGCTCACGCCGACCAAGTCATTGTCACCGACGACAATCCCCGCTCGGAAGATCCGTCGGCGATCCGTAACTCCATCATGCAAGGCGCGCCGGAGGCACACGAGATCGGCGACCGGCGCGCCGCTATCCGCGCTGCGATCTCGGGCCTTGGCGCGGGCGATATTCTTCTTATCGCCGGAAAGGGCCATGAAACTGGCCAGACGATCGGCGACGATGTGCTGCCCTTCTCGGATCAAGAAGAGGCGTTGAGCGCGTTGCGGAGCGTCGGAGGCGAGGCTTGAGCTTTCTCTGGTCGACTGAGGCTTTCGTAGAGGCGGCCGGCGGACGACTTGCCGGCGATGCACCGGGAGGGATCGCCGGGGTCTCGATCGACAGCCGCACGATCAGACCGGGCGAGGCGTTCATTGCCATCCAAGGCCCCAACCGCGATGGCCACGACTTCGTGCCGGCCGCTCTCTCGGCAGGGGCGGCGCTCGCCGTGGTTCGAGATGACCGCGTCGCCACCGACATCGGACCGCTTCTTCTTGTGAAAGATCCTCTCGCTGCTCTGGAGCGGGTTGGATTGGCGGCGCGCGCGCGGACGCGGGGTTCGATCGTTGCGGTCACCGGCTCGGTCGGAAAGACCGGCACCAAGGAGATGCTGCGGCTCGCCCTGTCGCCGCTCGGCCCGACACACGCGCCGCCGGGGTCCTATAACAATCAATGGGGCGTGCCGCTGACGCTTGCGCGCATGTCGGCGCAGACCCGATACGGAATCTTCGAGATCGGCATGAACCATCCGGGCGAAATCGCGCCGCTGTCAAGGCAGGTGCGCCCGCATGTGGCCATCGTGACGACGGTGGCGCCGGTCCATCTGGCCTATTTCGAGAGCGAGGCGGGAATCGCCGAGGCCAAGGCGGAGATCTTTTCGGGCCTGGAGCCGGATGGGGTCGCAGTGATCAATCGCGACAATTCTTGGTTCGATCTTCTCGCCCAGCGCGCCCGCGAGAAGGGCGCCCGCATCGTCTCTTTTGGGGAGCATCCGTCGGCCGACGTGCGATTGGAGAGCGCTTCGCTGGGCCAAGACGGTTCAAGCGTCGAAGCGGCCCTCGCCGGCGAGACGCTTACCTATCGGCTTGGCGCCCCCGGCCGCCACCTCGTGCATAATTCACTTGCCGTGCTTGCCGCATCGCACGCACTTCGCGCCGATATCGCGCAGGTGATGTCGGCCCTCGCCCATTTCCGTGCACCTAAAGGCCGGGGCGAGCGCGTCCAGCTTCGGCATCCATGCGGCCACTTCACGCTGATCGATGAGAGCTACAATGCAAACCCGGCCTCCACGCGGGCCGCGCTTGCGCTGCTGGGCCAGATGCAACCCGGAGGAGGCGGACGGCGCATCGCGGTGCTCGGCGACATGCTGGAACTGGGCGAAAAGGCGTCCGCGCTTCACCGCAGGCTGCTGCCAGCGGTGGAGGAGTCTGCCGCCGATCTCGTTTTTCTCGTCGGGCCGCTCATGCGGAATCTCTGGCAGGACTTGCCCGATCGGCGCCGGGGGGCCTATGCCGCAAGCGCTGCCGAGTTGGAGCCGATTCTTGCCGAGACGATCCGTCCTGGAGACGTGGTCATGATGAAGGCCTCCCTCGGCACCAAGCTTGGTCCGATAGTCGACGCGCTGAAGCGCCAATTCGCCGACGCGGAATAGAGGGGGCCGTATTCCGGAATGCTGACATATCTCGGCCAGTTCGGCGATCAGTTTCAGGTCCTGAACGTCTTCCGCTACATCACGTTCCGGACCGGCGCGGCCACCATGACGGCGTTGCTCTTCGTGTTTCTCTTTGGTCCCGGCATCATCCAAGCGCTGCGCATTCGGCAGGGTCGCGGACAACCGATCCGGGCCGACGGGCCGCAGACGCATCTGAGCAAAGCCGGCACCCCGACCATGGGGGGCCTGATGATCATGTCTGGTGTCCTCGTCTCCACGCTCCTGTGGGCCAATCTTTCCAATGTCTATGTCTGGGCCGTGCTCTTGGTGACTGCCGGGTTTGGGCTGATCGGCTTCTACGACGACTATCTCAAAGTGACCAAAGCCACGGACCACGGCTTCTCCGGGCGCGCCCGGCTCGGACTGGAAGGTCTGATCGCGGCGGCGGCCATTGTCGTGATGATCGCATGGGGGAACCGGGACCTGCACACGTCCGTTGCGCTGCCCTTTTTGAAGGACACGGCGGTTCACCTCGGCTACTTCTACCTGGTCTTCGGCGCGTTCGTGATCGTGGGCGCCGCCAATGCCGTTAACCTGACGGACGGGCTCGACGGCCTCGCCATTGGCCCGGTGATCATCGCGGGGGCGAGCTTCGGAATGATCGCCTACCTCGTCGGGCGCGTCGACTTCACCGAGTATCTGCAGATAAACCACGTGCCTGGGACAGGCGAGCTGGCGGTGCTCATCGGCGCCATGATTGGGGCTGGGCTCGGCTTCCTGTGGTTCAACGCGCCGCCAGCGGCGATCTTCATGGGTGACACCGGCGCGTTGGCGCTTGGCGGCATGCTCGGAGCGATCGCCGTCGCAACGAAACATGAGATCGTGCTCGCCATCATCGGCGGCATATTCGTTGTGGAAACCCTTTCGGTCATCATCCAGGTGTCTTCCTTCAAGATGACCGGTCGCCGCGTCTTTCGGATGGCTCCGATCCACCATCATTTCGAACAGCTCGGTTGGACGGAGTCGCAGGTGGTGATCCGCTTCTGGATCATTGCCGTGGTCCTCGCGCTGATCGGGCTGTCCACGTTGAAATTGAGGTAGCAATGGCGGTCGCGCTCACGCACCTGCAGGGCCGCTCCGTCGGAGTGTTCGGCTTGGCGCGAAGCGGCCTCGCCACGGTTCGGGCAGCCGTCGCCGGCGGTGCTGCCGATGTCGTCGTCTGGGATGATAAGGAAGCGGCTCGCGAGAAGGGTGAAGAGCTTGGCGCGACCCCGGTCGAGCCGTCGGCGTGGCCATGGGAGACGCTCGACAGTCTTGTCCTGGCGCCGGGTGTTCCGCTGACGCATCCGTCACCGCATCCAATTGTCGGATTTGCGCGCGAGGCGCACGTGGAGATCATCTCCGACGTCGAGCTTCTCTGGCGTGAGGGCCAGGGCCGCGCACGTTTCGTGGGGATCACCGGCACGAATGGGAAATCGACAACCGCGGCGCTGATTGGCCACGTGCTTGCGGCTTCCGGCCTCCCCGTCTCAGTCGGAGGCAATATCGGACGCGCCGCGCTCGACCTTGCGCCGCCCGGGGAAGGACGCATTTACGTGCTTGAGCTTTCCTCCTATCAGCTTGACCTGACCCGTGGCTTCCGGCCGGACGTGGCGGTGTGGCTGAACCTCACGGCCGACCACCTCGATCGCCATGGCTCGATGGTAGGCTACGCCAAGGCCAAGGCGCGCATTTTCCTCAACATGGCCGCGAACGATACCGCGCTTCTTGGAATCGACGAGCCGGAAATGCATGCCGTCGCGCGGGCGATTGAGTTTCAGCGCCGGCCGCGGCTGCTGACCGTCTCCGTGACAAAAGAGAGCAACGCCTCGCTCTATGTCGACGCCGAGGGAACGCTGCTAGAGAAAGGTGAGCGCGTGGCCTCCCTCGCCGGCCTGCCGACGCTTCGCGGCCTGCACAACTGGCAGAACGCCGCCGTCGCGTGGGGCGCCGCGCGAGCGTTGGGTCTCGAGAGCGAGGCGATTCTCACCGCCATGGCCGATTTCCCCGGTCTCGCGCATCGGATGGAAGTGATTGGCCGTCGTGGCTCCGTGCTCTTCGTCAATGATTCCAAAGCTACCAACGCCGACGCTGCCGCTCGCGCGCTTGCGACTTTCGACGCGATCTATTGGATCGCCGGCGGATTGGCGAAGGAGGGCGGCATCGAAGGTCTCGCCCAATACTTTCCCAAGATCACCAAGGCGTATCTGGTAGGGTCGGCCGCAGACGTCTTCTCGGAAACGCTTGCCCGCCGCGTTCCCCACGTCATCGCCGGCGATCTGGTATCGGCCGTGCGGATGGCGGCGGAAGACGTGGCCATCGATCGCCGCTCTGAGCCGACGGTGCTTTTCTCGCCGGCATCTGCCTCTTTCGATCAATTCGCCGATTTCGAAGCGCGTGGCGAGGCGTTTCGCAGCGCCGTGAGGGCGCTGGACGAAGACCCGTTGGACGCGGTCGCATGATCAGCCGCGCCCACCGATCGCCCCTTTCGGATTGGTGGTGGACCGTCGACCGCCCGATGGTCACGCTGGTGGTGTTGCTGCTCCTCATTGGAGTCGTCTTTTCGTTTGCCGCGAGTCCGCCAGTAGCCGAACGACTTGGGCTGGATAGCTTCCACTTTGTCGTGCGCCATGCGCTCTACGTGCCGGTAGCGCTTGTCGTCATGCTGGCCTTATCGCTCTTCTCGCCGCGTCAGGTGCGCCGCGCCGCATTGGTCATGCTGCTGGTCTTTCTGGGGCTGATGGTGCTGGTTCTTTTTGTCGGAGAGGAGATCAAGGGAGCGCGGCGCTGGCTTTTCGTAGGCGGGATGTCGCTGCAACCCTCCGAGCTTATCAAGCCGGGGTTCATTGTCATCACCGCCTGGCTCCTGGCGGAGGGAAGCCGTCGTCCCGAGGTGCCAGGTAAGATGCTTGCGGTGGCGCTCATCGTCATAGTCTCGGCACTTCTGGTGGCAGAGCCGGATCTCGGCCAGACCATCCTGTTCGTCGCCGTTTGGGGCGCGCTCTTCTTCCTGGCGGGCACGAGCACCTGGGTTGTCGCCAGTCTCGGCGGGCTTGGCCTGGCCGGCCTTATCTCGGCCTACTACGCATTCCCGCACGTTGCCGGACGCATCAACCGCTTCCTCGATCCAGAGAGCGGCGACAACTTCCAGATCATGACCGCCATGCAATCCTTCGAGCGCGGCGGGTGGTCGGGAACCGGGCCAGGCGAGGGGATCATGAAGCGGGTGCTGCCCGATTCCCATACGGATTTCGTCTTCGCCGTGGTAGGCGAGGAATTCGGCATCCTACTCTGCCTCCTGATCGTTGCGCTCTTCTCGATCCTGGTGATGCGCGCGCTGACGCAGGCCTTCCGGCGCAACAGCGCATTCGAGCGCATGGCGATCGCCGGCCTTGCCACGCAGATTGGCATCCAGGCCTTCATTAATATCGGCGTGAATCTACATATCCTGCCTGCAAAAGGCATGACGCTTCCATTCATCTCGTATGGAGGGTCAGCGCTCCTCTCAGCCGCGATAACGATGGGGTTCCTTCTTGCGCTGTCGCGTCGCTCGCCAGACCAGCACGTGACCGTCGTGCCGCGGCGACGTCTGGCGGCCGAGGCGTGAGGCCGCCTTGGCGCGCACCACGCTGCTCGTGGCGGGAGGCACGGGCGGTCACCTCTTTCCAGCGCTCGCTCTCCGCGAGGCGCTCGTTCGTCGCGGCTGGCGCGTGCACGTCGCCACCGATCCACGCGTCGGCGAGCTGATCGCCGGAGTGCCGGCGGAGGAGGCGCACCGCATCCCCTCCGCCACCATATCGGGCCGATCGCCGGTCGCCATGGCGCGCACGCTGGCGAAGCTGTCAGCGGGGATGTTGCAGTCGCGGGCGCTTCTGAAACGGCTTGATCCGCTGATTGTCGTCGGCTTTGGTGGCTATCCGACCGTGCCGCCGGTGGTTGCCGCGCGGCTTGGCGGGGTCCCGATCATCGTGCACGAGCAGAACGCCGTCGTGGGGCGCGCCAACCGGCTGCTGCTCCGCTTCGGCGCAACGCTCGCCACCGGCTTCGACAAGCCGAAGGGCGGGGAGCGCGCACGGCAGAGCGTGCACGTCGGCAACCCGGTGCGTAGCGCGATCGCCGACGCAGCTCGCCCCTATGAGGCGCCGACGGCGGAAGGGCCGTTCCGGCTGCTCGTTTTCGGCGGCAGCCAGGGGGCGCACGCGTTCTCCGAGTTGGTGCCGGGAGCGCTCGCGCTGCTCGGCGAAGAGAAGCGACGGCGCGTCAACATCGTGCAGCAGGCGCGGCCGGGGGACGTGGAGGCCACACGCGCATCCTTTCGCGGCATGGGCGTAGAGGCTTTGGTTGAGCCGTTCCTCACGGACATGGGCCAGCGGCTCGCCGCCGCGCATCTCGTCATATGCCGCGCCGGCGCGTCCACCGTGGCCGAGCTCGCGGTTGCGGGCCGGCCCGCCATCCTTGTGCCTTATCCGCATGCGCTCGATCACGATCAGGCAGAGAACGCACGTATTCTCTCGGAGGCCGGCGGGGGCTGGCTCATGCAGCAGAAGGGCATGACGGCTGCAACACTCGCCAAGCGCGTCTCCACCCTGATGGACCGGCCGGAGGAGTTGCGGCGCGCCGCGGAAGCTGCCAAAGCGCAGGGGCTGCCCGACGCGGCGAAGCGGCTGGCGGATCTGGTGGAGCGCGTCGCCAAGCCTTGAGTTTGCGGAGCAGACTTGCATGAAATTGCCACGGGACATCGGTCCCATCCATTTCGTCGGGATCGGCGGGATCGGGATGAGCGGGATCGCCGAGGTGCTGGCGGACCAGAACTACCGTGTGCGCGGCTCCGACATCGCCGACAGTGCCAACGTTCAGCGCCTGCAGGGACTTGGGATCGAGGTCGCGATCGGCCACGACACGAGAAACCTCGGAGACGCAGCCGTGGTCGTCGTCTCTTCCGCGATCAGGCGCGACAATCCCGAACTGAGGGAAGCGCGGGCGCGAGGCCTCCCCGTGGTGCGCCGCGCCGAGATGCTGGCGGAGCTGATGCGGCTGAAGTCCGCGATCGCTGTCGGCGGCACGCATGGCAAGACGACCACCACATCGATCATCGCCGCGCTGCTCGATGCCGGCGGACTCGACCCGACGGTCATTAATGGTGGAATCATCAATTCATACGGCACTAACGCGCGTATCGGGACCGGCGACTGGATGGTGGTCGAGTCCGACGAAAGTGACGGCACATTCATCAAGCTGCCCGCCGACATCGTCGTGGTCACCAACATCGATCCAGAGCATCTCGACCACTACGGAACGTTCGATGCTTTACGCGAAGGCTTCCGCGCCTTTGTAGAGAACGTGCCGTTCTACGGCTTCGCCGTTATGTGCCTCGACCACCCCGAGGTGCAGGCGCTGATCGCTAGGATCGAAGACCGACGTGTGATCACCTATGGCTCCAATCCGCAGGCGGAGGTGCGCTTTCGCGATGTCGCCGTGCGCGATGGGGCAACGCATTTCGCCATTGACCGCCGCGACCGCATTTCGGGCGAGGCGGAGGCGATCGAGGATTTGGCGATTCCCATGCTGGGTTCGCACAACGTTTCCAATGCTACGGCCGCCGTCGCTGTTGCCCGGGCCATGGGGGTTGGCGCCGGAGCCATTCGGAGTGGGCTCGCAAGCTTTGGTGGCGTGAAGCGTCGCTTCACGCTGACGGGCTCGTGGAACGGCGTGGCTATCTACGACGATTACGGCCACCATCCGGTGGAGATCGCCGCCGTGCTTGCCGCTGCGCGGTCTGCCGCGAGCGGGCGCGTCATCGCCGTGGCGCAGCCGCACCGCTACTCGCGGCTAAGAAACCTCTTCGCCGATTTTTGCGCCTGCTTCAACCAAGCCGATACTGTCATCATCGCCGAGGTCTATCCTGCTGGCGAGACGCCGATCGACGGCGCCAGCCGCGACGCGCTCGTCGAAGGCTTGCGTTCCGGCGGACACCGCGATGCGCGTCCGCTTGAGAGCGAGGAGGCGCTGCCGGCGCTGATCGCCGCCATCGCCAAGCCCGGCGATATGGTGGTCTGCCTCGGCGCCGGCTCGATCACAAGATGGGCTAACGCGTTGCCAAAGGCGCTTGCGGCGCTCGGCAAGGAGCGCGTGGGGTGAGACACGAGCACGTCGATGCAGGCAGTGGCACCAACCCTCTCCCCTTGTGGGAGAGGGTGCCGTTTCGCTTGCGAAACGGCGGGTGAGGGGTTTTAGAACAGTGCCGGGATACCCCTCATCCGACCCCGCGCAAAGCGCGGGGCCACCTTCTCCCACAAGGGGAGAAGGCTCCTGCGAGCGGCCTCGCCTCTAGCGTTCTCAGCGTCTTGTCTATGCCTAAGCACCTCTTCGACAAGCTGACGGAAAAGCTCGCCGGCTTCCGCGGCACGCTTCAGCCAGATCAGCCGCTGGCACCGGTCGTGTGGTTCCGTGCTGGCGGACCGGCGGAGATCATGGCGATGCCGGCGGACGAGGCAGATCTTGCGTTCCTGATGCGGGCGCTCCCGGACGACGTGCCGGTCACCGTCATCGGTCTCGGCTCGAACCTGCTCGTGCGCGACGGCGGCGTGAAAGGCGTTGTCGTGCGCCTTTCGGCGCGCGGCTTCGGCAAGGTCGCGATCGACGGCAACCGCATCAAAGTCGGCGCGGCGATGGCCGACCGCCGTCTTGCCGCGCATGCGCTGGAAGCTGGGCTCGGCGGCTTCGCCTTCTATCATGGCATTCCGGGCGCCATCGGCGGCGCGCTCCGCATGAATGCCGGCGCCAACGACGTTGAGACGCGCAAGCGGCTGGTCGAGGCGGTGGCGATCGACCGAGCGGGCGAGCGGCGCGTGCTCTCAAACGCCGACATGGGCTTTTCCTATCGCCACACCGCCACGCGCGGCGATCTCATCTTCATCGAAGCCACGTACGAAGGTTTTCCGCAAGCGCGAGAGGCGATCCGCGCCGAGATGGACGCGGTGCAGGACCACCGCCTGGCGGCGCAGCCGGTCAAGACCCGCACCGGCGGCTCGACGTTCACCAACCCGCCGGGGAACAAGGCGTGGCAGCTCATCGACGCGGCCGGCTGCCGGGGCTTGAGGATCGGCGATGCGCAGGTCTCGGAGATGCACTGCAATTTTCTCATCAATGTCGGCAACGCGAGCGCGCACGATCTCGAGCTTCTCGGCGAGACGGTGCGCGCCCGAGTGTTCGAGGCCTCGGGAGTGCGGCTCGAGTGGGAGATCAAGCGCATCGGGCGGTTCGGCGAGAGCGGCGGGGTGGAGCCGTTCTTGGGGATCGCAGTCCGGTAACCTTGGTTAACGCTTTCTAACCCATTCCCCGTCCAACTTCGTCGCCACGAATCGTACCAATCGTGTCGCTGAAGGAGTGCCGCGTGGCGGGACAGAAGCACGTTGCCGTGCTCATGGGCGGATGGTCGTCAGAGCGGCCGGTCAGCCTCGCGTCCGGCAAGGAGTGCGCCGACGCCGCCGAGCAGGCAGGCTACCGCGTCACCCGCATCGACGTGCAACGCGATATTGCCGAGGTGCTGGCGAAGCTGAAGCCGGACGTCGCCTTCAATGCGCTACATGGGCCATTCGGCGAAGACGGCACCATCCAGGGCCTGCTCGAGATACTGGGAATCTCCTACACGCATTCCGGCGTGCTCGCCTCGGCGCTCGCCATGGATAAGGACAAGGCGAAAACCGTCGCCGCGGCTGCCGGGCTCCCGGTTGCCGAGCACAGAATCGTCACCCGCTTCGCAGCCGCAAAAGAGCACGCGCTGCCGCCGCCCTACGTGGTGAAGCCGATTGCCGAGGGTTCCTCCTTCGGAGTGATGATCGTGTCGAAAGACCAGGCGCATCCGCCGCAGTCGCTCGGGCGCGACGACTGGGCCTTTGGTGATCCGGTCATGGTGGAGCGCTTCATTCCCGGGCGCGAGCTTACCTGCGCGGTGCAGGGGGAGAAGGCGCTGGGTGTGACGGAGATCGTGCCCGTCGGCCACGGCTTCTACGATTACGACGCCAAATACGCCGAGGGCGGGTCAAAACATCTCTGCCCGGCTCCGGTTAAACCGTTTGTTTACCAAAATATTTGCACGCTCGCCCTTGAAGCGCATCGCGCCATTGGCTGCCGCGGCGTCTCCCGCTCCGACTTCCGTTACGACGAGGACGGAACGGGGGAAGTCATCTGGCTGGAGGTCAACACGCAGCCGGGCATGACGCGCACGTCGCTGGTTCCCGAACTCGCCGCTCTCACTGGGCAGAGCTTTCCGGAGCTGGTGGCCTGGATGGTGGAGGATGCTTCGTGCCGACGGTAAAGCGCGTGGCGACGGAAGGAACGGCATTTCTCGCCGCGCTTGACCATGCGCTCGGCCGGCTACTGCGTCCGCTCGCCGACTTGCTGCCGCGCCGGCTGCGCCGCGCTGCCGAGCGCATCGAAAGCCGGCGCGCGCGTCCGGTCGGCCAGATTGCCGCAGCCGGCTTCCTTGCGCTGACGATCCTCTATGCGCTGGTCGTCGGCGGCCAGATCGGGCGGGTCGGCGACGCTCTCCTCGTCTTTGTTGGTTTCGGAATCGAGAACGTGGAGATCGGCGGACAGCGGGAAACCTCGCAGATCACGGTCTTGCAGAAACTGGAGCCGGCCGGGTCGCTTATTGCTTTCGACGTCGAGGCTGCGCAGCAGCGGGTCGCAGAGCTGCCATGGGTCTCAAGCGCCGTAGTGCGTAAGTTTTATCCGGGCACTCTCGTTGTGGAGATCGTTGAGCGAAAGCCCTTCGCCCTGTGGCAGCGCGATGGCGAGGTTCTGGTAATCGACAAGACCGGCACCGAAATCGTGCCGCTCGACGATGCCCGTTTTGCCAAGCTGCCTTTCATGGTGGGCGGCGGCGCGAACGCAACAGCACCCGGTTTCCTCGCCGAACTGTTCACGCAGCCCGAGCTCGCGATGCAGATGCGAGCGGCCGTCCTCGTCGCCGGCCGCCGCTGGGATATCCATCTGGAGCACGGCGTCCGGGTCAAGCTGCCGGAGAAGGACATCCGGCAGGCGCTCGCCCAACTCGTCAAGCTTGACTCCGACCACCAGCTTCTTGCGCGCGACGTCGCCGTGATCGATCTGCGCCTGCCGGATCGGGTGACGGTTCGTCTCCCGGAGGGCCGTTCGCTCGATGACGTGACCTCGCAAGGCGGTTCCGCCTCCGGCAAGAGCGGGGAGCGCACGTGAGCGGCCGCCGGCGCAACAACACGAGCGGCATGTCGCGAAACAAGCCGCTAGGCACGCGGCGTTCTACGACCGTTAGCGTGCTCGATGTCGGCTCCACGAAAATCTGCTGCATGATCGCTCGGCTAAAGCCACGCGAGGGTGAATCTCATCGCTGGCGGACGCACAATGTGGAGGTGCTCGGCTTCTCTTCGACCCGCTCCCGCGGCATCAAGTCGGGCGTGGTCGTTGACCTGGAACAGGCTGAGCGGGCGATAAGGCTTGCGGTAGATGCCGCCGAGCGCATGGCCGAGATCACAATCAGCAGCTTGATCGTGAACATCTCCTGCGGCCGGCTGAGAAGCGAGATGTTTTCGGCGAGCGTCGGGATCGACGGCCCCGTGACCGCCGGCGATATCCATCGTGTCCTCGCAGCCGGCGGCGCGCACTCGGTGAGCGAAGGGCGGATGCTGCTGCACGCACTGCCGATCGGCTACATGCTCGACGCCAGCCGCGGCGTGCACGATCCCACCGGCATGCTCGGCGAAACGCTGGGCGTCGATATGCATGTCGTGACCGCCGACGAGGCGCCGCTGAGAAATCTAGAGCTGGCGGTCAACCGCTGTCACTTGGAGGTGGAGACCGTCGTGGCGACGCCGTACGCCTCAGGCCTGGCCTCACTAGTCGACGACGAGTCGGGCCTTGGCGTCGCCTGCATCGACATGGGTGGCGGAACGACGACGCTCTCGGTTTTCCACAATGGCGAGTTCGTGCATTGCGACGCCATCGCCGTCGGAGGGCAGCACGTCACCCTCGACATCGCTCGAGGGCTGGCGACGAATCTCGCCGACGCAGAGCGTATCAAGGCGCGACACGGCTCGGCCTTGGCGGCGATCTCCGATGAGAAGGACATCATCACAATCCCGCCCGTCGGCGAAGACGAGCGCGATCATCCCAATGCGGTGCCGCGCTCGGCGCTCGTTCGCATCATTCGGCCGCGTGTCGAGGAGACCCTTGAGATGACGCGCGACATGCTTGCGAACTCGGGCTTCGCCAATCAGGTCGGCAAGCGTGTGGTTCTGACCGGAGGCGCGAGCCAGCTGACCGGGCTTGAGGAGACAGCGCGGCGCATTCTGGGACGCAGCGTCAGGATCGGGCGGCCGCTCGGCATCCAGGGTCTGCCAGAGGCGGCGAAGAGCCCGGCGTTCTCAGCCGCGGTAGGTCTCATCATCTACCCACAGGCGGCGCGGATCGAGCAGTTCCGCGCGCGCGAACCAATGCGCCTGCCGCGGACCGGAACCGACGGATACTTCGCCCGTGTCGGGCGCTGGTTCAGGGAAAGCTTCTGATGAAGCGGACGTGCAACCGAACGGATCAGGCGGCGATGGCGGGCCTGGCGGAAAGACGGAAGAGGACGGAACCATGAGTATCAATCTGAAGATGCCGGATATCACGGAGCTGAAGCCCAGGATCACCGTCTTCGGCGTCGGTGGCGCCGGCTGCAACGCGGTCAACAACATGATCGAGGCCGGGCTGCAGGGCTGCGACTTCGTTGTTGCCAATACCGATTCGCAGGCACTCACCATGACCAAGGCCGATCGCATGATCCAGATGGGCGTTGCCGTCACTCAGGGTCTTGGCGCCGGCTCGCAGCCTGAGATCGGTCGCGCCGCGGCGGAGGAGACGATCGACGAGATCACCGATCATCTCTCCGGCTCGCATATGGCCTTCATCACCGGTGGCATGGGCGGCGGCACAGGAACCGGCGCTGCGCCGATCGTCGCGCGCACCGCCCGCGATGCTGGGATACTCACCGTCGGCGTCGTCACCAAGCCGTTCCAGTTCGAGGGCCAGCGCCGCATGCGGATCGCCGAGGCCGGCATCATCGAGCTGCAGAAGCATGTCGATACGCTCATCGTCATTCCGAACCAGAACCTCTTCCGCGTCGCCAACGACAAGACTACTTTCGCCGATGCTTTCGCCATGGCCGATGAAGTGCTCTATTCGGGCGTCGCGTGCATCACCGACCTGATGGTCAAGGACGGCCTCATCAATCTTGACTTCGCTGACGTCCGCTCGGTGATGCGCGAGATGGGTAAGGCCATGATGGGAACGGGCGAGGCCTCCGGCGACAAGCGCGCCATCGAGGCGGCGGAAAAGGCTATCGCCAATCCGCTGCTTGACGATGTGTGCATGAGAGGAGCTCGTGGCCTTCTGATCTCCATTACCGGCGGTCGGGACATGACCCTCTTCGAAGTCGACGAGGCGGCTAGCCGCGTGCGCGAGGAAGTGGACGGCGACGCGAACATAATCTTTGGCGCGACCTTCGACGAAAGCCTTGAGGGGATAGTCCGCGTCTCCGTTGTTGCGACCGGGATCGAGCAGGAGGAGGCGCAGGAGACGATTGCTCCTCCCACGGCTGGAATGGCTGAGCTTACGCGCCGTCTGAAGTCGGTGAGCTCCCCCGCCGGACAGCCACAGCAACAGCCGGCGCATCCAATCCGGCGCGAAAGCATGCAAGTACCCGCCCATGCGCTTGAAGGTCTCGAGCAAGAGCTTGCCGCCCCCTTTGGGCAAACCCCGCGACCCCCCCAGAAGGCGGCACAGCATGCACAGTCCGCCCGAATTCTGCCGCAGGCGGCAGGAGATCCCGGAGTGAGGATCGGGCCGTTCCGGCCAGACCCCTCGCTCGTGGCTGGGCGGCAAAGCGAAGCGGAGGGCGCGCAGATGCGGGAAACGGAGCGTGCCGCGACTCCGCAGGCCTTCATTCCGCCTGCCGCCGAGCGTCCCGATTCGCTTCAGCCGCGCATGCCGCGTGTGGAAGACTTTCCACCGGTTGCTCAGCGTCAGCTAAGGGCGCAGCAGGGCGAGGATCGCGGCTACGACGAACAGCACCGGCCGCGCGGATTGCTTGCCAGGCTGGCAAGCGGCCTTGGCCGGCGCGATCACGAGGATCACGGCCGCTATCCTGAGCGGGACAGGACCGGCATGGAGGGCGACCCCCGCGTCGTGCAGGCGCAGCCGCGGATGCAGCCGGCCGCGGCTTCCGAATTCGCCAAGCCGCATCCGCGGCGCATGGGCGAGGCGGCTGCGGCAGCGGGCAGCCTGGATGCGCAGGGGCGGCCCCAGCCGGCTGAGCCGAGCCGCGACGACCAGCTGGAGATTCCGGCGTTTCTCCGCCGCCAGTCCAGCTAGCGGGTTCCGGACGTCTGCCGATCTGCCTTCGCGAGCTCGGTGGCCCGCCGGGCTCGCTCGTGTCGCCGGCCGGCGCATGCGTAACAAAGAGTAAAAAACGTTGATTTGTCCCAAGCTATGGCGTGCCGCTAGCGTTCCCGAAACAAGCCGGGCGGCAAACGGATTCGGGTCGAGGGCGCTTGCGAGCCGATCATCTGTAGCCGATCTGCTGGGGGGCAGAGCTGAGTCATGGGTTTTTCGGGGGCAGGCGGTCAAAGGACGCTTAGGGAACGCGTCAAACTTTCCGGCATCGGCGTCCATACGGGCGCTCCGGTCTCACTCACGTTGCATCCGGCCGATTCTGACAGCGGCATCTCGTTTCTGCGAGTGAATGTGTCGGATTGCTCCGACGTCGAGATTCCCGCCCGCTGGAACGCGGTAGCTTCGACCGAGCTTTGTACGGTCCTTGGTGATGGGAACGGGATCTCAGTTGGAACGGTCGAGCACCTGCTCGCGGCGCTTAGGGGCGTCGGCATCGACAATTGCCTGATTGAGATCGACGGGCCGGAAGTGCCCGTGATGGACGGGAGCGCCAGGGATTTTGTCGAGGCAATCGATCAGGCGGGGATATCTCTGCAGAGCGCGGCAAGGAAGCTGCTGAGGATCGGGCAACCGGTGCGTATCGAACAGGGCTCGGCGTTCGCCGAGTTCCTCCCTTACGACGGTTCTCGCTACGAAATCAGCATCGACTACGACTGCCCCGTGATAGGGCGGCAGTTCTACGCGTTCGACCTCACGCCGCAGAGCTTCCGACGGGAGATCGCGCATGCCCGTACCTACGGCTACCTCCATGACGTCGAGCGGCTTTGGGCCGCCGGCTTCGCGCTCGGCTCGTCGCTGGAGAACTCGGTTGTGATAGGGGACGGCGTCGTGGTCAATCCGGAGGGGCTTCGCCATCCGGATGAATTCGTCCGCCACAAGGTGCTCGACACGATTGGCGACCTGACGCTAGCGGGCGTGCCGATCCGGGGTCTGTACAGGTCCCACAAGGGTGGCCACAAGCTGAACGTCTTGGTCCTTCGAGAATTGCTTCGGCGCACGGATGCCTGGACGCTTGTCGCCGTTTCGCCTGAACGCGAGTCGCGCGTCGAGGGGCGCGGCGAGAGCGTGCATGGCATGATTGCGGCCGCCCTCGCGCCGGAAGTGCTCTGACGCCGCGTTTCATTTTCCCGCATCGGTCACAGCGTAGCCATCATTCGGTGGTGAACGGCCTTGCAACACGCGCCGCCTCGGTTATGAATCTGGCTGGCACACGGACTTGGGCCTTATGGATCACCGCCGCTCCGCCGGTCGCGAACATTCCCGCATCGCAGCGCTCATCCTGACCTCGGCCATGACGCTCTTGGTCGCCGGATGCTTCGGACGCGGCGACAAGACGGAGGACGCACTCGACGTTGCGCCGCCCGATCTTCTTTATAATGAGGCGCTGGCGCACATTGAGGCTGGCCAGCCCCGTGAGGCGGCCAAGAAGTTTGAGGAAATCGACAAGACGCACCCCTATTCGGAGTATGCCCGTCGGTCGATGCTCATGTCGGCTTACCTGAATTTCAGGCGGGGTCAGTACCAGGACGCGGTGAACGACGCGCAGCGTTTCGTGACGCTCTTTCCGGCCAGCTCCGACGCCGCCTATGCACAATATCTCATCGGCGAGTCCTACTTCCGGCAGATTCCGGACGTGACGCGCGATCAGGGTCTCTCCGCCAAGGCGATCGAAGCGATGGGCGAGGTGGTCCGCAAATACCCCGACTCCGAATACGCCGGCGACGCCCGTAGGAAGATGGAAGTGGCGCGCGACCAGCTTGCCGGCAAGGAAATGCAGATCGGCCGCTACTACATGGAGCGGCGAGAGTATCTGGCGGGCGTCAACCGCTTCAAGGCGGTGGTGGAAGAGTACCAGACCACGCGTCATGTGGAAGAGGCGCTGCATCGCCTCACGGAGGCCTATCTGGCCTTGGGGATCGTCCCGGACGCGCAGACAGCCGCGGCTATCCTCGGGCACAACTTCCCCGACAGCGAGTGGTACAAGGACAGCTACCAGCTCCTCAGCAAGGTCGGTGTCGTGCCTGAGGAGAACCGGGGGTCCTGGATCTCGCGCGCCTTCCGCGACCGCGGCGAAGGCTGATACATTTCGCCGGCCATGCTGGCGAATCTCACCGTTCAGGACATCGTTCTGATCGAGCGGCTCGGCGTCGATTTCGGCGGGGGGATGAGTGTGCTCACCGGCGAGACGGGCGCCGGAAAGTCGATTTTGCTGGACGCCCTGGCCCTCGCACTTGGCGCCCGCGGGGACCAAGGGCTGGTCCGCGCGGGGGCGGCGCGCGGCCAGGTGATCGCGGTCTTCGAGCCGCCCGCCGGCCACCCGGCCTTCGCGCTCGTCGAGGCGAACGGCATCGCGCCGGAGACGCCGCTGATCTTGAGGCGCGTGCAGTCCGCCGACGGCAAGACCCGCGCCTTCATCAACGACCAGCCGTGCGGCGCAGCGCTGTTGAAGTCGGTCGGCGCGGCGTTGGTGGAGATCCATGGCCAGCACGACGACCGCGCGCTGGTGAGCGGCGAGGAGCACCGGCGGCTGCTTGACGCCTTCGGGCGGCTTGAGCCGGACGCGGCGGAGGTCGCCGCGCGCTACCGGGAGCTGAAGGCGCTCGAAGCGGAAGCCGCCAGGCTCCGAGAGGCGCAGGAATCCTCTGAACGCGAGGCGGAGTATCTGCGCGCATCCGTCGCCGAGCTGGAGGCGCTGGCGCCCGAGCCGGGCGAGGAGGAGACGCTGGCGGAGCGGCGCCAGTTCCTGATGCGGGCCGAAAAGATCGCCGCCGATCTGAACGAGGCCTACGAGCAGGTCGGCGGCTCCGGCTCGCCGATTCCGGAGCTGGTCTCGCTGGCGCGCCGGCTGGAGCGGAAAGCGGCGGAAGCGCCCGGGCTCCTGGAGGAGATCGCGGCCTCGCTCGGCGCGGCGCTCGACCATCTGGAGGCGGTGCGGCGCGGGCTGGAGGAGGCGGTGCGGAGCACCGAGCTCGATCCGCACGAGCTGGAGCGCTCCGAGGAGCGCCTCTTCGCGCTCCGCGCCGCGGCGCGCAAGCATCAGGTGGCGGCGGACGACCTTCCCGCCGTCGCCGCCGAGTTCTCGGCGAAGCTCGTGGATCTGGATTTCGGCGGAGAGCGGCTGCAGGCGCGGGAGGCCGCAAGGGGGGAGGCGCTCTTCGCCTACCGCGCCGCCGCGCGGACGCTGTCGGAGCGCAGGGGGGTGGCGGCGGAGGCGCTGGAGGCGGCGGTCAACGCCGAGCTGCCGGCCTTGCGGCTGGAGGCGGCGCGCTTCTTCGTGGCGCGCGAGTCCGACGAGGGCGCGATCTCGCCCGAGGGCTTCGACCGCATCGCGTTCCATGTGCGCACCAATCCCGGCACCGCGCCGGGGCCGCTGGTGAAGGTCGCCTCCGGCGGCGAGCTGTCGCGCTTCCTGCTGGCTCTGAAAG
>CAZARE010000143.1:0-4098 GCA_964487455.1 uncultured Propylenella sp.
GCGCTTTGCGCATTGCTGAGCTTCGAGACAAGCGGATTGCGGAGAGCTTCGCGTTGGTTCAAGCCTTGGCGGCAACAAGGCAATATTGATGGCCAATCCGGTTCTTGTCGAGGTCACCCGCGGCGAGCGCGTGGAGAGCCGCCACCGCGGGACCGTGAGCGTGACCGATGCGCGCGGCAAGCCGGTCCTGACGCTGGGCGACGTCGAGGCGCCGGTCTATCCGCGCTCCGCGGTGAAGGCGATCCAGACCCTGCCGCTCGTGGAATCGGGCGCCGCTGACCATTTCGGCTATCATGGCCGCGAGCTGGCGCTGGCGCAGGCGTCGCACAGCGGCGAGCCAGCGCATGTCGCCGGCGTCGCCGCCATGCTTGCCGCCCTCGCGCTCAACGAGAAGGCGCTGGAATGCGGGGCGCACGCGCCGCTGAGCGCGCAGGCCGCGGCGGAGCTCGTCAAGAGCGGCAGGACGCCGACCGAGCTCCACAACAACTGTTCCGGCAAGCATGCCGGCTTTCTCGCCGTCAGCAATTATCGCCGCGTTCCCGAGCGCGGCTATGTCGCAGCCGCGCATCCGGTTCAGGCCGAGGTGCGCGAGGCGTTGCAGGACGTGACGGGCGCGCCGCACGATGCCGAGCGATGCGGTGTGGACGGCTGCTCCATCCCCACCTATGCCGTGCCGCTTCCCGCGCTGGCGCATGGCTTCGCGCGCTTCGGCACCGGCGTGGGATTGTCGCGCGAGCGCGCCGCCGCCGCGCGCCGCATCTACGAGGCGGGCGTGTCGGAGCCGTTCTTCGTGGCCGGGAGCGGGCGCTTCTGCACCGACGTGATGACGCTTCTGAAAGGCGCGGCGCTGGTGAAGGCCGGCGCCGAGGGCGTGTTCTGCGGCGCGCTTTCGGGGCTTGGCCTCGGCGTTGCGCTGAAATGCGACGATGGGGCCAACCGCGCCGCCGAGGCACTGATGGCGGCGGTGCTCGCCTGGCTCCTGCCGGAGCATAAAGAGGCGCTCAGGCGGTGGAGCGATGCGCCGGTGCTGACCCGCCGCGGAGCGCGCGCCGGAGCGGTGCGCGTTATCGCCGAGGCGTTTCCAGTTCGGCGGTGAGCCGGCGCGTCGGTGCTCGAGCGCCTCTACCCGCCCACCTCCGCCTCTGCTCCCAGGATGGCTCCGCGCCGCCGTGCGAGATCGTGCGCCGCCATGCCGACCGCCATGGAAACAGCGAAGATCGCCACCTCGGGCACGCCGATCGCGAGCGCCGAGATCGCCGGGCCGGGGCAGAGCCCGACCATCCCCCAGCCGACGCCGAACAGCGCTGCGCCGCCGACCAGCGGCGCGTCGATGCCGCGGTCTGGCGGCAGGGCGAACTGCGCCGCGAGCGCCGGGCTCGTCCGCTGGCGCGTCAGCGCCACCCCGACCGCCGAGACCGCGACCGCCCCGGCGAACACGAAACCGAGCCGCGGATTGAAATCGCCGGCGAAGTCAAGGAAGCCACGGATCACCGAAGGGTCGAGCATGCCGCCGAGCGCCAGCCCGAAGCCGAAGATTGTCCCGGCGAGAACCGCCACGAGGATGCGGGGCGCGCTCATGCCACGTGCTCCATGACGAAGACGGTGACGATAGCGACCGCGAAGAAGATGGCGACGGCGGCGATCGAGCGACGCGACAGCCGCGCCAGCCCGCACACGCCGTGGCCGCTGGTGCAGCCGCCGCCAAGCCGCGTGCCGAAGCCGACCAGAAGGCCGCCGGCTCCGAGAATCGCCAGCGACGAGGTGATGTTGACGTCGGGCCAGGCGCCGAAAAGAGCCGCGAAGACGACCGGGCCGAGAAGCAGGCCGACGATGAAGGCGGCGTGCTCCGCCCACAGGCCGCCGAGGCGGCCGGCGAGCGGATTGAGGAGGCCGCCGACGATGCCGCTGACGCCCGCGACGCGGCCGTTGGCGACGAGGAGGATCGCCGCCGCGAGGCCGATCAGCGCGCCGCCGGCAAGCGATTGTGCGTAGAGCCCAAGGTCCATGGCGCAAAGGATATCAGAGGCGCGCTCCCCGCGCGACGGGCGCCCTTGCCATGCCGGCGGCCCGGCGGAGAAATTCTTGCTCAGCCCGACGGCCGTGCCAGGCGTCCCGCCATGAAATGATGCAGTGCGATGCCGCTGGCGGTGGCGACGTTCAGCGAATCGAGGCCGGCGGCCATGTCGATGCGGACCGCCTGGCAGCGCCCGACGAGCGCCGGGTCGAGGCCCGGCCCTTCCGCCCCGAAGAGCAGCGCGGCGCGCGCCGGCGGCTGCGCTTCCGAAAGCGGCATCCCGCCGTCCGGCGTGAGCGCGATCGCTGCGAGACCCGCCGCGGCGAGCGGCTGAAGCGGATCGTCGCCGCGCTCCAGCCGCGCGAACGGCACGACCAGCGTGGCGCCGACCGAAACGCGGATCGCCTTGCGATAGAGCGGGTCGCAGCATTCCGCGTTGAGGATGACCGCGTCGGCCCCGAACGCCGCGGCATTGCGGAACACGCCGCCGACATTGTCGTGGTTGGCGAGGCCGACGAGCACGACGACGAGCGCGCGCTCTTTCGTCGGAAGGGCGGCCAGCAGCTCCGCCGCCGAGAGCGCTTCCCGTGGCCGGCCGAGCGCCAGGATGCCGCGATGGATAGGGAAGCCGGCGATCGCGTCCATCACCCTTTGGGGCGCGGCGAAGACCGGCACATCTTCCGGCAGCGCTTGCAGCGCGTCGGCGAGCCCCGCCACCCGCTTCTCCGCCACGAGCAGCGACAGCGTCGCGTGTCGCGGCGAGGCGAGGAGGCGGCGCACCACCACTTCG
The DNA here is from genome assembly GCA_964487455.1 of uncultured Propylenella sp. Taxonomy (GTDB): domain Bacteria; phylum Pseudomonadota; class Alphaproteobacteria; order Rhizobiales; family Afifellaceae; genus DASWJZ01. The sequence continues at coordinate 2,805 of CAZARE010000143.1, forward strand.
CCCTCGGCCATGAACAGGCCGTGCCGCCCGACGAGGTCGCGTTCGCGCACATCGCGATAGTCGGCGATGCGCGCGTCGCCGGAATCGGCTATGGCGACGATCTGCGGCATGACGCGCGTTCTACTTCGCTCCGCCCAGCGGCGTCGATGCTTGCCGGACCCCCGACCGGGCCCCGCCGAATTGAATCGCCGCCCGCGGCTGGCTAGGCTCGCAGGCGAGCCGCCTGATCCGGTTCGCACCGAGGCACGACCATGAGCACGACCGAACGCGCCGGGGAGGGGAGGCCGATCCGCTCTGCCGCGATCCTCGCCGCCCTTCTCTGCGGCGCGCCCGCGCTAGCCGCGCCTCTCGAGGTGGAGAGGCGGCGGATCGAGCGTTCCGCCGAGCTTTACGACGTGGCGGTCGCCTATCCGGCGACCGGACACCCGGCGATCGACGCCGCGCTCGCCGGCTGGGCGGAGGATCAGGTCGAGGCGTTCGTCGCGCTGGCGAGCGAGCCGTTCGACCTGAAATACTCGCTCGACGTCGGCTTCGAGGTGGCGCGGAACGACGCGGAGATGTTCGCCGTCGCCTTCGAGAAGAGCGACTACCTCGGCGGCGCGCACCCGAACTTCAGCATCCACACCTTCAACTTCACGCTGCCCGACGGATGGCGCGTCTTTCTCCCTGAGATCTTCGCGCCGGCGGCGCTGCGGACCATCAGCGCGCTGTCGATCGCCGGCCTGAAGCGCCGGCTCTCCGGCCCCGACGCGATGACCGATTCCGGATGGATCGCCGAAGGCGCCGCTCCCCTGTGGGAGAATTTCAGCGAGTTCCTGCTTCTTCCGCGGACCCTGGTCGTCCGCTTCCCGCCCTACCAGGTGGCGGCCTATGCGGCCGGGCCGCAGCGCGTGGAGATTCCGCTCGCCGAGCTTTCCGGCCTCGTCCGCGAGGACTGGCGCACGCCCGTCCCCTCCTTCGACTGCGCCAGGGCCCGGACCGCGCCGGAGCAGGCCATCTGCGCCGACGTGGCGCTGGCGCGGCTCGACCGCGCGCTGGCGAGCGCCTACCGCACGAGCCTCGACTTCGCCGCCGAGGACGCGGCCGGCGCCGTCAAGTCGGCGCAGCGCGCCTGGCTGAGCGAGCGCAATGCATGCGGCGGCGATGCCGGCTGCCTGGCCGCCGCCTACGAAGCGCGCCTGGCGGCCCTCGAAATTCGCTAGATCGGGCCGCCTGCGAAGCGTTGCGGCGTTCGCGCCGGCGGTCACGCGGCCGGCGTATTTCCTCCCCCGGGGGAGCGGTAGGGGAGGGGTGG
>CAZARE010000144.1:0-7197 GCA_964487455.1 uncultured Propylenella sp.
GGCGACCGCGTCACCGTCGAGATGTCACCCTACGATCTGGAGAAGGGCCGGCTGATTTTCCGCCATAAGGACGAGCGCGCCACAACCGGGCCGCGGCCGCAGCGCAGGCAGTTCCGCCGCCGCTGACTGGGCGTCCTTCGCCGCCTACCGACTCAGTAGTCGACGCTTTGAGCTTTCGTGCACCACCCGCTTGCGCGAATCGCATCGGCGGGTCAGATTGGGCCTCCCATGCAACAACCGAAAGGAGGTGATCCAGTGTCTCATTGTCTTACGCCGCGGTCACGCAATTCGCAGACCTGGATACTCGCCTCTGGAGAGATCCGCGCCGCTTGACCGGCACCTGGTCGCGAACCGATCGCGGACCGGCAATGGAAGGGCTGCCTCGACGAGGCAGCCCTTCGTCGTTTCTTGCGAAAGTCAGTCGTCGATGTGAAGCACCGCGCCGGTTTCCGAGTCGATGACGATCTCGAGCTCTTCGCCGTACGCGTCTCGGCCCTCGACCTCGTAATTCCCATCCAGCCAGCGCCGGTCGATGTCCTCCACCACGACGATGCCGTGCGCCATGGCGATCAGTCGTGCGTCTTCGATCGTCGGGGGACCCACGATCACGTATTCCTCCGGCACCAGAACAACGCCCGGCGGGGGCAGGGGGTCGAGGATGACCGTCTGGGCAAGTGTCATGGTCGGAGCCATGGCGAACGCGCCGACAAGGAGGGTGGAAAGGGCAACTCGCATCTTGAACTCTCCTGTTTCCGAGCCCTCGCGGGGCATGCCCCCTGCGCCGTCGGTCAACGGCGCTTGAACGCGGGTGGTTCCCGGTGGCGGCGAGGCGTTCCGACGCTTTGCCGGCTCAGGCGGCCAGGTCCGCCACGACCGAGTCGAGCACGAGCCAGCCCTGGTGCGTGGCGCGCACCCGGCCTTCGCCGCAGGGCTCGACAAAACCGCTGTCCCTGAGGAAGCCTAGACGGCTCTTTGAGAATGAGCGCCCGCTCATAGCGACGTAGCGCTCTGCGCTGATGCCTTCGCGGAGCCTGAGCCCCATCAGCAGCATCTCGTCGGAGCATTCTTCGAGGGTCAGAGCCTCGTCGGTCACGAGACCGTGGCCGCGCTCCTCGACGAGCTCGATCCAATGCTCGGGGTGGCGTTCGCTCATCGTCGCGCGTCTTGTCCCGGCGATCGTCAGTCGACCATGTGCGCCTGGCCCGGCTCCGACATAATCCTGGTAGCGCCAATAGGTGAGATTGTGACGCGACTGCGCGCCTGACGCCGCGTGGTTCGAAATCTCATAGGCCGGCAACCCGTGCGCTTCGGCGATCTCCTGGGTCAGAGCGTAGAATGCGGCGGCGCGCTCCGGATCGGGCATTGCAAGCTTGCCGGCGGCGTGAAGACGCGCGAACGGCGTGCCGGCCTCGATGGTCAGTTGGTAGAGAGAAAGGTGGTCCGCTGCCATGGCGAGGGCGGTTTTGAGCTCGGCGCGCCAGCCGCGGAGCGTTTGGGCCGGGCGGGCATAGATGAGATCGAAGGAGAGGCGCGGAAAGGCATCGCGCGCCATATCCACCGCACGCCGCGCTTCCGCCGCGGAGTGGATGCGTCCGAGCGCCTTCAGCGCCGGGTCGTCGAGCGACTGCACGCCAAGCGACAGGCGGTTGACGCCGGCAGCGCAGTAGCCGCGGAAGCGGCTCGCCTCGGCGCTTCCCGGATTGGCCTCGAGCGTGATCTCGGCGTCGGGAGCGACGGACCAGAGTCCCGCAATGGCGCCAAGAATGGCTTCGACGGTCTTCGCCTGCATGAGCGAGGGCGTGCCCCCGCCGAGGAAGATGCTTGTGACGCTCCTGCCCGGCGTCAGCCTCGCGAAGTGCTCGAGCTCGCGGGCGAGCGCCGCGGCGAAGCGCGGCTCGTCGGGCGGCTGGTGGCGCACATGGCTGTTGAAGTCACAATAGGGGCACTTGGCCGCGCAGAACGGCCAATGGACGTAAATGCCGAACGAGGTCCTCTCCTCCGGGACTTCGTTCGCGCTCATTTCACCGTGCTTAGGCATTCCTTTGCGAATGCCCGGAAGGCGCGCGCGCGATGCGAGAGCGCCTCATTCTTGTCGCCCGGACGCCAGCCGTGTTTTTCTTCCGCGCTCATCTCGCCAAAGGTACGCGAATGGCCGTCCGGCAGGAAGATGGGGTCGTAGCCAAACCCCTCTTCGCCCCGCGGCGGCCAGACGAGCGTGCCATCGACGCGTCCCGTGAACGTCTCGACCCGTCCGTCGGGCATGGCAAGCGCGAGCACGGAGACGAAACGGGCGCGGCGCTCTCCCGGCGTGACGGCGCCTTTGGCCTGCAATCTGTCCTCCACCTTCTGCATGGCTACAGAGAAGTCTCGGTCTTTTCCGGCCCAGCGCGCTGAGTGAATCCCCGGCTCGCCGTTCAGCGCCATCGCCGAAAGACCGGAATCGTCGGCAAGCGCCGGAAATCCCGATGCCTGAGCTGCCGCACGCGCCTTCAGTACCGCGTTTTCGGCGAAGGTGGCCCCTGTCTCCTTGGGCTCGGGTAGCGATAGCTCGGCCGCGGATTTTACCTCAAAGCCGAAAGGCGTAAGCAGATCGAAGATTTCACGGACCTTTCCGGCGTTGTGGCTTGCGACGACGATTGGACCGGGCAAGAGGGTGATCGCCATCGTCACAGGACGGCGAGTTTCTGGAGGTCGACGAGTCGCGCGATGCCGGCGCGGGCGAGCGTCAGCAAGCTCATGAAATCCGCCTCGCTGAATGGTGCTCGCTCTGCCGTTCCTTGGATTTCGACGAGCCCGCCGGAGCCGGTTATGACGAAGTTCGCGTCAGTGTCGGCTGCCGAATCCTCCTCGTAGTCAAGGTCGAGGACGTAGGCGCCTTGCAGGATGCCGCACGAGACAGCGGCCACGTGATCCGTGAGAATCGTGCTGCCGACCATGCTGCGCGCCTGCATCCAGGCTACCGCGTCGTGCAATGCCACCCAGGCGCCGGTTATGGCGGCGGTGCGCGTCCCTCCGTCGGCCTGCAGCACGTCGCAATCAACGGTGATCTGGCGCTCGCCGAGCGCCTTGAGGTCGACTACGGCGCGCAACGAGCGGCCGATAAGGCGCTGAATCTCAAGGGTACGCCCACCCTGGCGGCCCGTTGCCGCCTCGCGCCGCGTGCGCTCGCTGGTGGCGCGCGGTAGCATGCCGTACTCGGCGGTGACCCAGCCCTTGCCGGCGCCCCGCAGCCAGGCGGGGAGCTGCTCGGCGAGGCTTGCCGTGCACAACACATGCGTATCGCCGAAACGCACCAGGCACGATCCCTCCGCGTGCTTGGAGTAGCCGCGCTCGAGGCTTACGCGGCGCAACTCGTCCAGGGCTCTTTTCGACGGTCGCATGCACTCTTCCAGACGCCTCCACCGAAGGGGCGTGTTAAGCTGCACGGGCACAGCGGTAAAGCGGAGACTTGCCAAGCGCTGTGAGGCTTCAATATCTGGGCGCAAATGAGGAGTTAGGACGGGCTGCAATGAGCGCCGACGGACTTGCCGGGCTCGACAATCGGGCGCGGGAGATTTTCCGCAGCATCGTCGACGGCTATCTGGCGACCGGCGACCCTGTTGGCTCGCGCAACGTGAGCCGCGTCCTGAAGACGACATTGTCGCCGGCCTCGGTTCGCAACGTCATGGCCGACCTGGAGGAGCTGGGGCTTATCTATTCCCCGCATGCGAGTGCCGGGAGACTGCCGACCGAGATCGGGCTGCGCTTCTTCATCGATTCCTTGATGGAGGTCGGGGATCTGTCCGAGGAGGAGCGCAAGCGCATCGATCAGGAGGTGAAGGCTTTCGGCGCCGCGGAGTCGGCCGAGACGCTTCTGTCTGAGGCGGGGCACATGCTCTCGGCCATGTCGCAGGGGGCGGGCGTGGTTCTCGCCGGCAAGCAGGATATCCGGATGAAGCACGTGGAGTTCGTGCGCATTGAGCCGACTCGCGTGCTGGCGGTCCTCGTCGGCGAGAGCGGGGCGGTGGAGAACCGCATCATCGACGTGCCGCGCACGCTCCCCACCTCGGCGATGGTGGAAGCCGCGAACTACCTCAATGCTCATTTCGTGGGACGCACGCTTCCCGAGGCGCGTCGCGATCTGGAGGAGCAGCGCGAGGAGCGCCGCCGCGAGATCGACAAGCTTACGGAGCGCGTGATCGCGGCCGGGGTCGCCACCTGGTCGGGTGCCGCTGAGGATTCCGGCACGCTCATCGTGCGCGGCATGTCCAACCTTATCGGCGACGTGAGAGCGCTGGACGACCTTGAGCGGATCAAGCTGCTGTTCGATGACCTGGAGAGCAAGAAGGATATCATCCAGGTGCTGGGCCTCGCCGAGCAGGGAGAGGGGGTGCGCATCTTCATCGGCTCGGAGAACAAGCTGTTCTCGCTGTCCGGCTCCTCGCTGGTGGTGGCGCCCTTCCGCGATTCCGGCGAACGCGTGGTGGGCGTGCTCGGCGTCATCGGGCCGACTCGCCTCAACTATGCCCGCGTGGTGCCGGCGGTGAACTATACCGCGCAGCTTCTGACGCAGCTGCTTGGTCGATAGGATTGGAGGAGCGGGTTGATTTTCCGCCCGCAAGCTTCGATATCGGCCCGGCGAGGAACAATGGTCATGCATCACCCGCGGCCCCGATGATGGAAAGCGAGCGCAAGACGGCGGCGCCCGAGGAGGCGCCCGAGGAGCTCGGCGAGGCGGCCGGCGAAACGTCGGACGCGAGCGAGGAGTCCCGGCGCGACGAGACGATCGAGCAGCTTCTCGCCCCCTCCGCCGAGATCAGGCGACTCGAGGCGGAGAAGGGGGAGCTGACCGACCGGCTCGTGCGCCTCGCCGCCGAGATGGACAACCTGCGCAAGCGAACCGAGCGCGACGTCGCCGATGCGCACAAATACGCGGTGACCAAGTTTGCATCCGACATGCTGGTCGTGGGGGACAACATCCGGCGTGCGCTGGAGGCGGTGCCGGCGGATCGGCGTACGTCGGACGAGGACTTGAAGGCGCTCGCCGAGGGCGTGGAGATGACGGCGCGCGAAATGGACCGGCTGCTGGAGAAGAACGGCATCACCCGCATTCCGGCGCAGGGCGAGCGCTTTGACCCGCACTGCCATCAGGCGATGTTCGAGGTCGTGGACGAGAGCGTGCCCGCCGGCACGGTCGTCCAGGTGGTGCAGGAGGGCTACCAGATCGGCGACCGCGTGCTGCGCGCTGCGCTCGTCGGGGTCTCCAAGGGCGGCCCCGCTTCCGACACCGCGACCGGCAAGGCTGACGCCGCGGGCGCCTCGGACTAGCGGCGTCCCGTCAGTCACGGCAAATTGAGGCGGCTTACGACTTGCCTGTCCGACCGACGCGCCGGACGATGCGCGCCTCGTCGCGCGGGGAGGGCGCCATGGTCGATCACGGCATTTTCTATTGGAACGAGCTGATGACGCGGGACGTCGAGGCTGCGAGGCGCTTCTACGAGAAGGCGATCGGCTGGACCTTCGAGGGCATGCCGATGCCGAACGGAAACACCTACCTCGTCGCCATGCCGGCGATCGCCCCGCCGGCGGTATCTTCGACACCGCCGGGACCGACATGGCCGATCTGCCCGAGCACTGGTTCTCCTACCTCGCGGTCGACGACATTGACGCGCGCTGCGCCCGTGCCCATGAGGCGGGCGGAAAGATCGCGCGCGAGCCCTTCGATGTGCCTGGCATCGGCCGCATCGCCATCATCCAGCAGCCGGGCGGCGGTATGGTCGGCTGGATGACGCCAGCACCGGCGAGTTCTACCTAGCGTTTATAGATTTTGCCGCTTTGGTAGGAGAGTCTTGGTATCGGTATCCTATGGCCACCTCTTTCCCGCCGACGTGAGGGCTGGGTACTGCTAGGCGGAGGCAAGAAGAAAGCATGTGGGAGCGGCTGGTCTGCGCAATCCTGCTAAGCCGCGACGTCCACACCACCATGCAATTCTACAAGGAGGCGGTGGGGTGGCGTTTCGAGGCGCTTCCGGGACCGGATCTCTCGACCTGGATTGCCAAGTCGGAAGAGGGCGAGCTGATCGCCTTCTTTGTCGACGCCAGCTCCTCCGATTTCCCCGACGCTCCGGAGCTTTGGCTGCCGCATTTCACCGTCGACGATGTCGACCGGCGCGTGGTGGAAGCTGAGGTGAACGGCGCGACGCTTCTGCGGGGTCCCGTTCACGTTCCGGGGCTTGGCCGCGTTGCCGCGCTTCGGCAGCCGGGCGGCGGGATCGTCGCGTGGAGGAGCCCCCCCGCCTCTTGACCGCGGATCGGCGGGCGCGAAGGCTGGGCCGGCACGGAAGGCGGGGGCGTGATGGGCGACAGGAATAGGCTTTTCGACATCATAAGCCGGCGCTCCCTGAGGACCGGACAGGAGTTCACCCTCGCCTCGGGGCGCAGGAGCACGGTCTATTTCAACCTCAAGCCAGCCATGCTCGACCCGGAGGGCGCGCGACTGATCGGCGCCGCGCTGGCGGAGAAGGCGGCTGCGCTGGGCGCGGACCTCGTCGGCGGGCTGGAGATGGGGGCGGTCCCCCTGGTCGCGACTGCCGCGGCGATGAGCGCCGTCGCCGGTCGACCGGTCGCAGCCGTCTTCGTTCGCAAGGCTGCGAAGGAGCATGGCACCAAGAGCCTGATCGAGGGCTTGGCCGAGGGCGAGAGCCTCGCCGGCAAGCGCGTCGTGGTGGTGGAGGACGTGACGACGACGGGCGGCTCTTCGCTGAAGGCTGTGGCCGCGCTGCGCGAGGAGGGCGCGCGGGTGGAGCACGTGGTGACGGTGGTCGACCGGGAGGAGGGGGCCGCGGCGTCTATCTCGGCGGAGGGGATCAGTCTTCATGCGCTGTTCCGCAAGAGCGAATTCGCGCCTGGGGCGGTTTGAGATTCGGTCCTGCGCGGGCCCCTTCGTCTCGGCGTCGCGCGACGCCACAGCTTGAGACTTTGTTAGACCGGTCAGGGAGCCGCCGTCACGCGCCTTAGCGTCAGGTTGAGGCGTCCGCCTTCTACGAGCAGCGTCGAGGTGTTGGCGATGATCCGGTCCACTCCGTGGAATGCCAGGCGGGCTTCGCCGCCGAGCACCACCGCATCCCCGGATCGCAGGCGGAATGAGTGCGTCGCCTCCTGGCGCCGTATGCCGCCGAGCCGAAAGACCGCCTCGTCGCCAAGCGACAGGGAAACGACC
>CAZARE010000145.1:0-38269 GCA_964487455.1 uncultured Propylenella sp.
GCCTGGTTCAGGATGGCGGCGGTCTCCACCATTTCGACCATAAAAGTTGATCGCCCGCGCGCCAGATCGTCGGCGGCGCCGACGCGGGAGAAGAGCGCGTCCACCACGCCGATATGGGCTGAGCGCGCCGGCACGAACGAGCCTGCCTGCGCCAGGATCGCGATCAGCGCGTTCTGGCGGAGGAACGTCGACTTCCCCGCCATATTCGGCCCGGTCAGCAGCCAGATGCGCCCGGGTTCGGCTTCGCCACTTGCCGCGGCGCTTGAACCCTCTCCCCGGGAGGGAGAGGGGGCCCCTTTTGCTTGCGAAAGGGACGGGAGCGGGGCCGCTGCGCGACCGGCCTCGGCGCCTGAACGAAGGGCAGCGCTGCGATCGGGCGGCGGCAGCAGATCGTCGACCTCCCCCTCTCCCGGTCGGCTCCGGCGACCACCCTCCCCCTCAAGGGGGGAGAGTTCGCGGGTTCCGCCCAGATCACAATCGTTCCCGACGAAGCTCTGGCCGTCGGCGCGCAGCGCCTGCTCGACCACGGCATGCCGCCCGGCCTCGATCCGGAACGCCAGGCTGGTGTCGACCTTCGGCCGCACGTAGTCTTCCGCGGCCGAGAGCTCCGCCAGCGCCGTCGCCACGTCGATCTCGGCGAGCGCCTCAGCCGCGGCGCGGATCGCCTTCTCCTCCGCCGCGATCCGGGCGGCGAGGTCGTCGAACACGCCGAGCTCGATGGCGCGCGCCCGCTCCGCGGCACTGGCGATCTTCTCCTCAAGCTCCGCCAGCTCCGTCGTGGTGAAGCGCATGGCGTTCGCCATGGTCTGCCGATGGATGAATTTCTGATCGCCGCCGTTTGCCTGCTGCGCCCCGCTCATCAGCGATTGCGCCTGGCCGGTGGTTACTTCCACGAAATAGCCAAGCACGTTGTTGTGCCGGATCTTGAGCGCGCGGACGCCGGTCGCCTCGGCGTAGCGCGCCTGCAGCGAGGCGATGACGCGCCGGCTCTCGTCGCGGAGCCGCCGCGCCTCGTCGAGCGCGGGCTCGTAGCCGGTGCGCACGAAGCCGCCGTCGCGCTTCAGAAGCGGTAGATCGTCGGCCAGCGCGCCGGCGAGCGTCGCCGCCAAGTGCGGCGGCACTTGGCCCAGGCGGACGCCAAGTCGGAGGGCCGGGGGAGCCACCGCACGGTCTCCGCCATGTGGGCCGCTCACCTGGTCCACCGTGTTTTGCAACTTGTGGTAAATAGTATGTGAACGCTCGGCGCCGGCGCGGATCGTGTCGAGGTCGCGCGGCCCGCCGCGTTCGAGCGCCAGCCGCGACAGCGCCCTCAGCATGTCCGGCACGGCGGAGAGCTCGGCGCGGATGGCGGCGCGAAGCTTCGCGCGCTCCAGGAAAAACTCCACGAGATCAAGGCGTTCGGCGATCGCCGCCGGATCGGTCAGAGGGTTCGCGAGGCGCTCGGCGAGGAGCCGGGAGCCGGCCGCCGTCTCGGTCCGGTCGATGGCGGCGATCAGGCTTCCGGCGCGGCCGCCGGAGATCGCCCTGAAGAGCTCCAGATTGGCCCGCGTCGCCGCGTCGATTCGCATGGAATCTCTGTCGCTTAGCCGCTTCGGGGGCTCGATCGGCGGACGCCTGGCGATCTGCGTCTTGTCGATATAGGCGATGAGCGCCCCAGCGGCCGACAGCTCCGCGCGGGAGAAATTCCCGAAGGCGTCCATGGTCTTGACGCCGAAGAGCGCGGCGAGCCGCGATTCCGCCTGAGCGGCGTCGAAGAAGGCGGCGGGAAGCGGCGTCAGCGCCGCCTCTATCATGTTGAGCGCGCTTCGGATCTCGTCGTCGTGCGCCAGCCGCTCGGGAGCGAGCACCTCGCGCGGCTCGATGCGCGCCAGCATCGCCGAGAGCCCGTTCGGGCCGCATTCTGAGACGCGGAACGCGCCCGTCGAGATGTCCGCCCAGGCGAGCGCGTGCCGGGCGCCCCCGTCGCTTCCGGCGGTGCGCGTCAGCGCCGCCAAGTAGTTGTTGCGATTGGACTCTAGGAGCCCCTCCTCGGTGATGGTGCCGGGGGTTACGAGGCGCGTCACCGCGCGGCGGACGACCGACTTCGGGCCGCGCCGCTTGGCCTCCCTGGGGTCCTCCGTCTGCTCGCAGACCGCGACGCGGTGGCCGAGCGCGATCAACTTCTGCAGGTAGTCGTCCGCCGCGTGCACCGGGACCCCGCACATGGGGATCTCCTCGCCCAGGTGGCGGCCCCTCTTGGTGAGCGCGATGCCGAGCGCGCGCGAGGCCGTCGCCGCATCCTCAAAGAACAGCTCGTAGAAATCCCCCATGCGATAGAAGAGCAGGCAATCCGGATTGGCAGCCCTAATCTCGATATATTGCTGCATCATGGGCGTGACGTGCCCCGACGCAGGGTCACGCGGTTCGCCGTCGGGGGGCCCGCTTCTGTTCATAGCAGCGAGGCTAGCAGAGGCGGCGGGCAGCGGGCCAGAAGAGCCTCGCCGCCTCCTGCCGTGCGTGCAGGCCGAGGGCGCCGCTTGCTCCCTGCGACGCCGCCCTGCTAGTGCGGGTGGAAATCTGGAGATCAAGCCATGGACACGGAAGCGATCCTGGAACGCCGGCGTCTCAGAAGGCGGGCGAGCTTCTGGCGCGTCTCAGCCATCGTGATCCTCGCCGCGGCCGTCGCGGCGGTGGCCTTCTCGGTGTGGGATGTGAAGGGGGCGGAGGGTAGGGGCCATGTTGCCGAGATCAAGATCGATGGCTTTATCCCCACCCGGCCCGCGGCGGTCGAGCTGATCGAGAAAGCAGCGGAGGCAAGCTCCGCCAAGGCCATTTTGCTGCACATCAATTCCGGCGGCGGCGCCGCGAGCGGCGGGGAGGCTCTCTACCGCGCCATCCGCCTCGCTTCGGAAAAGAAGCCGGTGGTTGCGCTCATCGACGGCGTTGGGGCTTCGGCTGCCTACATGGCTGCCATCGCCGCCGATCGGGTGGTGGCGCGGGAGACCGCCATCACCGGCTCAATCGGCGTCATCTTCCAGTACGCGCATTTCGAGGAGCTGCTCCAGAAGATCGGGGCCGAATACGAGGAGATCAAGAGCGCGCCGCTGAAGGGCGAGCCATCGATCTTCAGGGAGCCGGATCCGGCGGCCGAGGCCATGGTCAAGTCGGTGGTCGACGATACCTACGAGTGGTTTGTAGGATTGGTCGCTGAGCGCCGAAACTTGCCCTCCGCCGCGGCCCTCCGGCTCGCCGACGGCCGCATCTTCACTGGCCGTCAGGCGCTTGAGCACTCACTTATCGACGCGGTCGGGGGAGTTCAGGAGGCGCGCGCCTGGCTGGCCTCCAGCAAAGGGATTTCCGAAGATCTGCCGAAGCGCGAATGGAAGAACGACCAGCCGCTCCTGTCGGTGTTTTCCGCCGACGCGATTGCGGCGTTCGCCAGGCTGATCGGCCTCGATCTGGGCTCCGTGCCGATTTTGCCGCAAAGGCTTGTAGTTGACGGACTTTTGTCGGTTTGGCAGGCTCCGGCGATCGGGCGATCCGATCGCTAGGGGGGCCGGCGGTGATCAAATCGGAGCTCATTGAGCGGATTGCGCAACGCAATCCGCATCTCTACCAGCGCGATGTGGAGCACATCGTCAACGCGATTCTTGAGGAGATCGTGGCGGCGCTTGCGCGCGGCGACAGGGTCGAGTTGCGCGGCTTCGGGGCATTCTCCGTAAAGAACCGGCCGGCGCGCATGGGGCGGAATCCCCGGACCGGCGAGCAAGTCGTCGTGTCGGAGAAGTACGTGCCTTTCTTCAAGACAGGGAAGGACATGCGCGAACGCCTCAACGCCGGAGGCTGAGTTGCTTGGCACGCTCGGCACGATTCTGAAATGGGCGATATTGCTGCCTGTGCTGATCGCTGTCCTGCTGCTTGCCGTCGCCAACGACCAGACCGTGACCGTTCACCTCAATCCCTTCGACACGGACGATCCTGTGCTCAGGCTCGATCTTGCGCTATATCAGATCGCCTTCTTCGTTTTCGCGCTTGGCACGCTAGTGGGAGCGCTCGTCGCCTGGCGTAGCCAGCGCAAACATTGGCGGCGCGCCCGCGAGCGAGGACGGGATGCGGCGCTCTGGCAGGCGCGCGCCGAGTGGTCAGAGCGGACGGCCAAGGAGGGGCCGTCGCAATCCACCGGCTTGCTTCCGCGTCCGGAGCGTGGCTAGGCGCATGGCGCAATGCGTGTCGTCACGGCCAACGATCTTGCGCGCATCTTCACTTTTCCGACGCTGATTGAGGCGCTCCGGCGCGCCTTCCAGAGTGAGATGGTCATTCCGGTGCGCCATCATCACACGATGGCGCGCCCGGGGAAGGCCGACGCGACGCTGCTTCTCATGCCTGCGTGGACCAACGGCGCGAAAAACGGCGAATGCTATGTCGGGGTGAAGATTGCCACGGTCTATCCCGACAATGCCACCCGCGGCCTGCCAAGCGTCTCGGCAAGTTACGTCCTGATGGCCGGCCAGACCGGCGAGCCGCTTGCCCTGATCGACGGAAGCGCGCTGACCCTTTGGCGTACGGCCGCCGCCTCGGCTCTCGCCGCTTCCTATCTGGCGCGCCAGGATGCAAGCCGCCTCGTCATGGTCGGCGCCGGCGCGCTCGCGCCCTATCTCATCGAGGCGCATGCGAGTGTCCGCGCCATCGAACGGGTCGCGATCTGGAACCGTACTCCAGGCCGGGCCGGGAAGCTTGCCGCCAGCTTCGCGGGGCGTCCCTTCGCCGTAGAGGCGGTGGCGAATCTCGAGCCGGCGGTCCGCGCCGCCGACCTCGTCTCTTCGGCCACCCTGGCACGCGAGCCGCTGGTGAAAGGCGAGTGGCTGAAGCCCGGCGCACACCTTGATCTGGTCGGCGCCTTTACGCCCACAATGCGCGAGAGCGACGACGCGGCCATCGCTCGGGCCAGCGTCTATGTCGACACGCACGCGGGCGCGCTAAAGGAAGCAGGCGACATCGTTCATGCCATCAAAGCTGGTGTCATCGGAGAGCACGACTTACGCGGGGATTTGTTCGATCTCTGCCGCGGCGAGGTCGCCGGCCGACGATCGGCGGAGGAGATCACCCTCTTCAAGTCGACCGGGACTGCGCTTGAGGACTTGGCAGCGGCGTCGCTGGCGATTGCCGGCGAGCTTGCCTCGCCGGACGAGTGAGGCGGTAACCGATGGGTTGGCAGCGCCTGCGGTTTCTTGCGACATTCCAGGCGAGAGGAGGCGCATCATGACGAGGCTCATCCGTTCGCTGACGCCGCTCGGCCTGATCTTGGTCCTTGCGGTGGCGCTTTCGGCCTGTCGTACCGCAGGGGAGAAATCCAACTACGATCCGGCAGCGCACCAAAGTGCGGTGGCCATGAAATCGCAGACGCTCTCATTGATGGCGAGGTCGGGCGAAACGTTTTCGCGACTCGGTCCGGAAGTCGAGGCCGTCAATGCCGGGCTGGAGGAGGCTCATCGGCTGGCGGCGGCCGCGCCCGACAACGAGATAGTCGCCGCCGAGTGGGCGGCGATGAAGGACCCGGGGCACGATCTTTATGGCGGGTTCGTCAGGCGCTGGCAGGCAAGCGGCACGCTCAATCAGGCGACGCGCGACGCCGCGATGGACCGCGTGTCGGCGCGCTTCAACTACCTCCTCTGCCTGGAGGCGGCGAAGAAGTCCACCAGAGGCGGGATCTGCACGCCGCCGGGCGCGGCGGAGCCCGAAGCGTCCGAGCCGGCTGCCGCATCCGGCTGAATAGACGGCCGGAGCGGGCTCGGAACAAAACGGCCCCGACCCGCCGCGTGCGCCGTTGGATTCGCAAGAACGGGGAATTTCCCGTTCGAACCGCGGAATTCCTGCTTGAATTCCGTGCCCTCGCGGCCTATATCGGCGGCAACACATCTCGAGTTGAAATCGAGAGTGGGTCCCCCGGGGCCCGCTCTTTTTTGTTGCCCGAAGCGCGCACGCGCGGAGGCGAGAGGCTGAATGGACGACCGCCGCCTGACGCGAGAGACCGGGCTGGAGGCCCGCATCGCTCATATCGTCGAGCCGATCGCAAGGGATCTTGGCTTCGAACTGGTGCGCGTGAAGGTCTCCGGTCTCAACGGCATGACCGTGCAGATCATGGCCGAGCGCCCGGATGGCACAATGACGGTGGAGGATTGCAAGCGTCTCTCGCGGGACGTTTCTCCGGCCTTGGACGTCGCCGATCCGATCAATCGCGAATACAACCTGGAAGTCTCCTCGCCCGGCATCGACCGCCCGCTCACCCGCCTGAAGGATTTCGAGCTCTGGGCCGGCCACGAGGCGCGGATCGAGATGGAGCACCCAGTCAATGGCCGCAAGCGTTTCCGTGGCGCGCTCATCGGCGTGAACGAGGGAGCGGCTGGAATTCGGCTTCTCGACGCGACCGAAGCGGGGGACGTGTGGCTGCCGATCGATGCGATCGCCGAGGCCAAGCTTATGTTGACCGACACACTCATCAAGGCGCCCCACGGCGCTGACGCTGTCCGGCCGAACGGCTCGGGCGGCTCAAATTCACCTGAACGGAGCTGAAGCAATGGCTGTCAGTGCAAATAGACTTGAACTTCTGCAGATCGCCGACGCGGTGGCGCGCGAGAAATCGATCGACCGCAAGATCGTCATCACCGCCATGGAAGACGCCATCCAGAAGGCGGCGAAGTCCCGCTACGGCGCGGAGACCGACGTGCGCGCGGAGATCGACGAGAAGACCGGCGATATCCGCCTGCAGCGGCTCCTCGAGGTGGTTGAGACGGTCGAGGAGCCGGCGGCGCAGATCTCGGTGGAGGATGCGCGTCTCAGGAATCCCGCCGCCCAGGTCGGCGACTACATTTCCGAATCGCTGCCGCCGCTTGAGTACGGCCGCATCGCTGCCCAGTCGGCCAAGCAGGTCATCATGCAGAAGGTGCGCGAGGCCGAGCGCGACCGCCAGTACGAGGATTACAAGGACCGCATCGGCGAGATCATCAACGGCACGGTGAAACGCGTCGAATACGGCAACGTCATCGTGGACCTCGGCCGCGGCGAGGCGATCATCCGCCGCGACGAGATGATCCCGCGCGAGACCTTCCGCTATGGGGACCGCGTGCGCGCCTATGTGTACGATGTGCGCCGCGAGCAGCGCGGCCCGCAGATATTTCTCTCGCGCTCGCATCCGCAGTTCATGGCTAAGCTCTTCACCATGGAGGTGCCGGAGATCTACGACAGCATCATCGAGATCAAATCGGTGGCGCGCGATCCGGGCTCGAGGGCCAAGATCGCCGTCGTCTCGCGCGATTCCTCCATCGACCCTGTCGGCGCCTGCGTCGGCATGCGCGGCAGCCGCGTGCAGGCCGTGGTGGGCGAGCTGGCGGGCGAACGCATCGATATCATCCCCTGGTCGCCCGACCCCGCTACCTTCATCGTCAATGCGCTGCAGCCCGCCGAGGTCACTAAGGTCGTGCTGGATGAGGATGCGGAGCGAATCGAGGTCGTGGTGCCGGACGACCAGCTTTCGCTTGCTATCGGCCGGCGCGGGCAGAACGTTCGCCTCGCCTCGCAGCTCACCGGCTGGGATATCGACATCCTGACGGAGGACGAGGAATCGGAGCGCCGGCAGAAGGAGTTCCAGGACCGCACTCAGCTATTTGTGGACTCGCTTGATGTCGACGAGATGGTGGCGCAGCTGCTCGCCTCGGAGGGCTTCGCGACTGTCGAGGACGTCGCCTATGTCGAGCTCGACGAGGTTGCCTCCATCGAAGGCTTCGACGAGGAGACGGCCGAAGAGCTGCAGGCGCGCGCGCGCGAGCATCTGGAGAAGGTGGAGGCCGCGCATGACGAGGAACGCCGCAAGCTCGGCGTCGCCGACGAGCTGAAAGAAGTTCCCGGCATCACCACCGCGATGATGGTGGCGCTTGGGAAGGAAGGCATCAAGACGCTTGAAGACCTCGCCTACTGCGCTACCGACGATCTGGTTGGCTGGGTGGAGCGCAAGGACGGCGAGACGCAGCGTTTCGAGGGCGCGCTTTCCGGCTCCGAGATCTCGCGCCAGGAGGCGGAGGAGATCGTCATGGCCGCGCGGCTAAAGGCGGGTCTGGTGACCGAGGCAGATTTGGCGCCGGCGGAAGAGGCGCCTGCGGAAGGTGAAGAGGAGGTCGCCGCCGTTTGACGGGTGCGCTTGCAGAGACAGGAGCCGACAGCCGGCGCAAGGGGCGGGCGCGCATGTGTGCGCTTAGCCGCCAGGTGCGGCCGGAGGGGGAGCTTATGCGCTTCGTCGCCGGGCCCGGCGGCTCGGTCGTCCCCGATCTGAAGGCGAGACTCCCCGGCCGCGGAATCTGGCTTGCCGCGGATCGGGAAACAGTGACACGGGCCATCGGCAAGAACCTCTTCCAGCACGGGCTGAAGCGGTCTGTCGCCCCAGCCGCCGACCTTGCCGACCAGGTGGCGGCGCTCATGCGCGAGACGGCGCTCGGCCGTCTCGGTCTGGCCCGCCGGGCGGGAGCGGTCGTCATTGGCTTTGCGAAAGTCGAGGCGGTGATCGCGCGCGAGGCGCTCGCGGCGGTGCTCGCCGCCGCCGACGCGGCGGAGGACGGCGTCCACAAGATGCGTCAGGCTATGCGGCGGCGCTTCGGCGATCCCGCGCCCGTGCCGGTCATTCGCATCTTCGGGTCGGCCGAATTGGGTTTGGCAATGGGCCGTCCAGATGTGATACATGCAGCAGTGCTTCAGAGCCCGGCTGGTAGAAGTTTCGTGGAAGCGGCCATCCGCCTCCGGCGCTATGAGGGCGCGGGCGATGGTCTGTCGCGGGAAGCAGCGGCCGAGCCGCAGGATTCGATGAATGAGTGATACGACGAGTAAGGACAAAACGCTGCGGGTCGGGGGGCGCAAGCCGCTCTCCCTGAAGCGCGACACCGATACTGTGCGCCAGAGCTTCTCCGGCGGCCGCACGAAAGCCGTTGTGGTCGAGAAGAAGCGCCGCCGCGTGACCACACCCGGGTCTGATGCCGCGCCCGCCGAGGCAGCGTCGAAGCCTGACGCGACGCGTCCGCGCACCGCGACGTCCGCCCAGCAGTTGGACGGGGCGGCGGCGCCGCAACCCCCCCGCGCGCGGGCTGGCGGCATGGTGCTGCGCACGCTCACTGACGAGGAGCAGGACGCGCGGAAGCAAGCGCTTGCCGAAGCGCGCGTGCGAGAGGCCGAGGAACGCCGCCAGGCGGAGGACGCGGCCCGCAGGCGCGCCGAGGACGACGAGCGGCTGCAGCACGAGCGCGTCGAGGCCGAGCGCCGCAAGGAGGAGGAAGAAGCCCGTAAGCAGGCCGAGGACGAAACGCGCCGCCGCTCCGAGGAAGCGGCGCGACGCCGGCTCGGCGAAGAGGAGACCGCGGCGCCGGCTCGTACCACGGAAGCGGCCGAGACCCGTGGTCGCCGGCGGGTCGAGATGCCCAAGCCCGCCCGCACCAAGGCTGTGCCGGGCGAGCGCCGCCGTGGCCGGCTCACCGTGACCAATGCGCTGGAGGCTTCGGAAAGCGAGCGCGAGCGCTCGCTCGCTTCGGTGCGCCGCCGGCGCGAGAAGGAAAAGCGGCAGCTGCACGGCTTCACGCCGACGCAGGAGAAGATCGTCCGCGACGTCGTGATTCCCGAGGCGATTACAGTTCAGGAGCTCGCCAACCGCATGGCGGAGCGCGCCGTCGATGTGATCCGGCTTCTGATGAAGGACGGTCAGATGGTGAAGATCACCGACGTGATCGACGCCGACACGGCGCAGATCGTGGCGGAAGAAATGGGGCACAAGGTCCGCCGCGTCGCGGCCTCCGACGTGGAGGAGGGTCTCTTCGACGCTCCCGATGCGGAGGAGACGCTGAGACCGCGGCCGCCGGTCGTGACCATCATGGGCCATGTCGACCACGGCAAGACGTCGCTGCTTGATGCAATTCGCTCGGCCAATGTCGTGTCGACGGAGGCCGGCGGCATTACGCAGCATATCGGCGCCTATCAGGTGGAGCAGGCCGGGCAGAGGATCACCTTCATCGACACGCCCGGCCATGAAGCGTTCACCGCCATGCGCGCCCGCGGCGCGCAGGCGACCGACATCGCCATTCTTGTGGTGGCCGCGGATGACGGCGTGATGCCGCAGACGGTGGAGTCCATCAATCACGCTCGCGCCGCCGGCGTGCCGATCGTCGTGGCGATCAACAAGATCGACAAGCCGGGCGCCGACGCGAACCGGGTGCGCACCGATCTGCTCCATCACGAGATCGTCGTTGAGTCGATGAGCGGCGAGACGCTCGAGGTGGAAGTGTCGGCGTTGAAGCGCACCAATCTCGACAAGCTTCTCGAAGCCGTCCTGCTGCAGGCCGAAATCCTGAACCTTCGGGCCAATCCGGACCGTCCAGCGGAAGGCATCGTGGTCGAAGCGCAGCTCGACCGCGGACGCGGGCCCGTCGCAACCGTGCTGGTGCAACGCGGCACGCTGCGTGTTGGCGATATCATCGTTGCCGGCGCCGAATGGGGCCGCGTTCGCGCGCTGATCGACGATCACGGCGAGCACGTGCCCGAGGCCGGACCGTCGATGCCGGTGGAGGTGCTCGGCTTCCAGGCGACGCCGGAGGCCGGCGATCGTCTTGGCGTAGTGGAGAGCGAGGCCCGCGCCCGCGAGGTGACTGAGTACCGGAGGAACCTGCGGCGCGAGAAGATGGCGGCGCACGCCGCCGGTGCGCGCGGATCGCTCGAGCAGATGATGAGCCGCCTGGGGACGGACGGAAAGAAGCTCTTCCCGATCCTCATCAAGGGCGACGTGCAGGGCTCGGTCGAGGCGATCGTGCAGGCGCTCGACAAGCTCGGCACCGACGAGGTGGCCGCGCAGGTCATGCATGCTGGCGTCGGCGGCATCACCGAATCGGACGTCAGCCTCGCAGCCGCTTCGGAAGCGCCGATCATCGGGTTCAATGTTCGCGCCAACGCGCAGGCGCGCGGCGCCGCGGAACGCGAAGGCATCGAGATCCGCTACTACAACATCATCTACGACCTCGTGGACGACATCAAAGCGGCGATGTCGGGCCTCTTGTCGCCGGAGCGGCGGGAGACCTTCCTTGGCAATGCGGAGATCCTGGAGGTCTTCAACATCTCCAAGGTCGGCAAGGTCGCCGGCTGCCGCGTTACCGAGGGCAAGGTGGAGCGTGGCGCCAGCGTGCGGCTGATCCGCGACGACGTGGTCATCCACGAGGGTAAGCTTTCGACCTTGAAGCGCTTCAAGGACGAGGTGAGAGAGGTGCCGGCCGGCCAGGAATGCGGCATGGCGTTCGAGAAATACGAAGATATGCGCGTCGGCGACATCATCGAGTGCTACCGCGTGGAGGAGGTCGCGCGGACGCTCTAGGCGGACCCGGCTGGAACGCTGGCTCCCAATGTTGATGTCGCCATCGCCGGATTTGAGCCGGCGATCGGCAAGACGCGTGAACCACCGATGACCCGTTTCGCGACGCAAAAGACCGGCCCTTCACAGCGCCAGCTGCGCGTGGGCGAATTGGTGCGCCACGCGCTCGCCGACCTCTTCACGCGCGGCGAGGCGGGGCCGGAGTTCGAGGGCATGCTCATTTCCATCGCCGAGGTGCGCATGTCGCCTGATCTCAGGCACGCCACCGTGCTCGTCGCGCCGATGGCTGCCTCCGACCCGGATGCCGTGGTCACGAAACTCGACAAGCACACGGCGTTCCTGCGCGGCCGGATATCGCCGAAGCTGAAGCAGATGAAGTTCATGCCTGACCTGAAGTTCCGGCTGGACACCCGCTTCGAGGACGACGCGCGCATCGACGAACTCCTGAAGTCGCCGGAGGTGGCGCGCGATCTGGCCGGCGGTCGCGAGAACGGGGACGAAGGCTGATGGGACGCCGCGACAAGGGCAGGAAGGTCGACGGCTGGCTGATCCTCGACAAGCCGGTCGGCATGACCTCCACCGAGGCGGTGGCGCGCGTGAAGCGGCTCTTCAACGCCGCCAAGGCGGGGCACGCCGGAACGCTCGATCCGCTCGCCTCCGGATGCCTGCCGATCGCGCTTGGCGAAGCGACCAAGACCGTCGCCAACGTCATGGAGGGACGGAAGCTCTACCGCTTCACGATCCGTTGGGGCGGGGAGACGGAGACCGACGACTGCGAAGGCGCCGTTCTCAGGACCGCAGAGGTTCGGCCGGAGGCAGCGGAGATCCGTGCCATCCTCCCCGAGTTCACCGGCGACATCATGCAGGTCCCGCCGCGCTATTCCGCCGTCAAGATTTCCGGTGAGCGTGCCTACCACTTGGCGCGTGAGGGCGGGGAGGTGGTGCTGGAACCGCGCGGGATCGTGGTCCATCAGCTTGATCTTATCGAATGCCCCGACGCCGACCACGCCGTGTTCGAAGCCGAATGCGGCAAGGGCGCTTATGTGAGGGCGCTGGCCCGCGACTTGGGTCGGCGGCTTGGCACTTATGGCCACGTCGTCAGCCTGCGCCGCTTGGGCGTCGGCCCGTTCGGGGGGGAGCACATGATTTCGCTGGAAAAGCTGAGCGAGTTGCGCGATAAGGCCGGGGCTTCCGGCGGCCTTGCGGCCGCGGAGGCTCTTTTGTCGGTCGCGACGGCGCTGGACGGCATCCCGGCGCTTGCCATGACCGAGAGGGATGCGGCCCGCCTCAGGAGAGGCCAGGCCGTGATCCTCAGAGGACGGGATGCGCCCGTCGTGTCTGGCCCCGCTTATGCGGTCTTCGGCGGCCTGCCCGTCGCGCTCGGCGAGGTCGACAGGGGCGCCTTCAATCCCAAGCGTGTG
This sequence comes from uncultured Propylenella sp., assembly GCA_964487455.1. Taxonomy (GTDB): domain Bacteria; phylum Pseudomonadota; class Alphaproteobacteria; order Rhizobiales; family Afifellaceae; genus DASWJZ01. Next base: position 12,787 of record CAZARE010000145.1, read on the forward strand.
TTCAATCTGTCCGACGGCCGCAACCGGCCCGGCACTAGAAGCTTACAAGGATGACCGATGTCGATCACTACGGATCGAAAGCAAGAGCTGATTAAGGAATACGCTACGAAGGACGGAGACACGGGCTCGCCGGAAGTCCAGGTCGCCATCCTGTCGGAGCGGATCGTCAACCTGACCGAGCACTTCAAAAGCCACGTGAAGGACAACCATTCGCGTCGCGGCCTTCTGAAGATGGTATCGCAGCGCCGCCGGCTACTCGACTATCTGAAGTCGAGGGACACGGCCCGTTACCAAACGCTTATTTCGCGGCTCGGACTGCGCCGCTGAGGCGCGGCCGCGACGGGCGGAACGAGGAGTTCGCCCGCTCAAGTCCATGAAGCGGATATGGCCATGGCAGGATCGCCGGTCGCTCGGGAGCTGGATTCGCCGGCTTTGGAGCGCCCCGTCGTCTTGCACATGGCCTGTCCTGCTCGTTGCATGATCGAAAGGACCTACCATGTTTGAAACACAGAAATCGGAAATCGAATGGGGCGGGCGCAAGCTCGTTCTCGAGACGGGACGCTTCGCGCGCCAGGCCGATGGCGCCGTACTCGCCACATATGGCGAGACGTCGGTGCTTGCCACCGTGGTGTCGGAGCACGAGCCGAAGCCGAGTCTCGACTTCTTCCCGCTCACGGTCAATTATCAGGAGAAGTACTTCGCCGCTGGCCGTATCCCCGGGGGCTTCTTTAAACGCGAGGGCCGGCCCACCGAGAAAGAGACATTGACTTCGCGTCTGATTGACCGGCCGATCCGACCGCTGTTCGCGTCCGGATACAAGAACGAAACGCAGGTCATCGTCACCGTGCTGTCGCACGACCTTGAGAACGACCCCGACATCGTCGCCATGGTCGCCGCCTCGGCCGCGCTAACCTTGTCCGGCGTGCCTTTCATGGGCCCAATCGGCGGCGCCCGTGTCGGCTACATCGATGGCGAGTACGTGCTCAATCCCCTGGTCGATCAGTTGAAAGAGTCCAAACTCGATCTGATCGTCGCCGGCACCGCAGATGCGGTGCTGATGGTGGAATCGGAGGCGCACGAGCTTCCCGAGGACGTCATGCTGGGCGCCGTCATGTTCGGCCACCGCTTGTTCCGGCCGGTCATCGAGGCCATCGTCAAGCTCGCCGAGAAGGCGGCCAAGGAGCCGCGCGAGCACAAGGTTGAGGACCGCTCCGCACTCCTCGAGCGTGTTCGCGAGATCGCCGCCGAAGAGGTCGGCCGCGCCTACAACATCATCGGCAAGTCCGAACGTCAGGATGCCGTCAAGGCGGTGAAGGAAAAGGTGAAAGCCGCGCTCTGCCCGCCCGACGCCGAGAACGCGCCGTCCGCGCAGGCCGTCTCCGAGCTCTTCAAAAAGCTGGAGAGCGACATCGTCCGTGGCCGTATCCTCGACAGCGGTCAGCGCATCGACGGCCGCGATCTGAAGACCGTCCGGCAGATCGTGGCGGAAGCTGGCGTCCTGCCGCGTACGCACGGCTCTGCGCTCTTCACCCGCGGCGAGACGCAGGCCCTGGTTGTCGCCACCCTCGGCACCGGCGAGGACGAGCAGATGATTGACAGCCTGGAGGGCACCTACAAGCAGGCGTTCATGCTGCACTACAATTTCCCGCCCTATTCGGTGGGCGAGACCGGCCGCATGGGGACGCCGGGGCGGCGCGAGATCGGCCACGGCAAGCTCGCATGGCGTGCCGTCCGGCCGGTTCTGCCGCCGACGCACGAGTTCCCCTATACACTTCGGGTCGTTTCCGAGATCACCGAGTCGAACGGCTCGTCCTCCATGGCGACCGTCTGCGGCACCTCGTTGGCGCTGATGGATGCCGGCGTGCCGCTGAAGGCGTCGGTCGCCGGCATCGCGATGGGATTGATCAAGGAGGGCGAACGCTTTGCCGTTCTCTCCGACATCCTCGGCGATGAGGACCACCTCGGCGACATGGACTTCAAGGTCGCCGGAACCGCGAACGGCGTCACCTCGCTGCAGATGGACATCAAGATCGACGGCATCACCGAGGAGATCATGCGGACCGCGCTCGATCAGGCGAAAGACGGGCGCATGCATATTCTAGGCGAGATGGCTAAGGCGCTGGGCCAGGCGCGCGCCGAGCTCGGCGAGTACGCACCGCGCATCGAGACGATCAAGATTCCGGTCGACAAGATACGCGAAGTGATCGGCACCGGCGGCAAGGTGATCCGCGAGATCGTTGAAAAGACGGGCGCGAAGGTCGACATCCAGGACGACGGCACGGTCAAAGTCGCATCGGCCAACGCCGAATCCATCCGCGCCGCGTTGAAGTGGATTCAGGGCATCACCGCCGAGCCGGAGCACGGCCAAGTCTATCAAGGCACCGTGGTCAAGATCGTCGATTTCGGCGCATTCGTGAACTTCTTCGGCTCGCGCGACGGGCTGGTGCACGTCTCGCAGCTCGCCCCGCAGCGCGTCCAGAACGTGAAGGATGTCGTCAAAGAGGGCGACAAGGTCTGGGTGAAGTTCCTGGGCTCAGACGAGCGCGGCAAGGTGCGCCTGTCGATGAAGGTCGTCGACCAGGAGACCGGGCAGGAGATCAAGCGGGAGCCAAATGACGAGGCGGCTGCCTGACGGGGTTTTTGCCCCCCACAAGTGAGAAAGGGCGCCGCCGGCGCCCTTTTGTTTCGTCGTGAGCTGGCGGTCAACCGGCCGCCGCGAGCGTCGGCTCCCGCTCGTCAAGCTTCAGAAGGTTCTCTAGCGGCATCGGCGGCGCGAAATAGTAGCCCTGCGCCTCCGTGCAGCCGGCGGCGCGCAGCATCTGCGCGTGCTCGATCGTCTCTACGCCCTGTCCGGCCACACGGAAGCCGAGGGAGTGGCCGAGGCTGCAAACGGCCGCCAGCACGGCGCCGCTCTTCTGCTCGTCGTTGTTCATCAGGAAGGAGCGGTCGACCTTGATCTTATCGAAGGAGTGGCGTGACAACAGGCCGAGGCTCAGCGTGCCGACGCCAAACGCGTCCATGACGATACGCACGCCGGCGTCGCGGATCTTCTCAAGGCGCGAGAACGCCAGGGCCTCGTTGCGGCCGAGGATCGTTTCGTTCACCTCTATCTCGATCCGGCGCGGGTCGATCTTATGGCTCTTCAGGGCATCGAGGATGAAAGTATCGAAGCCATCCCGTTTTAGCTGCGGCGGCGACAGGTTGATCGCGATGCATCGGTCCGCGGGAATGAGCGCACAGTCGCGTGCCACCTGCCGGATCACCCATTCGCCGATCGGCACCATGAGCCCGGTTTCCTCAGCGAGCGAAACGAAGACGGCGGCCGGCACCAGGCCTTTGCCCGGCAGCCGCCAGCGCAGCATCGCCTCGTAGCCAACCGTGCGCCCGGTCGCCAGCTCCACCTGCGGCTGGTAGAGAAGCTGGAAGTGATCCTTCTCCAGCGCGAGCCGAAGCCCATCCTCCAGCGTCCGCCGGCTCGCGAGGTCCTCCGCCATCTTGGGATCGAAGAAGCGCCAGGTCCGCCGTCCCTCGCTCTTGGCGCGATAGAGCGCGAAGTCGGCATTGCGCATCAGCGTGCCGATATCGGCGCCGTTGTCCGGCGCCACGGCAAGCCCGATGGAGCAGCCGATCTGGATCTCGTGCCCCTCGACGCGGAAGGGGCTGGAAAGCAGCTTCAGCACGCGCTCGGCCAATGGCGCGAGCATCGCCGGGTCGGCCACGCGCGGCACCACGATGACAAACTCGTCGCCGGAAAGACGCACCAGCAGGTCGCCGCTTCTCAATGATGCCTTCAGCCGCTTGGCGCACGCCTTGAGGAGCCCGTCTCCCACCGGATGGCCCAGCGTGTCGTTCACCGCCTTGAAGGCGTCGAGATCGAGGACGAATAGCGCCGCCTTGTGCCCCTCCTGCTCGATCGTCGCCAGCGTCTCGGCCATGAACTCCTCGAACTGCTTGCGGTTCGGGAGGCCGGTCAGCTCGTCGTGCAAGGCGAGAAAGCGTATCGCGGCGTTCTCGGCCGAAAGCTGGCGCTGCCGGTAGCTGAAGCCGGCCATGAACGACACGAAGGTGATGATGGCCACGCCGCCGCTGAAGAGGACTTCGCGCGCGAAGCTTGAGACCAGGCCGGCGGCTGTCTGCGTTTGGTCGACGCGCGCCGCGAGGCGAGCCTTGCCGCCGGCGCTCGGCGGCAGGATCACCCAGCTGCGGTAGGACTCCGGATTGGGCCAGCGCACCGAATCGAGCGTGTACGCGCCGCTCGCCACCGAGTAGATCGCTGCATCTGCGGACCCGGCCTCAGCCGTGACGCGGCCGAGCTCGTCCGCCGCATTGGCGCCGCGGATGGTCGTGAGGCGCCCGTTCGGCGCGATCAGCACGAGCCTGTCTATGCTGGCGAAGTTGAGCGTCGAGTCGAGTGTCTTTGGACCGGTTGCGGCAAGGGCCGCTTCGAGGTCCGCGGCTTGCTCTCCCAGCACCGAGCGCGACCAGACCTCGACCGTCGCGACCGCGTCCCCCGCCATCATCCGTCCAAGCGCGAACTGGCCGAGCATGTAGATGGCCGCGAGCACTGCGCACGACAGCAGCACGAGCGAGGCGACCGTCGCGAGCGGCTTCCGGTCGATCTGCCGCAACTTGCTCACCTTGCGTCGCCGGCCGCCCGCGCCGTTCCGGCCAAGGCCCTGTTATCGCTACTATTCTGCGAGCCGGTGGCGCTCCGGCTTCCGGTCTCGCGCTGCGGTGCGCCGAAGAGGAAGCCTTGGACGATGCTGCAGCCTGCCGCCTTGAGCAGCGTCACCTGCTCGCTCGTCTCCACGCCCTCGGCCGTCACGTCGACGCTCAGCGTGCGACCGAGCGAGACGATGGATGCGACGATCGCCGCAACGTCGGCGTCTTCCGTCAGCTGGGCCACGAAGGAACGGTCGATCTTGATCTTGTCGAAGGGGAAATGTGCGAGCGAGGCCAGCCCCGAATAGCCGGCGCCGAAATCATCCATCGCGATGCGCACGCCGAGCGCCTTGATACGGTTCAGTAGGTCCATCACGTCAGGACCTGAGTCGAAGAAGAGGCTCTCCGGCACTTCGATCTCGAGACGGTCGGCGGGAAGACCGGTCTCCTGCAGCACCTTTGCGATTGTCTTGTCGATTTCCTGTGAGCGAAATTGCGCCGCAGAGAAGTTTACCGCCACTGAGCCGGAATCAAGCCAGGAGGCGGCGTCCTCGCAGGCCCGCCTGAGTATCCAATCGCCAATCGGACGGATCAGGCCCGTCTCCTCGGCGACCGACAGGAAGTCGCGCGGCGCCAGGATGCCCTCGCCGGGGCGCTCCCATCTGACCAGCGCCTCGTAACCACGCAGTCGGCCGGATGCCAGCTCCAGTTGAGGCTGATAGAAGACTACGAACTCTTCCCGCTCGAGCGCCTTGCGCAGGTCGCGCTCGAGCGCCTCGGTGCGATGCATCCGCTCTTTCATCTCCGTGTCAAAGACGGCAAGCGTGTTGCGTCCCTGCAACTTTGCCTTGGCGAGCGAGCCGGCTGCGGCACGGAAGAGCACGTCACCGTCCTCGGCATTGATCGGATAGAGGGCGGCTCCGATGCTGGCGCTGATCATGATCGATGCGCCGTCGATCTCAAAGGGCGCGCTGATCGCGTTGCGGATCTGATGGGCGAGCTGGCGCATGGAGTGCGTCGCCTCTCCTTCTACGATGACCGCGAACTCATCGCCGGAGACGCGCGCCAGCCCGGCTGGCGGGGTTGCGAAAGGCCGCAGCCGCTCAGCCGCCATCCTCAGCACCTTATCGCCCATCTGGTGGCCCCAGATGCCATTCACCCCGCGGAAGCGGTCGAGGTCGACCACCATCAACAGGACCTGCTGATCAGCCTCAGCGGCGCGCTCAAGGGCGTCGTTGAGAATCTCCACAAAGCCGGCTCGTGTCGGCGCCTCGGTTAGCGGATCGTGGGCGACGGAATTCGGGTCGAAAATCTTGCGCTCGCGAAAGCCGTGGCCGCGCGTCACCACAAAGGCGACCGCGATGACCGCGAGGACGGCTAGTCCGACGGTCACCATCGCAACAACGCTGAAGGCGCGGGTCAGCGATTCCAGCCCTCGGGTCTGATCGACCTCGACAAGAAGCGAGCCCGCCATCTCCCCGTTTCTGACCACAGGGACCGCGACCCGTTTGATCACCGAGGGGGAAAGACCGATGAGACTTGGAAGAAGAGGAGAGTCTTCCATGACGATGCCGCCCCGCGCCACGAGCCGGGCAAGGTCCGGCCGGTCCGCCTGGGTCAGCTCCGGCTGAGAACTGAGGCTACGGCCCGGTACCGCGCTTTCGATGACGTTTCCGTCCAGGTCGAAATAGGAATAGCGCACGACCGAGGAGAGAGCCGCGCTGGCCGCGATCGGTCTGCCGCGGGCGAGATTCGCGGCAAGCTCCTGTGCGGCGACGATCGCGTCGCCATCCAGAACCGAGCGCACAAACAGTCGTGAGGCTGCGAACACGGATATTCCAAGGGCAAAGCCCACAAGGAACACGATCACCGCGGCGCGAAACTTCGGAATCGACATGGGAATCCCGATCAGGCGCGATCAGGAGACCAAATTCCTGTAAAGAATTTCCTTACTAGCGGCGGAATTGTGCGGGATTTGCTACCAACGAGAGTAACCTTATTCCGCCGCCGCGCGCGCCGCCTTGTCGTCGTCCTGAGGTCCCAGTTGCGCGAGCCTCGGCATCGCCACGATATTGTAGCCGCAATCCACGTAATGGATTTCGCCGGTGACCGCGCGCGACAGGTCGCTCAGCAAGTAAAGCGCGGCGCCGCCGATATCCGCCGTCGATATGTCGTGCTTGAGCGGGGCATTGGCCCGCTGATAACTGAACATGAGCCGGGCGTTCGCCACGCCGGCTCCCGCCAACGTGCGGATCGGCCCGGCGGAGACGGCGTTGACGCGAATGCCGCCTTGCCCGAAATCGACTGCGAGATATCGCACGGACGCCTCTAACGCGGCTTTTGCCACGCCCATGACATTGTAGTTCGGCATCACCCTTTCCGATCCTCCGTAGGTGAGGGTGAGGAGGCTCCCTCCGTCGGGCATGAGCGGGGCCGCCATGCGGGCGATCTCGGTGAACGAGTAGCAGGAGATAAGCATGGTGCGGGCGAAGTTCTCGCGCGACGTATCGGCATAGCGTCCGCGCAGCTCGGCTTTGTCAGAGTAGGCGATCGCGTGGACGACAAAGTCGATCGTTCCCCATTCGGTGCGCAGCCTGTCGAACACGGCCTGCATCGAGGCGGCGTCCTCCACGTCGCAATGGTGGACGACCTTTGCCCCGAGCGAAGCGGCAAGCGGCTTCACTCGCCGTCCGAAATGATCGCCCTGGTAGGTGAAGGCCAGCTCCGCGCCGTGCTCGGCCAGCATGCTCGCGATGCCCCATGCAATCGAATGGTCGTTGGCCACGCCCATGATCAGGCCGCGCTTTCCGGCTATCAACCCGCTCATTGCTGCGTTCCTAATCGGCGTGACGTTGGAAAACCAAGGTTGCGTTGGTGCCGCCGAATCCGAAGGAATTGGAAAGCACACAGTCGAGTTTCACGTTGTCGCGGCGTTCGCGAATGATCGGCATATCCTCGAACTTCGGATCAAGCTCCTCGATGTTGGCGCTCGCGGCAATGAAGCTGTTCTGCATCATGAGCAGGCAGTAGATTGTCTCCTGCACGCCGGTGGCGCCCAGCGAGTGGCCGGTGAGGGACTTGGTCGCGGAGATCGGAGGGGACTTGTCGCCTGGCCCGAAGACCTCGCGAATCGCCTCGATCTCGCGTTCATCCCCGACCGGCGTAGAGGTGGCGTGCGGATTGATGTAGTCCACCGGCGCCGCCACAGTGGAAAGCGCCATCCTCATACAGCGAACCGCTCCTTCGCCCGACGGCTGCACCATGTCGTAGCCATCCGAGGTCGCGCCGTAGCCCGTGATCTCGCCGTAGATCTTGGCGCCGCGCGCTTTGGCGTGCTCCAGCTCCTCGAGCACCACGACGCCCGCGCCTCCGGCGATGACGAAGCCGTCGCGCCTGACGTCATAAGCGCGCGAGGATTGTTCCGGCGCGTCGTTGAAGCCGGTGGACATCGCTCCCATTCCGTCGAACAGGTTGGAGAGCGTCCAGTCGAGCTCTTCCCCCCCGCCAGCGAAGATGATGTCCTGTTTGCCCAGCTGGATGATCTCGAAAGCATTGCCGATGCAATGGTTCGATGTGGCGCAGGCCGACGAGATGGAATAGTTCACGCCTTTGATCTGGAAGGGGGTGGCAAGCGTGGCCGAATTGGTGGACGACATCGCCTTCGGCACCGCGAATGGGCCGACGCGCCTTGCGCCCTTCTCGCGCGTCACGTCGGCGGCCTCGACGATGGCGCGCGTCGAGGGCCCGCCGGAACCCATGATGATGCCTGTGCGCTCGTTGGACACCTCGTCCTTTTCGAGCCCGGCGTCCTGGATCGCCTGCCGCATAGCGATGTAGTTCCAGGCCGCGCCCCGTCCCATGAAGCGGGTGGTGCGGCGGTCGAGCTCTTCGGCGGGGTCGGGATTTGGCGCAGCGTGCACGTGGCAGCGGAAACCGAGCTCCTTGTACTTCTCGGAGAAGACGACGCCCGAGCGGCCCTCGCGCAGGCTCGCCAGCACCTCCTGGGTGTTGTTCCCGATAGATGAGACGATGCCCATGCCGGAAACGACGACCCGTCTCATGGCATTCTCCTTCTAGTGACGAAGCGGGGCACGCAACACTACGCGCGTCACACCGTGCGCTCAGGCCTTGAATAGTCCGACCTTGAGATTTTCCGCCTGATAGATGGTCTCGCCGTCCGCCTTGAGCCACCCGTCGCCAATGCCGAGCACGAGCTTGGAGCGGACGACGCGTTTCAGGTCGACTCCGTACTCGACCAGCTTTACGCTCGGCAACACCATGCCGGAGAACTTGACCTGGCCCACCGAAAGGGCGCGGCCGCGTCCTTCGCCGCCCAACCACCCCAGAAAGAAACCAAGCAGCTGCCACAGTGCGTCGAGCCCGAGGCAGCCTGGCATCACCGGGTCGTCCCTGAAATGGCAGGAGAAGAACCAGAGGTCGGGGCGCACCGCCAGCTCCGCCCGCACCATACCCTTACCGCCTTCGCCACCCTCTTCTCGGATCTCCGAGATACGGTCGAACATCAGCATGGGCGGGAGCGGCAGCTGGGCATTGCCTTCGCCGAACAATTCGCCCCGCCCGCAGGCGAGGAGTTCGTCAAATTCGTACCGCGACTGGCGCGCTTTCATTGGCTTCATGGGCCTCCCGCCGGTTGGGCACGCTACCTAACACAGGCCAGCGGGAGGCGAAACGCCCGCCGAGCCTCCGCTTGTCTCGATTGCCGCGATTCCATATAAGTCAGCTCGGAATACGGGATTTCTTGGAAGATGCAGTGAGACAGAGTCGAGGCCGCCAGGACAGGATGGCGGCGCAGCTTCGCCATGCAGGGCTGCGGCCCACCCGCCAGCGCGTCGAGCTGGGCCGCGTGCTATTTGCCAGGGGTCACCGTCACATCTCGGCCGAGGACCTGCATGGGGAGGCGCAGGCGGCCGGCGTGCGCGTCTCGCTTGCAACGGTCTACAATGCGCTGCACCAGTTCACCGGCGTCGGCCTTCTCAGGGAAGTCGCGATCGACGGCACCCGCACCTACTTCGACACGAATGTGAGCGACCATCATCATTTCTTCGTGGAGGGCGAAGGCCGGCTGATCGATGTGGAAGGAAGCGTCGGGTTCGATGCCCTTCCGCAGCCGCCAGACGGCATGGAGATCACCGCCGTGGAGGTGGTAGTGCGTGTCCGCCGGCGGAAGTAGCTCTACCGCTCAAACACCTCGTCCGGATAGACGCCCCATAGGCGGTCCTGGGCAATCCAGCCCTGGTGCCCCTGCACTTGGATGCGGCACCAGGTCCCGGTGCACTCCTCGACGTCGGCGATGACGCGCGGCTCCAGATAGGCCACGACCGTGGCCTCTCCGTTGGCGCTTCTCCGGGCGGGGAAAGGGCCGCCCCTTTCCCAGGGCGCCACCAAGGCCGTGCGTTTTCCCGAGAGCAGACTGTGAAACACCCAGCCTTCGGCGCCGTCCGAATCTCGGATCTTCCGCCAGTTGTCGAATTCCTGGGTGATCTCGACCGGCAGTCCAGCGCGCACGAACGTGAAGGCGATCTCGTATTCCTGGCCTGGACCGCGCCGCACATTCACGTTGTCCGACTTGAGGCTGACGAAACGCGGCAGGGGGAGTCCGGTCCCGCGCCGCTCGTCCTGCGCCGCCAAGGGAGAGGCGAGCACGGCAAGAGCCACCGCGCCGGCGAGACAGAGGAGGAGGGGTCGGAGACGTCGAATCATGGCGGCGACCATAGTGCGGAAAGGCCGCTCCTCCTACCGGACGGCATTTGTTGCGTTTGACGGACCTTCCGTTAAAGAGCGTTTATAGCGCGAAAGCGGCGGCATCGTGGGTAGCGGGCGAGCGGGAGCAATGACGAAAGCCAAACCTTTGGTGATCGTGACGCGCCGGCTTCCCGAGCCCGTGGAGACGCGCATGCGCGAGCTGTTTCAGACGCAGCTCAACATCGACGACAAGCCGATGTCGCAGGCCGAGCTCGTCAAGGCGATGCAGACCGCAGACGTGCTTGTCCCCACGGTCACCGACCGCATCGACGCGGAGATGCTCGCCCTGGCCGGCGAGCGGCTGAAGCTCATCGCCAATTTCGGCAACGGGGTCGACAATATCGACGTGGACGTAGCGGTGAAGCGTGGCATCACCGTTACGAACACTCCCAACGTCCTCACCGAAGACACCGCCGATATGACCATGGCGCTGATCCTCTCCGTGCCGCGGCGGCTGGCTGAAGGCGCGCGCATCCTGCGCGAGGGACACAAATGGTCAGGCTGGTCGCCTACCTGGATGCTGGGCCACCGCATCTGGGGCAAGCGTCTTGGCATCGTCGGCATGGGCCGCATCGGCACGGCGGTTGCGCGGCGGGCGCGGGCGTTCGGGCTTTCCATCCACTACCACAACCGCCGCCCGGTTGAGCCCAAGGTCGAGGAGGAGCTGGAGGCGACCTATTGGGACAGCCTCGATCAGATGCTGGCGCGCGTCGACATCGTTTCCGTCAACTGTCCCGCAACTCCCGCCACCTATCACCTGTTGTCGCGCCGGCGGCTCAACTTGATGCGTCCGGAAGCGGTCATCGTGAATACGGCGCGTGGCTCGATCATCGATGAGGAGGCGCTGATCGAGATGCTTGAGACGAACGCCGTCTCCGGCGCCGGTCTCGACGTGTTCGAGCACGCGCCGGCCGTGAATCCCAAGCTGATCGCCCTGGCCAAGAGCGGCAAGGTGGTGCTTTTGCCGCATATGGGCTCCGCCACGCTGGAGGGGCGCGTGGACATGGGGGAGACAGTGATCATCAACATTCGGAGCTGGATGGACGGGCACAAGCCGCCCGACCGCGTGCTGCCAAGCTTCGTCTGAGAAGGCGCGAAGCCCCGCGCCGGTTGCCTGGGAGGCGGATTTGAACCGCAAGATCGCACTGGAAGAGCATTTCGCTATCGAGGAGACGTTGAGCGATTCCCTTGGATTCGTTCCGAGAAGCCATCAACAGGAGCTGAAGGCGCGGCTTCTCGACATCCACGACCGGCGGCTCAGGCTGATGGACGATTACGGGATCGAGATGATGATCCTGTCGCTGAATGCCCCAGCGGTGCAGGCGATCTCGGACAGCAAGCGCGCCGAAGAGGTGGCGCATCGCGCCAACGACGTCCTCGCCGAGGCGGTGGCGAAGCGACCCGACCGGTTCCGCGCCTTCGCCGCGCTTGCCATGCAGGATGCCGAGGGGGCGGCGCGCGAGCTCGAACGCTGCGTCAAGGAGCTTGGCTTCGTCGGTGCACTGGTGAACGGGTTCTCCGAGGTTGGCGAGGCGGCGGTCTATTACGACATTCCCGAGTATCGCCCGTTCTGGGCCGTGGTGGAGGGCCTCGACGTGCCCTTCTATCTGCATCCGCGCAATCCGCTGCCGAAGATGGCGGCGATCTACGATGGTCATCCGTGGCTATACGGCCCGACCTGGGCATTCGCGCAGGAGACGGCGGGGCATGCGCTTCGGCTGATGTGCTCGGGCCTGTTCGACGAGCATCCGCGCCTCGCAATCATCCTCGGCCATCTCGGCGAGGGGATCCCCTACAATCTGTGGCGCATCGACAATCGCAACGCCTGGCTCGATCTGCCGCCGACCTATCCCGCGAAGCGGCTGATTGCCGACTACTTTCGCCAGAACTTCTACGTGACCACATCCGGAAACTTCAGCACGTCGACGCTTGTCGAGGCGATAGCCGAGATGGGTGCCGATCAGGTCCTATTTTCGTGCGATTGGCCGTTCGAGAACGTGGACCATGCGGCCAAGTGGTTTGACGCCGCCGCGATCAGCGAAGCGGATCGCCAGAAGATCGGCCGGCAGAACGCCGCCCGCCTCTTCAAGCTCGATTAGGCTGCGCCGGGACGGAGGCGCGCCGCTGTTGGCCCCGGCGTCAGTCCAGGCCCGTCTCGGGATGCCGATCCCCTGATAGACGGGCGGAGATCCGGCGTGTCCGCGCCGATGACTACGCGCCGACTGGGCCGTCTAGCACCACGGCATGCGCCGCCCCGTCCACTCCCGCGCCAGCCCTTCCGAAACCAGGATATCGCCGAGCGAGCGGCCGTCGCGCACGACGGTTCTGAGCTTGCGCCTGTATCTATCCTCGTCGCGGACTCCGGCTTGCCACAGCGCGAACGGTCCCGCATTGAGCAATTCCTGGAGGCGTCGCGTCGCTTGCTGCCCCAGCCGCGCCTCGCTCTCGCACCGGGGCGGATACGTTTCCGGGGCATCGATATCCGCGATGCGAATCTTCTCGCCGCGGAAAGTGAAGGTGTCGCCGTCGATGACGCAATAGTCGTGGCGGAGCCCGTCGCAAATGGCGAAATACCGCGTCACCCCATCGCCGGTGGACGCGCCACCGTCGCCAATTTCGGGCAGCGTGAACAATGGCCGTCCCGTGATCCACGAAAGCTGTGTCAGCGCGAGCGCGCTCGCGAGCGCGACAATCCCGAGCGTATTGGCAAGCGAGGGACGAAACCGCCGGGCTCGAGTTTCCCGGATCGCCCGGTTTCTGAACTGGATGATCGTCGTCACGACCCTTGGTCCTCATCGGTGGCCGAGCCACGATGAGGTCCAGCGGGTTATGAAATCGTCGCTACGACGGGCGCATTTGTTCGTGCTCGCGCGACGCGCGGTTAAGCACGAGCGGGTGTCTATGCCTTCTTCCGCTTGTAGCGGATCTCGTCGAAGCGCTGCGCCAGCCCGTCATAGAGGAGCAGCCTGCCGACCAGCGGCTCTCCGATACCAGCGACGAGCTTCAGCACCTCCAGTGCCTGGATCGAGCCGACGACGCCTGTAAGCGCGCCCAGGATTCCCGCCTCCGCGCAGGTGGGCAAGATGCCCTCCGGGGGCGGTGCGGGGAAGACGTCGCGGTAGGAGGGGTTGTCACCCTCGTAGGGCTTGAGGACTGTCACCGAGCCATCGAAACGCCCGACTGCCGCCGTCACCAGCGGAACCTGCAGCGCGGCGCAGGCGTCGGCGACGAGATAGCGCGTGGCGAAGTTGTCGGAGCCGTCGGCGACGACGTCGGAGCCGGCGATGAGCTCGCGGACGTTCTCCGCCGTCAGTCGCACTTGATGCGGCGCGACCTCGACATGTGGATTGATCGCGCGAAGCGTCTCCCGCGCACTCTCCACCTTGGGCGCGCCGACACGGTCGGTCGCGTGGATGATCTGCCGCTGCAGGTTGGAGAGGCTAACCGTATCGTCGTCGACAATGGCGATGGTGCCGATGCCGGCCGCCGCGAGGTATAGAGCAAGCGGGGCGCCGAGCCCGCCGGCTCCGACCACGAGGACGCGAGCCGCCTTGAAGCGTTGCTGCCCAGCACCGCCGATCTCTGCGAGCACAATGTGGCGTGCATAGCGGCTGAGCTCATCCGGCGTAAGCGGCGCCTTGTCCTGCATGGCGCAATCCTAGTCTCCCGGCTGCGCGCCGTCATATCCCTCGACGATGATGAGGTCGCTGACCGCCGCCTTCTTTCGGATCGCGTTGGCCTTCTGGTATGCGGGATCATGGAAGCAGGCGAGCGCTGCTTCGTAGGAAGAGAACTCCAGCACCACGTTGCGGTCCCGCGGCGTCCCATCCCCCACTTCATATCTGCCGCCGCGCACCAGAAACCTTGCGCCATGCCGCGCGAAAGGGTCCGCGTTCGCCTTGACATACTCCTTGTAGCCTTCCGGGTCGTTCACTTCGACCCGCGCAATCCAATAGCCCTTGGCCATTTTCGCCTCCCTAGAGCACCTGTTCGATCTCCGCGACCACGGCGCGAGCCGCCGCAACGGGATCGTGTGTCGCGGTGATCGGCCGCCCCACCACCAGATAGTCAGCGCCGGCGGAGATCGTCTCGGCCGGCGTCATCACCCGCTTCTGGTCACCGGCGGCGGCGCCGGCCGGGCGGATCCCTGGCGCCACGATCGCCATGTCTGGCCCGATGATCGCCCGCACTGCCGCGACTTCGTGCGGTGAGCAGACGATGCCGTCTACCGCGGCGTCGCGGGCATCCGAGGCGCGCCCCTTCACAAGCTCCGCAACGCTCTCCCGATAGCCCGCGTCGCGCGCGTCCGCGTCATCCATGGAGGTCAGCACCGTGACCGCGAGAATGCCGGGACCGTTCTTGGGATTCGCCGCCGCCGCCGCACGCAGCGTCTTCGGATAGGCATGAATCGTGGTGAAGCTCACGCCGAGCCGGACAATGCTTTCGACGGCGCCGGCCACCGTGTTGTCGATATCGAGGAGTTTCATGTCGAGGAACACGCGCTTGCCGCGCTCGCGCAGAGTGGCGATCAACGGCAATCCACCGGCGAATGCGAGCTGCATTCCGATCTTGTAGAAGCTCGCCGTTTCGCCGAGCGCCGCCACGACCTTGTTCGCCTCGTCCGCACCGGGGAGATCGAGCGCAACGATCATCCGGTCGCGGGGGTCGCGCGGCTGCAATTCGCGACGCATCTGGCTCAAAGCTTCCGTAGCGCGACGTGCTTGACCGCGTGGTCGGCGTCTTTCGACAGGATCAGGTGGGCGCGCGGCCGCGTGGGCAAGATGTTCTCGCGAAGATTGACGAGGTTGATGCGCTCCCACAGCTGCTCCGCCACCGCCTTTGCATCCTCGTCGGAAAGGCCTGCATAGTGGTGGAAATAGGAGCGCGGGTCGCGGAAGCGCGTCTCCTTGAGGTCCATGAAGCGCTCAACGTACCAGCGCTTCAGCGCTTCCTCGTCAGCGTCGAGGTAGATGGAGAAGTCGAAGAAGTCGGAGACGAAGGGCACTGCTCTTCCATCCTTCGGCAGGTCGCGCCCCTGCAATACGTTGAGGCCCTCGAGGATGAGGATATCTGGCCGGTCGACGGTGATCGTCTCGCCCGGCACGATGTCGTAGGTGAGATGCGAGTAGACGGGGGCGGTGACGCGTGGCAAGCCCGCCTTGATGTCGTTGAGGAAGGCGAGCAGCGCCCCCACGTCGTAGCTTTCCGGAAATCCTTTCCGCTCCATCCGACCCTCCGCCGCGAGCACGTCGTTCGGATAGAGGAAGCCGTCCGTGGTGACGAGCTCCACCTTTGGCGCCGAAGGCCACCGTTTCAAGAGCTCGCGCAGCACGCGCGAGGTCGTTGATTTGCCCACTGCTACCGAGCCGCCGATGCCGATAATGAAGGGCACCTTCGCGTCGTTGAAACCCAGGAACTTCTGCGTGGCATGAAAGAGCCCCTGCGTTGCGGTGACATAGAAGGACAGAAGCCGCGACACCGGCAGATAGACGCGCTCCACTTCCTTGATCGAGACGGGGTCGCCAAGCGAGCGCAGCGCCTCGACCTCCTCCGCCGACAGCGTCATCGGCGTGTCGGCGCGCAGCTTCGCCCATTCCTCGATGGAGAAGACGCGGTAGGGCGACAGGCTGGCGCGCAATATCTGATCCATCAGGCGCGGCCCCTCTTCGCTTTTTCCTCGAGCCCCGTGTCGGCGGTGCGACGCTGAAGCTCTTCCGTCACGGCTTCGTAGCGAACGCCGGCCACGTGGAGGAGCACCATGAGGTGGTAGAGCAGGTCTGCTGCCTCGGCCGTCAACGCGCCGGGGTCCTCGCGGACCGCGGCGATCGCCGTCTCCACCGCCTCCTCGCCGAGCTTCTTGGCGCACGCCGCGACGCCCTCGCCGGCAAGCTTCGCCGTATACGATGCGGGATCGCCGGAACCGGCGCGCCGGGCAATGATGTCGGCCAGGTCTTCAAGGGTGAATTGCGGCATTTGGACGAGGCGGTCTCCTGGGGCGCGTCCCTCTTAAGGCGAAACGCGGCGGACGGGTATACCCGCTCTCTCCATATGGGCCTTCGCCTCGGCGATCGTATGGGTGCCGAAATGGAAGATCGAGGCGGCGAGCACGGCGCTGGCATGCCCGTCGCGGATACCTTCGACGAGGTGATCGAGCGTTCCCACGCCGCCGGAGGCGATCACCGGCGCCCCGACCGCGTCGGAAACGGCCCGCGTGAGCGGAATGTCGAAGCCCTTCCTGGTGCCGTCGCGGTCCATAGATGTGAGCAAGATCTCGCCGGCGCCGAGCGCGACCACCTCGCGAGCGTAGTCGACGGCATCGAGGCCCGTGGGCCGCCTCCCCCCGTGCGTGAATATCTCCCAGCGCCTTCCATCGCCCTTGCCTGCCACCTGCTTGGCGTCGATCGCCACAACGATGCACTGGTTGCCGAACTTCTCCGCCGCCCGTCCCACGAAGGCACGGTCGGCGACGGCCGCCGTGTTGATCGACACCTTGTCGGCGCCGGCAAGCAACAGCTTGCGAATGTCGTCGAGCGTGCGCACGCCGCCGCCGACGGTGAGCGGCATGAAGCAATGCTCGGCGGTTTGGGTGACCATGTCGAAAATCAGGTCGCGATCTTCGTGGCTGGCGGTGATGTCGAGGAAGCACAGCTCGTCGGCTCCGGCCTCGTCATACGCCTTGGCCGCCGCCACGGGGTCGCCGGCGTCGACCAGATCGACGAAGTTGACGCCCTTCACGACGCGGCCGCCTTTCACGTCGAGGCAGGGAATGACGCGTGCCTTCAGCAAGAACTGGCTCCCGGGGGAAGCGCGGCCGGCCTAGGCCTCGCGCGTTATAGCTGCGGCCTCCGCTGGCGCACAAGGAAGGCCGGCGGAGGTGCGCTGCACGGGGTTACAGCACCTCGAATAACGTCAAGTGCACGGCGTCGCGCTCGCGCCGGCCGGTCCCCACGGCGACCATCCGGTTGAGCCAAAGATAGCGCGGATCGCCCGTCTCGAAGCGCGGCTGCGTGCGCATGTAGTATCTCGACGGATCGACCGGCTCGCCGCGCGCCAGCGCCTCCAGCACTTCGGGCGGTCCGTGCCGCACCCCGATATTGATGACGTCGATCAGCGCGCCGTCGTCGAGCTCGATCGGGTAGCGCGTCTCCAGGAAGGCCGAGCCGTCGGCGTAGACGACTTGCCAATCGGAGCCGCCTGCCAGCACGCGCCCGCTGAGACGCTCGCCGGAAACCGTTCCGCCGGTGATTCGGATGATGCGCCTGCGCCCGCGCGGGGCTTGGCCGAGCTCAAGCGGCGGATCAAGCGTGATGGCAAGGTCGCATAGGTGACGAAGCTCTGGGGCGGCGTGTGAAGTCATTGCGCGCCGATTGTCCGGGTCCGGGAATCACCCGTCAAGCGCTTGCCGCAATCCGTGCAGGGCAGGTGTCGGCGCGGTTTCAGCCGCGCGGAAGTCGCGCAGGATCGTCGCCGGTAGGCTCTCCAGCGGCATTGGCCGCCCCAGATGGAACCCTTGCAGCAGGTCGATGCCGATGCGGCTCAAGAACGTCGACTGCGTCGCGGTCTCCACGCCCTCCGCGATGATCGTCATGCCGAGGGCGCGACCAAGCGCCACGATGGCCTGGATGACAGAGGGGAGATGATCGTCGCTCCCCAACCCGCGTACAAAGGACTGGTCGATCTTCAGTGTGTCGAACGGGAACTTCCATAGATAGTTGAGGCTCGAATAGCCGGTGCCGAAATCGTCCATGGCGATCTTGACACCGAGCGCCTTTAGCTCTTTGAGCTGCCGCATCACAGCTTCGGTGTGCGATAGGAGCAGGCCTTCGGTGATCTCCAAGGTCAGCCGCTCCGCTGCCAGGCCGGTGGAGTCGAGAGCCGCCCTGACGGTCTGCAACAGATGGCCGTCAGCAAACTGCACCGGCGAGAGGTTCACCGAAATGGTAAGTTCGCGAGGCCAGGCTGCTGCGGTGGCGCAGGCTTGGTCAATAACCCATTTGCCGATCGGGACGATCAGGCCGAGCCGCTCGGCCAGCGGCACGAACGCCGCAGGCGAGACGTGCCCCCCTTCTGGCCGGGGCAGGCGCAGCAGCGCCTCGAACCCAAAGAGCCGCGCGTCCGAGGCTCTAAGGATTGGCTGGAAATGGAGCTCGAAACCCTCATCGTCCACGGCAGCGCGCAGGAGCGCTTCGAGCGCGCGTCGTTCCTGTAGCTCCGCGTCCATTTCCGTCCGAAACAGAGCGCGAGAGCCGCGTCCCTCGCTCTTCGCGTGGGCAAGAGCGATCCCCGCGCTCTTCAGCAAAGCGGCGGCATCACCTCCGTGTGCGGGGGCTATCGCGCTGCCGACGCTGACGGTCGCTTCGAGGTCGCGGTCCGCCAAGTGGAAGGTCTCGCCGAGAAGGCTCAGTATCTGCCGCGCGGTACGTGTGACCTGGCGCGGGCTTTCTACGATCTGAGCGAGCGCGAACTCGTCGCCGCCAATCCGCGCGACAAGGTCCGTTCTCTCGCTCATGCTGACGAGACGACGCGCGACCTGCCGGAGAACTTCGTCGCCGGCGGCCTGGCCTCCTGTGTCGTTGATGTCCTTGAACCTGTCGACGTCAATGCAATGGACCGCCACGGAACAGTCCAGCGCTACCGCTTCATTCAAGTCGCGCATGAAGCGGCTGCGGTTCAGGATCTCAGTAAGCGGATCGTGATGGGAGAGGAACTCGGCGCGCGAGTCGGCTTGACGCTTCTGCCGCGTGCGCCAGTAGAAGCCTAGCGCCGGCAATCCGAATGCGACGCCGATGATTGGCGCGAGCGCGATGGCGACGCCTATAATCCGGGCGTTGAATGCGGCACGCTTCTCGGATTGGTCGACATAGGTCTCGACGATCCCGATGATCTCGCCATCGACGACGACCGGCACATAGGCTTCCGCGTAGAAGGCCGGACGATCGGGGGACGCACCTTCCTTTGCTTCGACCTGCGTCTTTCCTTCCAGCACCACTTGCGCCGCGCCGGGATTGTGGACCGGAATCGACTGGGCTGCCTGGCCGGTCGCTTCGAGCTCGTTGGAGACGAGCCTCAGGTCGCCGTTGGCGTCGAAGATCTTGTAGAGGAAGACGTCGCCCACTTTCTGCGCCTTCTCGAAGAAGGCGAGACTTTCCGTCGACGGGGCGTCGCCGGCGGCGATGCGGTCAAGGTCCGTGACGTTTGCTGCCAGGTAGCGTGCCCAGGCCTCGCCCGTGGCTTCGGCATCCTGTTGCAGGAGCTGGTTGACGGCGCGAGATGTCACGAACACCGCCGCCCACACCGCGGCAATGAGGAATACCATCAGGCCGGATGCGAGAAGGATGTCGCGTGGCGTGGTGCGCATGGATCGGCTGCCAAAGCAAACTGACGCCAGCTAAGAGGGGAAATGGAAGAATCAGCTTAAGCCGGCGGTTGCAATGCTCTCGTGGTGAACGGACGGTTTACGGCAATCGCGGCGCGTCGCTTGTCGTATCCACGTGGTCGGACGCGCTTGCCGAGATCACCTGGAGGGCTTGGCGCGCGTCGATCCGGCCGTCGTAAAGCGCTCGTCCGATGATTGCACCTGCCAGCTTTGCGGCATCTGGCTCGGTCAGCCGTTCTATGTCGGCCATCGAGGCGACGCCGCCAGACGCGATGACCGGGATCGACACCGCTTCGGCCAGCGCGATCGTCGCCTCCCAATTGACGCCGGCGAGCACGCCGTCGCGGTCGATGTCGGTGTAGACGATTGCCGCCACACCGGCATCCTCGAACTGCTTCGCAAGCTCGAGCGCCAGCATGTCTGAGGTCTCCGCCCATCCCTCCACCGCGACCTTGCCGCCGCGTGCGTCGATGCCGACGGCTATGCGCCCGGGATGGTCGCGCGCCGCCTCGCGAACCAGGTCGGGGTCGCGCAGCGCCGCCGTGCCGAGGATCACCCGGCTGACGCCTTTCTCCAGCCAGTCGTCGATGCACTCCCGGTCGCGGATGCCGCCGCCGAGCTGCATCTTCATGTCGTTGGCGACGTTCCACAGGATGGCGTCGACCGCCTCACCATTGCTCGACTTGCCGGCTACCGCGCCGTCCAGATCGACGACGTGCAGCCAGGTGAACCCCATCCCGCGGAACTTGCGCGCCTGGCGGGCGGGGTTGTCGCTGTAGACGGTGGCGTCGTCCATCTCGCCCTTTCTGAGGCGGACGCACTTGCCGTCCTTCAGGTCGATGGCGGGGAAGAGGATCATGGAATCCCGCCCTCCGCGATTGTCATTCCGGAAGGCGCGAAGCGCCTATCCGGGACCCATGACCGCTGACGGTCAAAGTGAAGTCCCTAAATAGCGGCGTGCTGTCATGCGCCCTCCGGTGGTCATGGGTCCCGGTCTTGGCCTGCGGCCAAACCGGGATGACAAACGCAACGGGATTCACGCTACGGCCTCCATCTCAGAAAGTTCGCGATCAGCGCCAGCCCGAGCGCCTGGCTCTTCTCGGGGTGGAACTGCGTTCCCGCGTAATTGTCGCGCGCCACGATCGCCGTCACCGGCCCGCCATAGTCGGCGGAGGCGACGAGATCGCCGGCGTCGCGCGTCTTCAGATGGAAGGAGTGCACGAAATAAGCGTCGAGCCCGTCCTCGCCCGTGGGGATGCCGGCGAGAAGCGGCTGCTTGCGCATGACGTTCAGCGTGTTCCAACCCATGTGCGGCACCTTGAGTTTCGGATCGTCGGGTTCGATCTCCGCTACGTCTCCGGCGATCCAGCCGAGCCCGGCCGTGGTCTCCTTTTCCACACCCCGATCGGCCATCAGCTGGCAACCGACGCAAATGCCGAGGAAGGGCTTGCAGCGCTTCATAACCTGCTCGTTAAGCGTCTCCACCATGTCGGGAACCGCGTCGAGCCCGCGCCGGCAATCGGCGAAGGCGCCAACGCCCGGCAGCACAATGCGGTCCGCCGCCGCAACCTTGTCGGCTTCGGCGGTCACGATCACCGTGTCCCCGGTCTCGCGCGCCGCCCGCTCGAACGCCTTGGCGGCAGAGTGCAAGTTGCCCGAGCCGTAGTCGATGATGGCGACGCTCACCGTTCGCCGCTCAACGCTCCGGCTCAGGGAAGAGGCCGAGGACGCGCTCCTCGTTCTCCCTCGCGCCCGGACCGCCGGCAAGTCCGGTGCGCTGCGCGGGTTCCTCGCTGCGATACGTGGAGACGTCGGCCCGGCGGTGGAAGAAGCGGATCTCGGCCTCACTCAGGTTGGAGCCGAAGCTCTCGCCGATTTCGCGCCAGCCGAGCTGCTCCAGCGACAGGCGCCGGATCGTGTTGCCCTCCAGGGCAAGGATGAAGCTACCGGTGAGCGCCAGGATCATCGCATGCGCGTCACCGGCCAGGCGGCCGGTCCAGGCGACCAGCAGAACGAAGATGACGTAGCCGATCAGCGTCAGCCACATCCGGTGCCACAGGATCCAGAGAATTGGGACGAAGAGGGCGGGCCAGGAGAAGCCGTCCTTGACGAAGGCGAACCGCTCGGGTCGAGGCTCGCCCGGCGGCGCATGGACCGTATAGGCTCTCATCCCTTCCCTAGCCGCTCAGCGTTCCCTTGGTCGACGGAATGGATTTGGCGTTTCTCGCGTCGATCGCCACGGCTGCGCGCAAGACCCGCGCCAGCCCCTTGAAGCAGCTCTCCGCGATGTGATGATTGTTGCGGCCATAAAGGTTCTCGATGTGCAGCGTGACACCGGCATTCTGGGCGAGCGCCTGAAAGAACTCCCGCACCAGCTCGGTGTCGAAATCGCCGATCTTACCGCGCGAGAACTTGACCCGCCAGACGAGATACGGCCGTCCGGAGACGTCGACGGCACAGCGTGTCAGCGCCTCGTCCATGGGGAGAGCTACGTCTGCGTAGCGGGCGATTCCCGTCATGTCGCCGAGCGCCTTCTTGAGCGCCTGCCCGAGGGCGATGCCGACATCCTCGGCCGTGTGATGCTGGTCGATGTGAAGGTCGCCGGCCGCCTTGATCTTCAGGTCGATCAGGCCGTGCCGCGCTACTTGCTCCAGCATGTGGTCGAGGAACCCGATGCCGGTGGCGACGTCGGCCTTCCCCGTGCCGTCGAGATCGACGGTGACGGCGATGTCGGTTTCCTTGGTCTTGCGCTTGATCTCGGCCTTGCGCATGGGCGTCTTCCTTTCGCCGGCGGCTTGTAACAGCCGGGACCTGGGAATGCTATGCGCGCCTTTGCAGACACGGCCGGCGCACCTAAATAGTGCTAGGGATGATCAGGGGTGGGGCCGGCGCCTCGAGGGAGGGCCGGCTTTATCTGCTGGAGGAGTGAGAAACTTGAGCGACCAGTCTGCGCAGGTGCCCTGGCACGCCACGACGATCGTCACCGTGCGCAAGGGCGGCAAGGTGGTGATCGCGGGCGATGGACAAGTCACGTTCGGCAACCAGACCATCATGAAGCACAATGCCCGCAAGGTGCGGCACTTGTCGAAGGGCGACGTGATTGCGGGCTTCGCGGGCGCGACCGCCGACGCCTTCACGCTCCTGGAGCGGCTCGAAGCGAAGCTTGAGCAATATCCCAGCCAGCTGATGCGCGCCTGCGTGGAGCTTGCCAAGGATTGGCGCACCGATCGCTATCTGCGCCGGCTCGAAGCCATGATGATCGTGGCCGACAAGTCGACCACGTTGGTGTTGACCGGCACAGGCGACGTGCTGGAGCCGGAGAACGGATTCGCGGCCATCGGCTCGGGGGGAAACTATGCGCTTGCCGCGGCGAAGGCGCTTGCTGACACCGACCTGGATGCCGAGGCGATCGCCCGCCGCGCCATGGAGATCGCCAGCGAGATATGCGTCTATACCAATTCCAACGTGGTCGTGGAATCGCTCGACGCCGCGGCGTGACTGAGGTGGATCGCCGCCATGCACACTGACGCGCTTCCTGCCGAACGCCTTTATCGGTTTCGCGAAATCGCGGAAGCGGACTTGCCGTTGCTTGGTCGCTGGCTGGCCGAGCCCCATTTCAGGGAATGGTGGGGCGATCCGGGGGAGGGTCTCGCCGAGATTCGCGAGGGCATGGCGAGCCGATCGACCCGGCCGATGGTCGTGGACCTGGAGGGCGAGCCGATCGCCTACTTCCAGGAATACGATCCACACATGGAGGACGGCCATCCGTATCGGGACCAGCCCATGGGCACGCTGGGACTGGATCTGTCGATCGGCCTGTTCGAGAACATCGGCTTGGGACACGGCTCGGCGCTGCTGCGCCAGCGCGCCGCGCATCTGCTGGGCTCTGGTGTGCCGCGGCTCGTCATTGACCCGGACCCGAGGAATGCCCGTGCCATCCGGGCCTACGAGAAAGCCGGCTTCGTCGCCTTCGACCGGCGAGTGACTATTTACGGGCCGGCGCTGATGATGGCGCGAGACGCGTGAAAGAGAGAGAAATGAACCAGAACTTCGCAGCCAGGCTCGATTCCGCCCCAAGGAGCGAGAGCCAGAAAGCCGCCTTCTCGCCGCGCGAGACCGTTTCGGAGCTCGACCGCTACATCATCGGCCAGAACGACGCTAAGCGCGCAGTGGCCATCGCGCTGAGGAATCGCTGGCGCCGGCAGCAGATCGAAGGTCCCATGCGCGAAGAGGTGCTGCCCAAGAACATCCTCATGATCGGGCCGACCGGCGTCGGCAAGACGGAAATCTCGCGCCGCCTGGCAAAGCTCGCCAATGCGCCGTTCATCAAGGTCGAAGCGACCAAGTTCACCGAGGTCGGATATGTCGGCCGCGATGTGGAGCAGATCATTCGTGATCTGGTGGAGGTCGGCATCGGGCTCGTGCGCGACACCAAACGCCGCGAGGTGGAGGCGAAGGCGCATCTCCAGGCCGAAGAGCGCGTGCTAAACGCCCTCGTCGGCGAGCATGCCAGCCCGACGACTCGCGAGAGCTTCCGCAAGCGCTTGCGCGGCGGCGAGCTCGACGACAAGGAGATCGAGGTTCAGGTTCGCGATACGTCAAACCCGATGGGCGCATTCGACGTGCCCGGCATGCCCGGCGCGTCGATCGGCGTGATGAACGTCGGGGAAATGCTGGGCAAGGCGTTCGGCGGCGGCCGCACCAAGACGCGCAAGGTCACGGTGCGCGATTCCTACGATTTGCTCATCGAGGAGGAGGCCGACAATCTGCTCGACCAGGAACAGCTCGTGCAGGAGGCGGTCAGGTCGGTGGAGAACGACGGCATCGTTTTCCTGGACGAGATCGACAAGATCACGTCACGCAGCGACGTGCGCGGCGGTGACGTAAGCCGCGAGGGCGTGCAGCGCGATCTCCTGCCGCTGGTCGAAGGCACGACCGTGGCCACCAAGCACGGGCCGGTGAAGACGGACCACGTCCTGTTCATCGCCTCGGGCGCGTTCCACGTGTCGAAGCCTTCCGACCTCTTGCCGGAGCTGCAAGGCCGGCTGCCGATCCGCGTCGAGCTCCGCGCGCTGACGGAAGAGGATTTTCGCCGCATCCTCACCGAGACCGAGGCGAGCCTCATCATGCAGTACAAGGCGCTGATGGCGACGGCGGGCGTGACGCTGGACTTCACAGACGATTCGGTTGACGCCATCGCCCGCATCGCCGTGGAGATCAATTCCGCCATCGAGAACATCGGCGCCCGTCGGCTGCAGACGGTGATGGAGCGCATCCTCGACGACATCTCCTTCACCGCGCCGGACCGGGCCGGCGACTCAGTCACTGTGGATGCCGCCTACGTGGAGGAGCATATCGGCGATTTGGCGCGGAACGCCGACCTCAGCCGCTTCATCTTGTAGCGCCGCCCCGTGAAGGCCGGCGACTCTCGGGCGTTCCGGTTCCGCTCCGACCGGTGTAGAAAGGCGCGGTTCTCTGACTGGAGAGGCAATGAATCCGGCCCGCTATCTGATGGCGCCCTTTTGGATCGCGGCGTTGGCCACCGGCGCGAAATCGTTCCGCGACAACCCGGTCATCGGCTCCGAGACGCTGAATCGGCGCGGGCTCTACGTACGCCGCGCAAAGCTCGCCCACGCCATGGCCTGGCGTCGGCGCGCACGGCTCGCGCGCATGATATCGGCG
>CAZARE010000146.1:0-6785 GCA_964487455.1 uncultured Propylenella sp.
CCGCGCCGCCGACGGCGGCGTGCTTGACGCCTACGCGCTCGGCTTCGGCGATCCGATCGCGGTGTCGGCCGAGCATGGGATCGGCATCTCGGATCTCTACGACGCCATCCGCGCGGCCATGGAGGGAAAGGCAGCTGAGCCCTCCGAACGCGTCGCGGAAGACGGGCCGGGCGGTGCGGAGGCAAAGCCCCTCAACGTCGCCATCGTCGGGCAGCCGAATGCCGGCAAGTCGACGCTCGTCAATCGCCTCCTCGGCGAGGAGAGGCTGCTCACCGGGCCCGAGGCGGGCATCACGCGCGATGCCATCGCCGTCGACTGGCGCTGGCGCGGACGCCCATTCCGGCTCGTCGACACCGCCGGTCTCCGCCGCAAGGCGAAGGTGGTGGACAAGTTGGAGCGGCTGTCGGCGGGCGATGCGATTCGCGTGGTCCGCTTCGCCGAGGTGGTGGTGCTCATCATGGATGCCACCGAGCCCTTCGAAAAGCAGGACCTGCAACTTGCCGATTTGGTGGCGGAAGAGGGCCGGGCTCTGGTGCTGGCATTGAACAAGTGGGACCTGGTGGCGGACCGCGAGGCGCGGCTGAAGGCGCTGAAGGCCGATCTGGAGGAGACGCTGACCCAGGTTCGCGGCGTGCCCATGGTGCCGATCTCGGCGCTGACGGGCGACGGGCTCGACCGCTTGATGGAAGCGGTTCTTGCCGTGCACCAGACCTGGAACGCGCGCGTTCCCACCGCCGGGCTCAACCGCTGGCTCCAGGAGATGACTGCGCGGCATCCGCCGCCGGCGGTTTCGGGGCGCCGCATCAGGCTCAAATATCTGACGCAGTCGAAGACGCGCCCGCCGACCTTCTACCTTTCCTGCTCCCGGCCCGAGGCTCTCCCGGACTCCTATCGCCGCTATCTCGTCAACGGCCTGCGGGAAGCCTTCGGTCTCGCCGGGGTTCCGATACGGTTGATGCTGCGCAAGGACGAGAATCCGTACGTTGGACGAAAGAAGCGCGGCTGACGAGGCGGCGCTCAGGCAGAAGCCTGCAGCGCCCACTCCGAGTACACATTCGTCGGAAACTCGAAGAGCCCGCTCGTCCGCCGGAAGCCAGGCGACGCCATCTCGATCAGGTGCGGCACGATCTCGGAGGGATGGGGCAGCGTCATCGGGTCCTCGCCGGGTCTCCCTTGCGCGCGCATGGCGGTGCGTGTCGGTCCGGGATCGACCGCCACCACCTTGATCGGTGTCTTCGCCACCTCCTTTGCGTAGGTCTGCACCATCGCCTCAAGTGCCGCCTTCGATGTGGAGTAGGGCCCATGGAACGGGCGCAGCCGGCGGGCCGCGCCCGATGTCATGAACAGCGCGCGACCCGCGTCACTCTCGCGGAGCAAGGGATCGAGCGAGCGGATGAGGCGCCAGTTGGCGGTAACGTTGATCGAGATGACGTCGTCCCAGACGGCGGGCTTGACGTGAGCAAGCGGCGAGAGTTGGCCTAATATGCCCGCATTGGCCAGCAAGATGTCGAGCTTCTTCCAGCGCTCGAAGATGGCGCCGCCGAGCCGGTCGATGCCGGGATAGTCCTTGAGGTCGAGCGGCACGAGCGTGGCGGAGCCGCCGGCCGCCTTGATTTCGTCGTCCAATTCCTCCAGCCCGCCGACCGTGCGCGCCACCGCGACGACATGCGCGCCGGCAGCAGCGAAGCCCTTGGCGGCCTCGTAGCCGATGCCGCGCGATGCGCCGGTGACGACAGCGATCCGCCCCGCGAGCGGCGTCGCCTCCGTCATGCGGTGTCGGAAAGGAGGTTGAGGTGCCGAACCTCGCCGCCCTCATGGTCGGTAAGGCGCGTCGGATAGTCGCCGGTGAAGCACGCGTCGCAATATTGCGGCGCGGCGCTATTGCGCCCCGTCTCACCGACGGCCCGGTAGAGCCCGTCGATTGAAAGAAAGGCGAGACTGTCGACGCGAATGAAGTCGCGCATCTCCTCTACCGACATGCGCGAGGCCAGAAGCTTGGCCTTCTCGGGTGTGTCGACCCCGTAGAAGCAAGGATCGGTGGTCGGTGGGCTGGCAATTCGCATGTGGACTTCGGCAGCGCCGGCATCGCGGACCATCTCGACGATCTTGTGCGAGGTCGTTCCGCGCACGATAGAATCGTCGACCAGCACGACGCGCTTGCCTCTAAGCACCGTCGCGTTCGCGTTGTGCTTCAGCTTCACGCCCATATGGCGGATGGCGTCGGTCGGCTGGATAAAGGTGCGCCCGACATAGTGGTTGCGGATGATGCCGAAATCGAACGGCAGGCCCGCCGCCTCGGCATACCCGATCGCCGCCGGCACCCCGGAGTCCGGCACAGGCACCACGATGTCGGCGGCGGCCGGCGCCTCGCCGGCCAGCTCCGCCCCGATGCGTCTGCGTACCTCGTAGACGCTGGTGCCGGCTACGATGGAGTCGGGGCGCGAAAAATAGACGTGCTCGAAGATGCATGGCCGACGGCGGGCGGGCGAGAACGGCTTCAGCGACTCGATGCCGTGATCCGTGATGACGAGCAGCTCCCCCGCTGCGACCTCGCGCACCAGCCTCGCCCCGATAATGTCGAGCGCGCAGCTTTCGGAGGCCAGTACCGGGACGCCACCGAGATCGCCGAGCACAAGCGGCCTGACGCCGAGCGGATCGCGGCAACCGATCATCTTCTTCGCGCTCATCGCGACGAGCGAGAATGCGCCTTCGATCTGAGCCAGCGCGTCGATGACGCGGTCGATCAACTGGCCGCGCTGGCTGGTCGCGATCAGGTGGATGATGGTCTCGGTGTCGGAGGTCGACTGGAAGATCGAGCCGCGTCGCTGCAACTGGCGCTGCAAGGTTCCGGCGTTGGTGATGTTGCCGTTGTGCGCCATGGCGAAGCCGCCGGCGGCGAACTCGGCAAACAGCGGCTGCACGTTGCGCAGGTTGGGCCCGCCGGTCGTGGAATACCGGTTGTGGCCGATGGCGCGGTCGCCCTTCAGCCGGCCGATCACCGCGGGCTTGGTGAAATTGTCGCCGACCAGCCCGATATGACGCTCATTGAAGAATTGCTGCCCGTCGAAGGTGACGATGCCGGCCGCTTCCTGTCCGCGGTGCTGCAGGGCGTGCAAGCCGAGCGCCGTCAACGCGGCGGCATCCGGATGGCCGAAAATGCCGAAGACGCCGCATTCCTCGTGGAGCTTGTCGTCCTCGAATGGGTGAAGCAGCAATACTTCCGACATCGGCCTGGGCTCAATCCGGCGGAGGGGATTCGATCTGTCGCTCTAGCTGATTCTGGTCGTCTGGCGAGATGCCCGGCTCGCCGGTTTCCTCTCCAGGGGCCGGCGTGCTCTCCTGCACCACGTCGCCGCTCGGCGGCTCCTGTCTTTGAGCGGACTCTCCGCGCAGGCGCTCCATGATCTCCGCCTCCGGATCCTCCGGAAGCCGCCGCATGAGGTCTTCCCCAATCGAGTCGAGCCAGGGCTTGGTCTTGGCCATGGCGATCCACTCCGGCTGCCGCTCTGGCGCGATGAAGAAGTTGAGGAAGAGCACTGCAATGATGACCAACAGAAGGCCGCGCGCGGCTCCAAACAGAAAGCCGAGCGTGCGGTCGAGCGGTCCCGCCTTTGAGTCCAGCACAAAGTCAGAGATGCGCATCGTGATGATCGAAACGACCAGCAGCGTGACGAAGAAGATGCCGGCTATGGTCACGCCGAGGGCGAGGTTCTCATCCTCGATGTAGCGCTCTACGTAAGGCTTGGCGTCGTCCCAGAAGAAATAAGCCGCCGCGGCAGCGGCGACCCACGAGGCGATCGAAAAGACCTCCCGCGTGAAGCCGCGGATCATGGCCAGCACTGCCGATATGATGATGACGAGGATCAAGATCCCATCGAGCAGCGTGAATGTCATCGGGCGAATGCCTCCTGCGGGAAGCCGGCGCGGGCGGCGGCCTTGGGCTTATCGAGACGGCCTGCCGGTCCCTTGCGCGGCGGACTCGGCGGCGATGGCCGCGACGACATCGGCAAGCGTCGTAACTTCATTGAGCGAGAGTGTCGAGCGTATCCCTTCGCGGCTGCCGGCGGGCAGGACGGCACCGGAAAATCCCAGCCTTTCCGCCTCATTCAGCCGCATGGCCGTCTGCGCTACCGGGCGAACGGCCCCCGACAGGCTGACTTCGCCGAAATAGACGCTCTCAGGCGGCGTCGCAACCCCGGCGCGGGCGGAGACGAGCGCCGCCGCCACCGCAAGATCGGCGGCGGGCTCCGCCAGCCTCAGGCCGCCCGCCACGTTCAGATAGACGTCGTGCGTGGCGAAGCGCATACGGCAGCGCGCCTCCAGGACCGCCAGGATCATGGCAAGCCGGCTCGGGTCCCAGCCCACGACCGCGCGGCGCGGCGTGCCGAGCGGCGATTCCGACACCAGCGCCTGCACCTCGACCAGGAGCGGCCGGGTGCCCTCGATGCCGGCGAAGATCGCCGTGCCGGGACTCGACCTGTCGCGCTCGCCGATGAAGAGCAGCGAAGGATTGGCCACCTCCTTGAGGCCGGAATCGGTCATCTCGAACACGCCGATTTCGGAGGCGGGGCCGAAGCGGTTCTTCACCGCCCGCAAAAGGCGGAAATGCTGGCCCGCATCGCCCTCGAACATGAGCACCGCATCGACCATGTGCTCCACCACTCGGGGCCCGGCGATCTGCCCCTCCTTGGTCACGTGCCCGACCAGCACCAGGGCGGCGCCGGAGGCCTTGGCGTGGCGGACCAGCGCCTGCGCGGAGGCGCGCACCTGCGTGACCGTGCCCGGCGCGCTCTCCACCAGATCGGTCCACAGCGTCTGGATGGAATCGATCACGGCGAGATCGACCGGCGGGCCGGCGGCGAGCGTGGCGAGGATGTCCTCCACGCGCGTCTCCGCGGCGAGCGCCACCGGCGCGTCGGAGAGGCCGAGCCGCGCCGCGCGGAGGCGAATCTGGGCGGGCGATTCCTCGCCGGAGACGTAGATGACGCGGCGCCCGGCGCGGGCCAGCGCGGCGCAGGCCTGCAGCAGGATGGTGGACTTGCCGATCCCCGGGTCGCCGCCGATCAGCACGGCGGAGCCCGCCACGAAGCCGCCGCCCAGCGCGCGGTCGAGCTCGGCAAGGCCGGACATCGCCCGCGGCGGCTCGGGCGCGCCGCCGGAGAGCGCGACGAGCTCCACCGGATTGCCGCGCGCCGTGCGCAAGGCGACGGGCGCGGAGCCGGTCTCCTCCTCGGCCAGCGTGTTCCACTCGCCGCACGCCTCGCAGCGGCCCTGCCATTTGGGCGAGACGGCGCCGCAATTGGCGCAGACATACTGGGCGCGGGCGCGGGGCATGTTCGTCAGAGGTATCCGATTCTCTGGGGGATTATCGCACGTGGCCTGGTCGTTAGCCTCCCTCTTGCGGGGAGGTAAGGGGTGGCTCGCGCGGTCCCATTCTTGTCGTCATGCCCGGACTTGATCCGGGCATCCATTCCGTTCCCCTCAATGCCCGCGCAAACGCTTGCGGTATGGATTGCCGGGTCAAGCCCGGCAATGACGACAAATGGTTAGCCCTGCGTCTCACCCGCCGACGTAAACGCGCGCCGCCCGCCGGCTCATCTGCGTCAGCAGCTCGTAGCCGATGGTGCCGGCCGAAGCGGCCACCTCGTCGATCGGGATATTGGGGCCGAAAAGCTCCACCCAGTCGCCCTCCGCCACGCCGACGATGCCCGTCACGTCGACGGCGGTCAGGTCCATGGAGACGCGCCCGAGCACCGCCGCGCGCCGCCCGCGCACCCAGGCCTGCGCCCCCGGCCGCGCGTCGGTTGACCCGGCGAGCCGGTGGTAACCGTCGGCGTAGCCGGCGGCGAGGATGGCGACGCGCTTCTCTTCGCGGAGCCGCAAGGCCGCGCCGTAGCCGATCGCCTCGCCGGCGGCGACGTCGCGAAGCTGCAGGATGCGCGCCTTGGCCGTCACGACGGTGGGAAGCGGCGGGCGGTCCTGCGCGAACGCCGCGCCGTAGAGCGCGATGCCGGGGCGCGTCAGGTCGAAGCGGAAATCGGCGCCGAGATGGATGCCGGCGGAATTGGCGAGCGAGGCGGGGAGGGCGGGGAGCTCGGCGCGGAGCTCGCGGAAGAGCGCGAGCTGCGCGGCGTTCTCCGGGCGGCCGGGCTCGTCGGCGCAAGCGAGGTGGCTCATCAAGAGCGCCGGCGCGGCGCGCTCAAGCAGCTCCGGCCGCCGCGCCAGCTCGATCGCCTCGTGCAGGGTGAGGCCCAGCCGGTTCATGCCGGTGTCGACCTGGATGGCGGAGGGGAGCGCCGACGGCGCGTTGCCGTCATGCCGCGCGCGATGCGCGGCCCAGGCTTCGACCATGGCGAAGGTGGAGAGCACCGGGCGGAGATTTGCGGCGCGGAAGGCGTCGGCCCAATCGGGGAAGAAGCCGTTCAATACGTAGATGACGGCGTCGGGCGTTTCGGTATTCGCCAGGGCCGCGCGAAGGCGCGCGCCCTCGTCAGGCAACGCCACGAAGAAGGTCTTGCAGCCGGCGGCGGCGAGCGCCGGCGCCGCTTCCTCGATGCCGATGCCGTAGGCGTCGGCCTTCACGACCGCGGCGCACTCGGCCGGGGCGGAGAGGGCGGCGAGGCGGCCCCAGTTGGCGGCCAGCGCGGAAAGGTCGATGGTGAGGACGAGGCCGGGGGTGGGGAACTCAACCGCGCTCACTAGATAGAATCCTCCAGGGACTAGGCGAAATCGTGAATCCCGGCAAATCCCTACACAAGACAGAGCAGGAAACTTGCCCGCTGTCA
>CAZARE010000147.1:0-19201 GCA_964487455.1 uncultured Propylenella sp.
GGACCTCTTCCAAGGTTATCTCAGCCGACGCGTGCGCGGCCAGCCGGAACCTGCCGGCGGCGAGGCTCCTTCGGCTCCGCCGCTTGTCAGGTGGGCAGAGCTGTGGGAAAAGGCGGCGCTTTCCGGGCGGGAGGTGGAGACTTACAACCTCGACCGCAGGCAGTTTGTGCTCGACCTTCTCGAGACTTCGGCGGCCGCTCTTCGTCAGCCCGGGACCCCAACAAGGCTGTAATCCGCGCGGGTCCACCATGGCCGACAAGCCCAGATTCTACATTACGACGGCGATCTCATATCCCAACGGCGAGCCGCACATCGGGCACGCCTACGAGATCATCGCCACCGACGCCATCGCGCGCTTCCAGCGGCTCGACGGCTATGACGTGTTCTTTCTGACGGGCACCGACGAGCACGGCCTGAAGATGCTGCAGACGGCGCGCGAGCAGGGGCTCGACGTGCGCGCGTTCGCCGACCGCAACGCGCAGCGCTTCAAGGAAATGGCGGCGGCGTTGAATTGCTCAAACGACGCATTCATCCGCACGACTGAGGAGCGCCATCACCAGGCGAGCCAAGAGCTTTGGCGCCGCATGGCCGCGGCCGGCGACATCTACAAAGACCGATACACCGGATGGTATTCGGTGCGCGACGAAGCCTATTACGGCGAGAGCGAGACGGAGCTTCGCGACGGCGTGCGTTACGGGCCGCAAGGATCGCCGGTGGAGTGGGTAGAGGAGGAGAGCTACTTCTTCCGCCTCTCGGCCTATCAGGACCGGCTGCTCAAGCACTACGAGGCCAACCCGGATTTCATCGGGCCGCGAGAGCGCAAGAACGAAGTCGTCAGCTTCGTGAAATCGGGTCTCAACGACCTGTCGATCTCGCGCACCACGTTCGACTGGGGCGTCAAGGTCCCCGACGATCCGCAGCACGTCATGTACGTGTGGGTGGATGCGCTGACCAACTACATCACCGCGCTCGGCTATCCAGACGCCGAGGCGCCGCTCTGGTCCTACTGGCCGGCCGACATGCACATCATCGGCAAGGACATCGTGCGCTTCCACACGGTGTATTGGCCGGCGTTCCTGATGTCCGCAGGCATCGCATTGCCAAAACGCGTCTTCGGCCACGGCTTCCTGTTCAACCGCGGAGAGAAGATGTCGAAGTCAGTCGGCAACGTCGTCGATCCGTTCGCGATCAGCGCGCATTACGGCGTGGACCAAGTGCGCTACTTCTTCCTGCGCGAAGTGTCGTTCGGTCAAGACGGGAGCTACAGCCACGACGCCATCGTCAACCGCATCAACGCCGACCTTGCCAACGATCTCGGCAACCTGGCGCAACGCTCGCTCTCCATGATCGGCCGCTACGCCGACGGCGTCGTGCCGGAGCCGGGAAGCTACACCGGCGAGGACCTCGCGCTTCTTTCGGCTGCCGACGGCCTCATCGACAGATGCCGCGCGGAAATGAGCGGGCTGGCGCTCCACCTCGTGCTGTCGGCGATCTGGCATGTGGTCGCGGAGGCGAACCGTTATTTCGCCGCACAGGAGCCCTGGTCGCTGCGCAGGACCGATCCAGAGCGCATGGCCACGGTGCTCTACGTGACAGCCGAGGTCGTGCGCCAGGCGGCGATCCTGGTGCTTCCCGTCATGCCGAGCGCCGGCGCACGACTGCTCGACCTCGTCGCCGTTCCGCCCGAGGCGCGCAGCTTCGCGGCGCTCGGGGAGGCGGGGCGGCTGAAGCCCGGCACCCCGCTGCCGCCGGCCGAGCCGGTGTTTCCGCGCTACGTGGAGAAGGTCCCGGAGGAGGGGGCTGCGGCCGATGCTGGTCGATAGCCACTGCCATCTCGACTTTCCCGACCTCGCCTCCGAACTCGACCAGGTGGTGGCGCGCGCTACCGAAGCCGGGATCGGCAGGCTGGTGACCATTTCTACGCGCGTCGCCCGTTTCGACGAGGTGCGGGTGATCGCCGAGCGCTTCGACAACGTCTATTGCTCGGTCGGCACGCACCCGCACCATGCGCATGAGGAACTCCATGTGACGCCGGAGGATCTGGTGCGCCTGGCCGAGCATCCGAAAGTGGTCGCCATCGGCGAGGCGGGCCTCGACTATCATTACGACAACTCGCCGCGCGAGGCGCAGGCGGCAGGGCTCCGCACCCATATCGCCGCGGCGCGCATGAGCGGGCTTCCGCTCGTCATCCATGCGCGGGAAGCCGACGCGGAACTCTCGGCGATCCTGCGGGAGGAAGCCGAGAAGGGAACGTTTCCCGCCGTGCTGCACTGCTTTTCCTCAGGGCGCGGGCTGGCGGAGACAGGCATCGAGCTGGGAGCCTACGTCTCGTTCTCCGGCATCCTCACGTTCAAGAACGCTCAGGAGATCCGCGAGATCGCGCGCGACATGCCGAGCGAACGCATCCTGGTCGAAACGGACGCGCCGTACCTGGCGCCGGCGCCGCATCGCGGCAAGCGCAACGAACCCGCCTTCGTCGCCCACAC
The DNA here is from genome assembly GCA_964487455.1 of uncultured Propylenella sp. Classification (GTDB taxonomy): domain Bacteria; phylum Pseudomonadota; class Alphaproteobacteria; order Rhizobiales; family Afifellaceae; genus DASWJZ01. The sequence goes on from CAZARE010000147.1 coordinate 2,487, forward strand.
CGCGGCGGCGCTGGCGGAGGCGCGCGGCATCAGCCGCGAGGAGATCGCCGCGCAAACGTCGGAGAATTTCTTCCGGCTCTTCGCCAAGGTCTCGAGAGACTGAGGCCCGGCTTGGCCGACCGGCTGCTCTTCACCATCCTGGGATGCGGCTCGTCGCCGGGCGTGCCGCGCATCGGCAACCATTGGGGCGCGTGCGACCCGAGCAACCCGAAGAACCGCCGCCGGCGCTGCTCGCTGCTGGTGCAGCGCATCTCGGCCAACGGCGTCACCAATGTGCTCGTGGACACTAGCCCGGATCTGCGCTCGCAGGCGCTCGACGCGGGCGTCGCCACGCTCGACGGCGTGCTCTTCACCCATTCGCACGCCGACCATATCCACGGCATTGACGATCTGCGCGGCTTCGTCATGAACACGGGCCGCCGCGTCGAGGTCTTTGCCGACGATGCGACCGTCGCGCGGCTGAAAGCCAGCTTCGACTACTGCTTCAAGACGCCGCCGGGCAGCGAATACCCGCCGATCGCCAACGCGAATACGATCGCAGCAGGAAGCGACGTCACCGTCGCCGGACCGGGCGGACCCGTTACCGCCAGGCCAATCAAGCAGATGCACGGACGCGTGCCGTCGCTCGCCTTCCGCTTCGGCGGGCTGGCTTACTCGCCGGACGTGAGCGGCCTCGACGACGAGGCCATCGATCAGCTTACGGGCCTCGACGTGTGGATCGTGGATGCGCTACGCCGCCGGCCGCATCCGAGCCATTTCTCGCTGCACGAAGCGCTTGAATGGATCGAGCGCCTGAAGCCCAGGCGCGCCGTCCTGACGCACATGCACGTCGACCTGGACTACGCGACGCTCAGGCGCGAGCTGCCGGCGCATGTCGAGCCGGCCTACGACGGCATGGCGATCGAGCTGCCGGCCTAGAACGCGCAGCGCTCATTGCGGCGCGGTAGCGCTACCAGGAATTGGCGAGCACGGCCCGCGCCATTGCAGGATATCCAGGTTCCATAATATATCTTATGCGACTTATGTGGATACGCGCTCGCGCGGAAGCGGAGGCGTTCCGTACGCCCACGGGGGATACCGAGGCTGGCGCACCGACCTGTTTTGGTGCTTCACTTGACCGGCGCCAGAAACCAACGACAAGTTGCGGCATGGCGAATCGAGGCCGAAGAGTCGTCATCATCGGATCGAGGTCGATGACGTCGTTTGGGAGCGGAAACACGACGTCGGCTTCCCCGACACCAGGACACTGAAGCAATTGGTCCGCGACCAGACCGACCCGGAGCGCAGCCTTGGACATGTGGACCGCACCGGCGAAGCCGCGAAAGCATGAGGACCGACACGAGCATGAGGCCCAGCAAGGATATACAGGATCTTCTCGCCATCATGGTGCAGCTGAGGACGCCGGGCTGCGGTTGTCCCTGGGACCTGACGCAGGATTTCGGGTCCATCGCCCCCTACACGATCGAGGAAGCCTACGAGGTGGCTGACGCAATCGAGCGCGGCGACTTCGAGGATCTCAAGAGCGAGCTCGGCGACCTGCTGCTGCAGGTCGTGTTCCATGCGCAGATGGCGAAGGAAGCCGGAAAGTTCAGCTTCGGAGATGTGGTGAAGGCGATCACCGCGAAGATGATCCGCCGCCACCCGCACGTCTTCGGCAATCTTGAAGCGGAGGACGCCGAGGTCGTCAAAGAGCGCTGGAACGCCATCAAGGCGGAGGAGAAGGCCGAGCGCTCAGCGAGCCGCAGCAGCAACGGCCAGGCGGAGCGTCCGGATGGCCTTCTCGCAAGCGTGCCGATCGCCCTCCCCGCGCTCAGCCGTGCCGTCAGGCTGCAGGAGCGTGCCGGCAGGGTGGGCTTCGATTGGGACGAGCCGCACGCGGTGCTCGGGAAGCTGCGCGAGGAAGTGGCGGAGTTCGAGAACGAGCTCATGCGTCCAGACCGCGACGACGAGCAGATCGAGGAGGAGTTCGGCGACATTCTGTTCGCCATCGCCAACCTCGGCCGCCACCTGGCGATAGAGCCGGAAACCGCTCTGCGGCGTTCCAACGCCAAGTTCGTGGAGCGCTTCGGGCACATCGAAACGGAGCTTCGCAATCAGGGGCGCGAACTGAAGGACGCATCGCTGGAGGAGATGGAGACGCTCTGGGACGAGGCGAAGCGCGCCGCCTCCCCCGCCTGAGCGGCTCCAAGCTGCCGACCGAGTCTCCCTCTTGCGAACGCTTGAGCGCTACGCAGCGGCGACGGCCACGCGCTCGCGCTCGGCCCACGCGCGGAAGGGCGCCAGCCGCTTCTCCGCCACTCGCACTTTGAGCCGCGCCCGGCCAGTCTCAGGATCGTCGGCGCGCTCCAGCACTTCCGTGTTCTGGTAGAGCCAAGGGGCCGCTCCGAGTTGATCCGCGTCGAGCTCCACGGTCACGGTCGGCCGCCCGCCGACCAGCACGTGCTCGACCATCGCCAGCAGATGCGGCACGCCTTCGCCGGTGACGGCAGAGACGGCGACCGCCGGCGGCGCGACCGAGGCCGCCCTCACCCTCAGCGCCTCACGCTGCGACGGCCCGAGCCGATCGATCTTGTTCCACACCTCCACGATGCGCTCATCGCCAGGCGAGATGCCGAGTTCGGCGAGCACCTGCATCACGTCGGACGCCTGCTGCGGCGATTCCGGCGAAGCGATGTCGCGCACGTGCAGGATAACGTCCGCCTCCAGCACCTCTTCAAGCGTGGCGCGGAAGGCCGCGACCAAGGTGGTCGGAAGCTCAGAGATGAACCCGACGGTGTCGGAAAGGATGATCTCTTCGCCGTGCGGCAGCCGGACCCGGCGAAGCGTCGGGTCGAGCGTGGCGAAAAGCATGTCCTCCGCCAGGATGCTGGCGCCGGTCAGCCGGTTGAACAGCGTCGACTTGCCGGCGTTCGTATAGCCCACGAGCGCCACGATCGGCCGCGGTACACGCTTGCGTTCGGCGCGATGCACTGAGCGCATGTTGGTGACGCGGCGAAGCTCGGTCTCGATCTTGTGGATGCGCGCCTGAATCTGACGGCGGTCCGATTCCACCTGCGTCTCGCCGGGGCCTCCGAGGAAGCCGTAGCCGCCGCGCTGACGCTCCAAATGGGTCCACGACCTGACCAGCCGCCCCTTCTGGTAATTGAGATGCGCCAATTCGACCTGGAGGCTGCCTTCCTTCGTCCGCGCACGCTCGCCGAAAATCTCCAGGATCAGACCCGTCCGGTCGAGCACCTTGGCCGACCACGCCTTCTCCAGATTGTGCTGCTGAACCGGCGTAAGCGGATGATTGACGATAATCACCTCGGCTTCGTGCACGCGCACCAGCGCCGCGACCTCCTCCACCTTCCCGGCGCCGATCAAGGTCGCGGGAACAGGCCGGCGCATCGGCACGATCAGCGCCGCGGCGACATCGAGCCAGATGGCTTGCGCAAGGCTCACGGCCTCGGCGAGACGCGCCTCGCCGGTGCGTCCGGGCGGGGCACCCCTCCCGGCTTCTCCGGAAGCCGGGTGTCGTCCGTCCGGGAGAATGACGAGCGCACGCACGGGCCGCGCAGGCGGGCCTTCTCCGGCGGGACGCTCCGTCGCGCTAAGGACGCTATCCTTCGTTCCGCGCCTGTCTCGTGGCTTCAATCAGGACTCGCTTGCCTCTTCGCCTTCCGGCTCGAACAGCTGAACCGGATGTGACGGCATCACCGTCGATATGGCGTGCTTGTAGACGAGTTGCGAGTGACCATCGCGCCGCAAGAGCAGGCAAAAATTGTCGAACCAGGTCACCACACCCTGAAGCTTGACCCCGTTAACGAGGAAAATCGTCAGCGGAATCTTGGCCTTACGGACATGATTGAGGAACGTGTCCTGCAGGTTGTGACTCTTTTCAGCCATCTTATTTGAGCCCCGCCCTTTCGCGAAGATCACGCGACAGATTGCCCTTTTCGCACTGCACTGTCACCCCCTGGCACGGAATTGCCACCGGACAAAGGTCCAGGCTCAGCCGACCTTCTCGGCCACATCGTGGAAGGCGGCGCGCAGTCCGGTGGCCACGGGCCCCGGCTTTCCCTCCGAAACCGGCTCGCCGTCAATGCGCACAACCGGCATGACGATCGTGCTCGCGGCGGTCACAAACGCTTCCCGGGCAGCCTTGGCCTCAGCGACCGTGAATTTCCGCTCCTCGATTTCCAGCCCCGCGCGGCAGGCCACCTCGGAGGCGGTGATTCGCGTGATTCCCGGCAGGATATCCGTGCCGTTGGGGCGCGTGACGAGCTTGCCGTCGCGCGTCACGATCCATGCCGTGGTCGCCGCCCCCTCGGTCACGTAGCCCTCGCGATCGACGAACCACGCTTCGCGCGCGCCAGCCTCTTTCGCCTTCTGCCGCGCAATGGCGTTCGGCAAGAGCCCGACCGACTTGATGTCGACCCGCTCCCAGCGATTGTCCGGAAGTGTGATCACCGCGACGCCCTCCGCCGCCAATCGCTCACCTGCGGCGCGCGCCACGTTCTTGGCGGTCAGCACCAAAGCAGGCGGCGTCGGTCTTGTCGGAAAGGCATGGTCGCGCGGAGCCACGCCGCGAGTCACCTGGAGGTAGACGAGGCCGTCGCAGACGCGATTGCGCCTGACGATCTCGCGGATCAGCACGCGAAGAGCAGCGCGCGATACCGGCATCTGGATCGTGAGCTCGCGGAGCGAGCGCTCCAGTCGATCGAGGTGCCGCGTCTCGTCGACCACGAGCCGGTCCCATATCTCGCAAACCTCGTAGACGCCATCGGCGAACTGATAACCGCGGTCCTCGATGTGAACGCTGGCGTCGCGATGGGGAACATAGCGGCCGTTCACATAGGCGACGCGCGACATGGATCAGACGCCAAGGCTCTTCAGCTTGCGGTGCAGCGCGGAGCGCTCCATCCCGACGAACTCGGCGGTGCGCGAGATGTTGCCACTGAAGCGGTTGATCTGCGCCGTCAGATACTCGCGCTCGAAGACTTCGCGCGCCTCGCGCAAGGGCAGCGACATGATGTGCGTGCTGCCCTCGCTCGGGGTCGACGGCAGGATCTCGCCGATTTCCTTTGGGAGCATGTCGGCGGAAATGACCGCCTCCGCGTCGCCGCGGGTGAGGATCATCAGCCGCTCGACGTTGTTGCGCAGCTGGCGGAGGTTGCCGGGCCAGTCGTGCGCCTGCAGGACGGCCATGGCGTCGTCGCCAATGTGGCGGATGGCAAGGCCGGTGGAGCCGGACACCTGATCCATGAAATGCGCGACGAGCTCGGGAATATCCTCGCGCCGTTCGGCAAGCGCCGGGACACGCAGCGGGACGACGCTTAGACGGTGGAAAAGGTCCTCGCGGAACTGTCCATCCTGGATCGCCGCTTCCAGATCGCGGGCGGTCGAGGAAAGGATGCGCACGTCCACCTTCACCTTGGTCGAGCCCCCTACCCGCTCAAAGGTCTGATCGACGAGCACGCGCAGGATCTTGCCCTGCGTCTCCCGCGGCATGTCGGCGATCTCGTCGAGATAGAGGGTTCCTCCATGCGCCTCCTCGAGCGCGCCGACGCGGCGCGACGCGCCGTTCGCCGGCTCGGTGCCGAAGAGCTCGATCTCCATGCTGTCGGGCGTGATCGCCGCCGCATTCAAGACGACGAAAGGCCCGCTCGCCCGCTGCGAGCGTTGATGGATGGCGCGCGCCACCTGCTCCTTGCCGGCTCCGGAGGGACCAAAGATCATCACGCGGCTGTTCGTGGGCGCCACGCGCTCGATCGTCTGGCGCAGATGGTTCATCACAGCCGAGGAGCCGACGAGGTCGTCGGACTCGCCGGAGCGCTGCCGCAGCGCGGCGACCTCGCGCCGAAGCCGCGACGCTTCGAGCGCGCGCGTGGCCACCAGCACCAACCGGTCCGCCTTGAACGGCTTTTCGATATAGTCGTAGGCGCCGCGCTTGATGGCGGAGACCGCCGTCTCAATGTTCCCGTGACCGGAGATGATCACCACCGGGAGGTCGGGGTGCTGCGCGTGAACCTCGTCGAGGAGCGAGAGGCCGTCGAGCCGACTCCCCTGTAGCCAGATATCGAGGAAGAGCAGGTTGGGACGCCGCGCGCCGATCGCCGAAAGGGCGCCGTCGCTGTCATTGGCCGTACGCGCGGAATGGCCTTCGTCCTCCAGGATACCGGCGACGATCTCGCGGATGTCGGCCTCGTCATCGACAACAAGAATGTCCGCCGCCATGGTTGCTCTCCGTGGTCTCTACTGCGCCGCCGCGGCAGCCGGCTGCGATTCGGTCTCAGCAATGAGGGGGAAGGCGAGCCGCACACGCGCGCCTCTGCCCCCGTCGGCCACGGCGCGCGCGTCGAGGAGCGCGATCGACCCACCGTGCTCCTCCATGATCTTGCGGACGATGGCGAGGCCGAGGCCGGTCCCCTTTTCGCGGGTCGTCATGTAGGGCTCCAGGAGACGCTCGCGATCTTCCTGCGGCAAGCCCTTGCCGTTGTCCTCCACATCGATCAACGCGCGCGTCGCATCCATCGATACAGTCACACTGATGACGCCGGGCTCGCTATCGAGACGACGCGCCGATTCAATCGACTCCGCCGCATTCTTGACGATGTTGGTCAGCGCCTGCGTCACCAGCCTGTGGTCAACCTGCGCCGTCACCGGGTGCTCCGGCAGATCAAGCTCGAAGCGGATGTTGGGCTGGCTCACCTCCTGCAGGAACACCGCCTCGCGCACGACCTCCTTCAAGTCGCGCTCTTCCATGATCGGCCGCGGCATGCGGGCGAAGCCGGAGAACTCGTCGACCATGCGCCGGATGTCACCGACCTGACGCACGATCGTCTCGGTGCACTGATCGAAGACGCCGCGATCCTCGGCCCCGACCCGTTCGCCGAAGCGACGCTTCAACCGTTCGGCGGAAAGCTGGATCGGCGTCAGGGGGTTCTTGATCTCGTGAGCGATGCGCCGCGCCACATCGGCCCAGGCGGAACGGCGCTCCGCCGCGGTAAGATCGGTGATATCGTCGAGCGTGACGACGAGCCCTTCGACCTTGGCGCCGGAGCGCTCCTGGGTCACCTGAACGTTGAACGTGCGCTGCTCGCCCTCCAGAAAGAGCTGAATCTGATCCCGCACCGGCCCGCGTTCACGATAGCTTGCACCCTCAAGCACGGGCTGCAGCGCCGGAATAGCGTCGCCGAGGCTCTGGCCAACCAAGTCCGACTCCTGCATGCCCAGAGCTTCAAGCGCAGAGCGGTTGACGAGGGTCACCCGGTAATCGCCGTCGAGGCCGATGACGCCTGCGGAGACGCCCGACAGCACTGCCTCGGTGAAGCGCCGCCGCTGATCCATTTGCGCGTTCGCGGCCAACAGCTCGTCGCGCTGCGACTTCACCTGCCCGGTCATGGTGTTGAAGGTCTCGGCGAGCACGCCGATGTCGCCAGTCGAGCCGCGCACGGGAACGCGCACATCAAGGTTGCCGCCGGCGATCTCCTGAGCGGCGGCGATCAGCCTCCGGATGGGAGAGACCAGCCCGCGTGCGAAGCCGAGCCCTATCCAGATGGCGGACAAGAGCACGACGAGCGCAACGCCCGCGAAAACGATGCCGAAGGCGACCTGTACACCGAAGCGGTTGGCCTCCAGCTGTGCATATTCGGCGGCGTTCTCCTCGGTGAGCCGCAGGTTGCGGACGACGCGCGGGTCGATCGGCCGGGCCAGGTACAGGTAGACGTCCTCGAAGCCGGTGAGCTTGATGACCCCGCCGACAAGGTTGGTCGTGCCGGGAGCGATGAGGGCCGGCTGGCCCGAGTCGAGACGCTCGAAAATGCTCGGCGGCGCCGGGGGAACGTCCTCCTCGCTCTCCGTCTCCCCTTCCAGGATGAGGCTGTTGTCCCTGCGAATCATCTGGATCGAGGAGAGGCCGCGGAGCTTGGCCTGGTTGGTGAGGTAGCTGGAGATGGCCCTCGCGTTGGCGTCGATATCGGGCGTTACCCGGTTGAACTCGCCGGCGATAGCCAGGAGGTCGAGCGCCAGCATCCTGCTGTGCTCCTCGACATAGGCCTGCGCGACCGCGCGGGACGTGTCGATAATCGCCGGCACCCGGCCGCCGAACCAGCGATCCAGCCCCTTGTTCAAAGTGACCGAGGCAATCACCATCATCAGGATGGCCGGCATCGCCGCGATGATGGAAAAGAGCAGGACGATGCGCACGTGCAGCCGCGCCGCCGCCCGCCCACGGCGACGCGCGATCCAGAGGCCGGCCGCCTCGTAGGCGACGATGCCGATAAGCAGGAGAACGATCAGCCCGTTCACGATGCCGGCCGTTCGGACCACAAGCGGCGTCGGTTGGATGGGCGTCTGGCCGGTCAGGATGAGAAACGAGCCGACCGCAGCGGTCACTGCGCAGAGCACGATCAATAGCCCGATCAACCGGGAAAGCCGCCGCCGGTCGTCGGGAGGTCCTGCGATTGCTGCGCTCGCCGCCGTAACCATGAAAACCGCCAGTCCCCCAGAATGCTCCCGGCGCGCATCGTCCGTACCAAGATGCGCCCGCGCAACAGGCGTGACCAATTTGTCACTATTAAGACGGCCGGCGGATGCCAGTCAAACGCCGCGGCGCATCACGTGGATGTCGAGCTCGCGGATCTTCTTGCGCAGCGTATTGCGGTTGAGGCCCAACAACTCCGCCGCCTTGATCTGATTGCCGCGGGTCGCCCCGAGCGCCGCGCTGATCAGCGGCAATTCGACCTCGCGCAAGACGCGCTGATAGAGACCGGGCGGGGGTAACCCGTCGCCGAACTCAACAAAATAGCTGGCCAGGTGCCGTTCGAGCGTGCCGCCGATGCTGTCCGCCTCATCCTTGGGCGCGGCATCGATCTCCGCCATGGGACCGAGCTCGCCTTCGACTGTGGCCGCGGTCAGCGTCTCCTGCGGATAGAGCGCAGTCAGCCGGCGGATAAGGTTCTCCAGCTCGCGCACATTGCCCGGCCAGCGATAGCGTCGCATCGCTTCGACCCCGGCCGGCTCGATGGTTTTCGCCGGCAGGCCTTCGCGCTCGGCGGCGCCAAGGAAATGGCGGACCAGGTCCGAAATGTCGTCGGTCCGCTCGCGCAACGGCGGGATGCGGATCGGAACAACGTTCAGCCGGAAGAATAGGTCCTCACGGAACAGCCCCTGGCGGATGAGCTGCCGCAGATCCCTGTTGGTGGCGGCGATGATGCGGACGTCGGTGCGGATCGGCGTCCGGCCGCCCACAGTCGTGTACTCGCCTTGCTGCAGAACCCTGAGAAGCCGCGTCTGCGCGTCCATCGGCATGTCGCCGATCTCGTCGAGGAACAGCGTGCCGCCCTCGGCCTGCTCGAAGCGCCCGGAGGAGCGTGCCTGAGCTCCCGTGAACGCCCCGCGCTCATGGCCAAACAGCTCCGACTCGATCAGGTCGCGCGGGATCGCCGCCATGTTGACGGGGACGAAGGGCCCCTTGCGCCGCTTGCCGTAGTCGTGGAGGGCACGCGCGACCAGCTCCTTGCCGGTGCCCGACTCGCCGGAGATCATCACGGTCAGGTCGGTCTGCATCAGCCGCGCCAGCATACGGTAGATGTCCTGCATGGCAGGCGAGCGACCGACGAGCGGGATGGCCTCGTCGCCCTCCCCATCCGATTCGGCACGCGACCGGTCCCGCGGCTCGGCCAGCGCGCGGCCGACGATCGCGGTCAGCTCCTTCAGGTCGAAGGGCTTCGGCAGATAGTCGTAGGCGCCCTTCTCCGACGCGCGGATCGCCGTCATGAAAGTGTTGTGCGCGCTCATCACCACGACCGGCAGATCGGGGCGCGTGCGCTTGATGCGCGGGATCAGATCGAAAGCGTTCCCGTCCGGCATGACCACATCGGTGATGACCACATCCCCCTCGCCTTCCGCCACCCAGCGCCAGAGCGTGGCCGCGTTCGAGGTGAGGCGCACGGTGTAGCCGGAGCGCGACAGGGCCTGATTGAGCACCGTGCGGATGGCGGCGTCGTCGTCCGCGACGAGAATGGTTCCGCTCGTCATTGCTGTGACTTCATCTCCTCATCGGCGCCGTCGCCGGCATGTGCCGGCATGAGGATGCGGAAGGACGTGCGCCGCGGCTGGGAGTCGCACTCGATGACGCCGCCATGGTCGCCGATGATCTTGGCGACGAGGGCGAGACCGAGCCCGGTTCCATTTGTCTTGGACGTGACGAAGGGGTCGAAGAGATAGGGCAACAGATCGTCCGGCACGCCCGGGCCATTGTCGATCACGGAGAACTCCAACGGCAGACTGACGCGGCTGCGGCTGCCGGGCATCGACAAGCGGATGCCGGGACGAAATGCCGTGCGCAAAACGATCTCCGGGTCCTTGGTTCCCGCAAGCGCTTCGGCGGCGTTCTTGGCGAGGTTCAAGAAGACCTGGATCAGCTGGTCGCGGTTGGCGTGAACCGGGGGAAGCGAGGGGTCGTATTCCTCAGCCATGCGGATGCCGCGGGCAAAGCCGCTGCGCGCGATCGTCTTCACGCGCTCGAGGATTGAGTGGATGTTCACCGCTTCACGCTCCGCCGGACGCTGGTCGGCGAATGTCTCCATACGATTGACGAGACCAACGATGCGATCCGCCTCGTCGCAGATCAGACGGGTCAGCGCCCGGCCGTTCTCGTCGGCGTCCGCCTCCAGGAGCTGCGCCGCGCCGCGAATGCCGGAGAGCGGGTTCTTGATCTCGTGCGCCAGCATTGACGCGAGACCGGTCACCGTGCGCGCCGCGCCCCGGTGTGTGAGCTGACGGTCGATCTTCTCCGTCATGGAGCGAGCAAGAAGCATGACCGCCACCTGCCCAACGCGCTCCGCCAACGGGGAGGCGTAGATGTCGACCACGCGGTCCGGCCCCAGCCGGGGCGAGCTGACATCGACGCGGTGTTCCGTGACCGCAGCGCCGCTGGCGCGCACCTGCTCGATCAGGCTGAAAAGCGGGCTGCCGAACGGCACGAAGTGCGCCAAGTCGTGCCGGAGCAGCACCGACGCAGAGTTCTGGAAGAATATCTCCGCCGCCTGGTTCGCCCCGGAAATGCGCCCATCCGCCGTCACCGTCACGACGGGGTGCGGTAGCGCGTTCAGAACGGAGCCGGCCCCGCCCTCGAACGCCTGCCCCGCCGCGGCACCGCTGGAATCCAACGCCGACATTTGCCTAATATTTATGCACTCCGAAAACTGCCCTCAGAATAGCCATTCAGCGGAAAGGCGCAAGAGGGGACGCGCCTGGAGGCCTATGTTATGAGCCCGGCAGGATCCGGCACGAACCGAACATGCCAGACGACGCAAAAACCGAAAACTGCGAGGTGCTGGCGCTGGTCGTGGCCGCCGGCCGCGGCAGCCGTGCGGGGCGCGATCTGCCCAAGCAATACGTGCGCCTGGGCGACAGGACCGTGTTGCAGCGCACAGTCGAGGCGCTCGGGTCGCACGCGGGGATCGACGTGGTCCAGGTGGTCATCGGCGAAGGCGACGAGCAGGCCTATGCCGACGCGGTCGCCGGACTCCCCAAATTGCTGCCGCCCGTGGCGGGCGGCCGAACACGGCAGCAATCGGTGCGAAATGGCCTGGAAGCGTTGGCGGCCCGGGCGCCGCGCCTCGTCCTCGTCCATGACGCGGCCCGGCCGTTCGTCACCGCAGATGTGATCGGACGCGTGATAGCCGCCTGCGATGCGGAGCATGGAGCCGTCCCCGTCCTGCCCGTGACGGAAACGGTGAAACGGATCGAGGCCGGCGCGGTCGCCGCCACGGTTCCACGCGAGGCGCTGGCAACGGCGCAGACGCCGCAGGGGTTCCCGTACGACGCGCTGCTTCAGGCACACCGGCGCGCGGCCGAGGCGGGCCACGACAGCCTCACCGACGACGACGCCGTCGCCGCGCTTTGCGGACTCCCCGTGCACGCGGTCGAAGGCGACCGCGCGAACATCAAGCTCACCAGCCCGGCGGACTTCGCCGCGGCTGAACGGATGCTGACGATGGCGATGGAGACGCGCACCGGCCAGGGCTTCGACGTACACGCCTTCGGGGACGGCAGCTCCGTCTGGCTGTGCGGCGTGGAGATTCCTCACGACCAAGCTCTCGTGGGTCACTCCGACGCGGATGTCGGCCTGCACGCGCTGACGGACGCGCTGCTCGGCACCATCGGCGACGGCGACATCGGCGAGCACTTCCCTCCGTCCGACCCGCAGTGGAAAGGCGCCTCCTCAGACCGCTTCCTGGCCGAAGCGGTCCGCCGCGTGCGCGCCAAGGGCGGACGCATCGTTAATCTCGACGTCACGCTCGTTTGCGAGGCGCCGAAGATCGGCCCGCACCGCCGGCAGATGCAGGCGCGCATCGCAGAGCTGGCGGGGATCGGCGCCGACCGCGTCGGCGTGAAGGCGACGACGAACGAGAAGATGGGATTCATCGGGCGCGGCGAAGGCATCGCCGCTCTGGCGATCGCCACGGCTTTGCTGCCAGCCGGATGACGAACACCCTCACGGATCACGATTTCGCAGCGCTCGTCCTGAAGGCGCGCGATCTGCTCGATGCCTTCAGGGTCGGCCGCCTGACGCTCGCGACGGCGGAGTCATGCACTGGGGGCCTGATCGCGGCGATCCTGACGGAGGTGCCCGGCTCATCCGTGGTCCTCGAACGAGGCTTCGTCACCTATTCGAACGAGGCGAAGACCGAGATGCTTGGCGTGCCCGCCGAGCTCATCGAGAAGCACGGCGCGGTCAGCGAGCCGGTCGCGCGCGCCATGGCCACGGGGGCGATCGCGAACTCGCGCGCCGACCTCGCGGTTTCAGTCACCGGCATTGCCGGTCCGGACGGAGGCAGCGCGGAGAAACCCGTCGGGCTCGTCCACCTCGCCGCGGCACTGCGAAAGGGAGATATCGTCCATCGCGAGATCCGCCTTGGCGACATCGGCCGGCAGCGCATCCGGCTCGCAAGCGCGGCCGAAGCCTTCATTCTTGTGCGGACGCTCCTGTAACCGCCCTCTCACCCAGGAGAGCGCCGAAGGCGACGAGTGATTGCCGCCCGCAGGGAAAGGAGCGTCTGTTCGAGCGCTCCATCCGAATTCCAGCCGAGACACCCCTCGCCCGGCTGGTTCACGGCCACCGCTATGGGAGGGAGCTCCGTTGCTCCCGCCCATAGACCTTGTCGGCGCGGGTCTCGAAGGCGTGCACGAACATGCGAAAGGCGCGGTCGAAGACGGCCCCCATCAACACGGCGAGTGCGCGGCTGCGGAACTCGTAGGTGATGAAGAACCGAATCTCGGAGCCGCCGTCGGAAAGCGGGCGGAAGCTCCAGCGGTTCTCCATGCTGCGAAACGGGCCGGCGAGGTAATCGGCCCGGATCTCAAGAGCCTGACGGTCGAACGTGACCTTCGACGTGAATGTCTCGCGCACCAGCTTGTAGCCGATCGTCATGTCGGCGATAGCGACCTCGCGACCGTTCTGCCGCTGGCGCTTGCGCACGGTGAGCCTCTCGCAGAAGGGCACGAACTCAGGATAGCGCTCCACATCGGCGACAAGATCGAACATCTTTTCGGACGAATGCGCGACGTGGCGGGTCGTATTGAAGTGCGGCATTGCGCCCGCGACTAAGCGCGTGCGGACCGGGCAGCGCGGAGCCGCTCGAAGTCCTCGCCGGCGTGGTGCGAGGAGCGCGTGAGCGGGCTGGCCGAGACGAGCAGGAATCCCTTCGCATAAGCGATCGCCTCGCAGGAGCGGAACGCTTCGGGCGTGATGAACTCCTTCACCGGGTGATGCTTCCTAGTCGGCTGCAAATATTGGCCGATGGTCAGAAAATCGACATCCGCGGCGCGCAGATCGTCCATCACCTGCATGACCTCAGTCCGCGTCTCGCCGAGGCCGACCATCATGCCCGACTTGGTGAACATCTCACGGTCGAGCTCCTTCGCCCGCTGGAGCAAGCGCACGGAATGGAAGTAGCGGGCACCGGGGCGCACCGTCAGGTAGAGCGACGGGACGGTCTCCAGATTGTGGTTGAAAACATCCGGTCTTGCTTCAACCACGGTCTCCAAGGCGTCGTCCTTGCGAAGGAAATCCGGCGTCAGCACCTCGATCGTCGTTTCCGGCGAGCGGGCGCGGACGGCGCGGATGACGGCGGCGAAGTGCCCCGCTCCGCCGTCGGCGAGGTCGTCGCGGTCGACCGAGGTCACCACCACGTGCTTCAGCCCCATCTTGGCGACGGCGTTGGCGAGGTGCTCGGGCTCGTCCGGATCGACGGCACCGGGGATGCCCGTTTTCACGTTGCAGAAGGCGCAGGCGCGCGTGCAGGTGTCGCCGAGGATCATGAAGCTGGCGTGCTTCTTCGACCAGCACTCGCCGACATTCGGACAGCCCGCCTCCTCGCAGACGGTGACCAGGTTGTTCTCGCGCACGATGTCGCGCGTCTCCGCCCATTCGGGCGATCCGGGCGCCCGCACGCGGATCCACTCGGGCTTCTTCAGCACCGGGCTGTCCGGCCGGTGCGCCTTCTCCGGATGCCGCGGGCGGATTGCGCCGCCCACGGGCCGTTCGAGATTATCGATCAGCGTGACCACGAGACTCCGCTCAGGCGCGGCCGCGGATCAAACGGTAGCCGAAGATCAGGATGCAGGCGCCAATCGCCGCCACGATCAACTGGCCGACAAATCCGCCAAGCGTCGTCCCGAAGAGGCCGACGAGAATGGCGTTCAAAATGACGGCGCCGAGAATGCCCAGAATTATGTTGGTGAGGAGGCCGTGATCGCCGCCCATCGCCTTCTCGGCAATCCATCCAGCGACCCCGCCGATGATGATCGTCATAATCCAGCCAAATCCCTGCATCGCCATCTCCTTCTGGCTCCCGGCGCCAGCCCGCGCCGCTCTACACGTGGATAACACGTCCGTAGGCGTCAAGCACGCTCTCGTGCATGGTTTCCGAGATCGTCGGGTGCGGGAAGATACTGTCGATCAGCTCCTGCTCGGTAGTCTCCAGGTTCATCGCCACCACGAAGCCCTGGATGAGCTCGGTCACCTCCGCGCCGACCAGGTGCGCGCCCAGAAGCTGGCCGGTCTTGGCGTCGAAGACGGTCTTGACCATGCCCTCCGGCTCGCCGAGCGCGATGGCCTTGCCGTTGCCGATGAAGGGGAAGCGGCCGACCTTCACGTCGTGGCCGGCCTCTTTCGCTTTTGCCTCGGTGAGGCCGACTGAGGCGATCTGCGGATTGCAATAGGTGCAGCCGGGGATCTTGAGCTTGTCCATGGCGTGCGGGTGCCGGCCGGCGATCGCTTCCACGCAGACGACGCCCTCGTGGCTCGCCTTGTGGGCCAGCATGGGCGCGCCGGCGACGTCGCCGATGGCATAGACGCCCTCCACGTTGGTGCGGCCGAGGCCGTCGGCGACGACGATGCCCTTCTCCGTCTTGACGCCGAGCGCTTCCAGGCCGAGCCCCTCGATATTGCCGACGACTCCGACGGCGGAGATGACCCGGTCGACCTTCAGCGTCTCCGTCTTGCCGCCCTTCAGCTCAATCGCAGCGGTGACATCGTTCGCGCCCTTGTCGAGTTTCGTCACCTTCGCCTCGGTGTGGATCTTGATGCCCTGCTTCTCGAAACGCTTCCTGGCGTGGGCGGCGATCTCGTCGTCCTCCACGGGCAGGATCTGCGGCAGGATCTCGACCACCGTCACCTCCGCGCCGAGCGCGCGGAAGAACGACGCGAACTCGATGCCGATGGCGCCTGAGCCGACGACGAGCAGCGACTTTGGCATTTCCGGCGGCACCATCGCCTCGAAATAGCTCCACACCAGCTTCTCGTCGCGCTCCAGCCCCGGCAGCTCGCGCGGGCGCGCGCCGGTGGCGACGACGATGTGCTTGGCTGAATATTCGCCGGCGCCGAGCGCGCCTTTTGGAGCGTTCTCAGTCGCTTCCACCGCGACCTTGCCTTTTCCGATGAGCTTTGCGGCGCCCCAGATCACGTCCACCTTGTTCTTCTTCAGAAGGAAGCCGACGCCCTGGTTGAGCTGGCCCGCCACGCCGCGCGAGCGCTTCACCACTTGAGCGATGTCGAAGCCGACATTGTCGGCGGTGAGGCCGAAGTCCTTGGCCTGCCGCATGGCGTGATAGACATCGGCGGAGCGGAGCAGCGCCTTGGTCGGGATGCAGCCCCAGTTGAGGCAGATGCCGCCGAGATAGGCTTTCTCCACGATGGCAGCCTTGAGGCCGAGCTGTGCGGCGCGGATCGCCGCCACGTAGCCGCCGGGGCCGGAGCCGATGATGATCACGTCGTAGCTCGTCGCCATGCCTGCTCCCTGGCGTCCCGCCGTTTCCGTCCAGCCGTCCTCACATAACGGCTCCGCTGAACCGACGCCACCGGAGGCGAAGCCAGGCAGGCATGCGCTCTCTCTCCCCGCGGCCCGGGCGGAGGTTTGGGAAGGAAGCCGGCGCCTCGCGGCACCCTGAGCCACGGTCTCGAAGGACCATAGTCCGGAACCGCCCCGTCCCGCTTCGTACGCCCGCGGCCCATCGCGTGTTGGCAACTGTTGCCAAAAGCGCTATCGTCCTGCAATACAGGAGATTGGGCCGATGCCGACCCGCAATATTAGCCTCACGCCAGAGCAGAACGCCTTCATCGACGAGGTTCTGAAGGCCGGGGATTACCGCAACGCTAGCGAGGCGGTGCGCGATGCCATCCGTGCGCTACAACAGCGGCGCGCCCTGGACGCGCTGAAACTCGA
>CAZARE010000148.1:0-4714 GCA_964487455.1 uncultured Propylenella sp.
TCCGACGCCGCGATCATGGCGGCGCGCGAGGCGGCCGCCACCTGCGAGACGCTCGACGACCTCCGCGCCACGCTGGAGACGTTTCAGGGGTGCAATCTCCGCTTCACCGCGACCAATCTCGTCTTCGCCGACGGCAACCCGGATGCGCGCGTCATGTTCGTCGGCGAGGCGCCGGGCTTCGAGGAGGACCTGCAGGGCCTCCCTTTCGTCGGCAGGTCCGGACAGCTGCTCGACCGCATGATCGCGGCGATCGGGCTCGACCGGTCAAGCGCCTATATCGCCAACGTCATCCCCTGGCGGCCGCCCGGCAACCGCACGCCGACGCCGCAGGAGACGGAGATCTGCCGCCCCTTCATCGAGCGGCAGATCACGCTGGTCGACCCCGACGTGCTGGTGCTCTTGGGCGGCGCCTCGGCCAAGCAGATACTGAAGACGAGCGAAGGGATTTTACGCCTCCGCGGCCAATGGCGGAGCTACGATACCGGCCGGCGCGAAATCCGCGCCATGGCCACGCTGCACCCGGCCTATCTCCTCCGCCAGCCCTTGCAGAAGCGGCTGGCGTGGCGGGACATGCTGGCGGTGAGAGCCGCCCTGGCGGAAAGCTGACCCCCGCGCTCGGACGGAGCGGACCTTGAAACTTCTCACCGCAGCCCTTGCGCTCGCCATCCTGGCGGCGCCGCCCTTGCCGGCCACTACCGGCGGCACCGCGCCGCTCCACCGCGTCAACGTCATCGACGGAACCGACGAGCGCGACTCGCTGCTGAAGATCGGACCGGAGCTTGGTCTGTCGACGGAGGAGATCAGCCGCATCCGCACGGTCTCGGGCTTCGTCGGATGCTTCCTTCCGACGCCGTCCGTGGGCACCGGCGCGCTGTTCCTGACCGACCGTCACATCATCACCGCCGCGCACATCTTCTTCACGCGCGACGGAGTGCTGCGCTCGCAATGCTTCTTCAAGAACCAGGCGGCTGAGTCGGTAAAGGTCGACGTGCTCACCGCGCCCGGCCTCGCGGCCTTCGGAGCGATACCGCCGCGCGCCGGCTCCAACGACGACTTCGCCATCGCGACCCTGGCGGCGCCCATCCCAGGCGCTGCGCCCTTCCCGGTCGAGGAAAGCGTGCCCGTCACAACCGGAGACCGGCTCATCGTGATCACGGCGCATCCGGCCGGCATGGAGCGCGAGGTCGATCCCAGCGTGCCGGTGGCGCAGGGCTGCTCAGTGCGCCGTGTGCCGATCTCCACCGAGGCGACGAACTTCTACCGGACCGACTGCGACGCGAGCGGATCGTCGTCCGGCGGCATGCATCTGGCCCGGGTCGGCGGCCGCCTCGTTTTTCGCGGCGTCACCATCACCGCCGGTCCGTGGCAAGACCCGCGCTTTCACGGCGCGCCCTACGACGAGAGGAGCGGCAGCGTCACCACGGCGCTCGGAACCGACGCGGCCGTGCTTTCAGCCGGCAGGCGCCTTGCCGGGGAATAGCTGGGCAAATCGCGATCACCTCGCCCACCTGGAAGCGCCCAGATGAAGCGCCGGTATCTCACCTTGCGCTCACCCCTTCGTGACATTTCGCCATTGTCGCCGACCCGCCGCTTCGGCATTCTCCGCTGCGACTAGCGCACGCTATTCTTCACCATCCACCTACAGGCAGCGCCCACCATGTCCGACATCGTCCCTCTCGTCCCGCGCCAAAAGGTGCCGCCGCTTTCCGTGCCGCTTGCCGGGGGCGGCGCGTTCGATCTCGCCGCCGAGAAGCCGGAACGCTTCACCATGCTGGTCTTCTATCGCGGGCTGCACTGCCCGCAGTGCAAGCGCTATCTCGCCGACCTTGAATCGAAGCTCTCGGAATTCGACAAGCGCGGCGTCAAGGTGCTGGCGCTTTCCTCCGACGACAAAGAGCGCGGCGAGCAGGCGAAGGCCGACTGGGGGCTGACGAACACACGCGTCGCCTACGGGCTCAAACTGAAGGACGCGCGCGCCTGGGGCCTGTTCATATCGTCCGGGCGCGGCAAGACCTCGATCGGCATCGAGGAGCCGGCGCTGTTCTCCGAGCCGGGGCTCTTCCTGGTGCGCCCCGACGGCACGCTCTATTGGTCGGCGGTGCAGACCATGCCGTTCTCGCGCCCGCATTTCGCCGACGTGCTCACCGCGCTCGACTTCGTCATCGACAAGGACTACCCGGCGCGCGGCGAGGTGGCGGAGCTGCCGCAAGCCGCCGAGTAAGCTTCCCCCAACCTGGCCCCAAGCCGCACGAAAGACGGGCCGCCCCTCCCAGGGAGCGGCCCGGCGCGCCGCGCGTTGACCGCATAGCCTGATTGGGCGCGGTCGCGTGCGCCGCGCGCCACTTTACCTCGTGGGGGAAAGCGCCGATGTTCTTCGACAGCTGGGCGGGCCTGGGCCGCGTGCTTCTCGTGGGGACGCTCGCTTACGCCGCGCTCGTCATCATCCTCCGCGTATCGGGCAAGCGCACGTTGACCAAGCTCAACGCCTTCGACCTCGTCGTCACGGTGGCGCTCGGCTCCACGCTCGCCACCATTGTGCTATCGAAGGACGTCGCGCTGTTGGAAGGGGTCGTGGCGCTGGCGCTGCTCATCTCCCTGCAGGCGGCGATCACGTGGCTTTCGGTCCGCTCGCCCTGGTTCCAGGCGATCGTCAAGAGCGAGCCGTCCCTCCTCTTCCGCGACGGCGAGTTCCTCGACGGCGCGATGCGGCGGCAGAGGATCACCCGGGAAGAGGTGCTGGCCGCCATCCGCTCCGACGGCAGGCCGGACCGGAGTGACATCGCCGCAATCATCCTGGAGACCGATGGATCAATCAGCGTGATTCCACGCTCGCAGGCCGGCTCGTCCGATATTCTTCCCGCGCCGTCGAGCTGACGTGCCGCCGCGCCGCTCGCGGCGCATCCCGTCGCAGCCAAGACCTCGCGTGTCGCGCCTCAACTGCGTCATATTTGAGCTGGCTGTGGTAAGGGCTCCGCGGGGCCGCCGACCCGCGCCCTATTCGCTCTCAGGGATCGTTGCTCTTGGCCCGACAGATCACCCCCGTCATCGCGTTGCTCTTGTCGACGGCGATGCTGCTCACCGGCACCGGGCTGCACGCGCTGCTGCTGCCGCTCTCCGGCGCGGCGGCCGGGTTCTCCACCGCCGAGATCGGCCTCATCGGCACCGGCTGGGCGATCGGCTTCATCCTCGGCTGCCTCGCGGCTCCCATCATCGTGCGCCGCGTCGGCCATACCCGCGCCTTCGCCTGTTCGGCCGCGTGCGCCGCCATCATCATTCTCCTGAACGGTCTCATCGTCATGCCGATCGCCTGGATCGTCCTGAGGATCGGCTCCGGGTTCTTCGTCGCCGGGGCCTTCATGATCCTGGAGAGCTGGCTGAACGAGCGCTCGACCAACGAGAGCCGCGGCACGATCTTCGCGATCTACCTGATGCTCAGCTATTTCGGCATCACGGTGGGGCAACTCGGCGTCGGGCTCGGAAATCCGCAGACGACCGCGTTGTTCATGGCGGGCGCCATTCTCTATTGTCTCGCGGTGCTGCCGACGGCGCTGTCGACGGCCGCCCAGCCACAGCCGCTGACCCGCGTGCAGCTTGACCTCAAGCGCCTCTTCGCCAATTCGCCCGTCGCTTCGGTCACGGTGCTTCTGGTCGGCGTCATCAACGGCGCCTTCGGCACGCTCGGCGCGGTCTGGGGCATCGGCATCGGGCTCGGCACGCCGGCAATCGCCCTGATGATGGCGATCACGGTGGTGTGCGGCGCGCTGACGCAAATCCCCGCCGGCCGCGTCTCCGACAAGGTCGATCGCCGCTACGTCATCATCGCCGCCGCGCTCGGCGCCGCGCTCGCGGGGCTGGTGATCTTCATCTTGAAGCCCGTTTCGCCCAACGCCGTATTGCCGCTCATCGCCGTCTATGGCGCGCTTGCCTATCCGCTCTACGGTCTCGCCGTGGCGCACGCCAACGACTATGCCGACGCCAGCGAGTTCGTCATCGTCTCCGGCGGCCTGCTGCTGCTCTACGGGGTGGGCACCATGATCGGTCCGCTCGCGGCAAGCGCCGCCATGACGGCGCTCGGCCCGGAGGCGCTGTTCATCGCCACGGCGAGCGGCCATGCGATCATCGCCGGCTACGCCTATTACCGCACCACAAGGCGCGCCCCCATCCCGGAGAGCGTGCGCGAAGCCTATCGCCCGGTGCCGAGCGGGCGCGGCCTCACCCCGGAGAGCGCCTCGCTCGACCCGCGCGCCGAGGATTCGACGGTGCTGGACCAGGAGCCGGTGCAGGTCGTGAAGTAGCGGGACTTGCCGCTGGCATTGCTTGCAAGTTGCTCCAACGCCCCTCATGCTGAGCCATGCCCGGTCTCGACGAAAGCCGCCCCTTCCTTCCCGTGCGCATCACAGTCCTCACGGTGTCGGACTCGCGCGCCATGGCCGACGACAGGTCCGGCGACACGCTGGCGGCGCGCATCGCGGAGGCCGGCCACGTGCTCGCACACCGGAGGATCGTGCGCGACGAGATCGACGACATCCGCGCCGTCGTGAAGGACTGGATCGCCGACGAGGGCGTCGACGTTATCATCACAACTGGCGGCACCGGCTTCACCGGCCGCGACGTGACGCCGGAGGCGGTGGAGCCCCTCTTCGAGAAGCGCATGGACGGCTTCTCGGAAGTCTTCCACCGCATTTCCTATGACAAGATCGGCACCTCCACGGTC
>CAZARE010000149.1:0-9698 GCA_964487455.1 uncultured Propylenella sp.
CGGCACGTTGACGCCGGCCATCCGTCCGACCGCGCGCGACCACTGGCCGGCGGCGATCACGACCTTCTCGCAGGCGACGGACCCTTCGGGAGTTTGCACGCCGCGCACCACGCCGCCTTCGACGCTGATGGACGTCACGGCTGTGCTTTCGCGGAGGGTGATGCCCGCCCGCCGCGCGCCGCGCGCCAGAGCCTGGACAATGTCGCTCGGGCTCGCCTGCCCGTCGGTGGGGAGGAATGCGCCGCCGACCACGTCGTCGATCGTCATCAATGGCCAGAGTTTCTGCACCTGCGTGGGCGTGAGCAGGTGCATCTCTAGCCCGAAGCTCCGCGCGGCGGCAGCCTGCCGCTTCACCTCGGCCCAGCGCGCATCGCTGCAGGCGAGCCGCAGGCCGCCGTTCATCTTCCAGCCGGTGGCAAGGCCGGTTTCCGCCTCCAGGCGGTCGTAAAGCGATATTGAGTAGCCGATTAGCCGCGTGACGTTGGCGTCGCTGCGAAGCTGTCCGACCAACCCCGCCGCGTGCCAAGTGGAACCGGATGAGAGCTTGGCGCGCTCCAGGAGGAGCACGTCGTTCCATCCGATCTTGCCCAGGTGGTAGGCGACCGAGCAGCCGACGATGCCGCCGCCGATCACCACGACTTTCGTCGAATCGGGCAGGCTCACGGCCGGTCCATCGCTGTGAAAGCGTTGTAGGCCTTTTCGAAGCGCGCGAAGTTCTCCGAGGTGTAGGACCCGTAGTCGAAATCGAGCTGTGCGTGCAGCTCCGACACCATACTCCACATCGTCTCGCGCAGCAGAGAAGCCGCGGTCATCGCGGCGAAGCGGCAGCGGAGCTCGTCGGTCACAGGCCGCTCATAGTAGACCTCCAGCATCTGCTCGCGCAGGACGAGCGGCATGTCGCTGTTGGAGCTCAAGCCGCTGAGGTCGAAGAGCGACGAGTTGAATCCGGCATACTCCCAGTCGACCAGCCACAATCGGTTCCCGTCGTCGATGAAGTTGGCCGCGAGCAGGTCGTTGTGACCGAACACCAGCTCGATCGGCCCGACCGCCTCGGCGAGCTCGCGCGCCTGTTCGACAAGTCGCTGCAGCAGGCCCGGCTCGACATCGTCGAGCAGCGCGTGCTCGTAGTCGCGGATGACGTGGAACACCCAGAAGAGAACGCCGGGTCCTCTGAGATGGCGTGGGGTTTCCCGGTGCGCGCGGCGTATCAGCGCGACGAGCCGCGGCAGATTCTCGGGCTTCCTGACGTCATCCGGCGTGAGCGGGCGGCCGCGGATATACTCCGTTACGAGCACGCCGGGCCCCGCGTAGACGACCGGCGGCGCGACCCCTGCGGCGGCCGCCGCGCGGGCGGCGGCCAGCTCGTTCCGTCGTACGATGCCGTGCGCTTCGATGTCGCCGCCGATGCGTACCACGACCTTCCGCCCCGAATCCTCAACAAGGAAGTTTAGGTTGGTGATGCCGCCGCGCAGTTCCTTTGGCGCCACCGGCCCACGCCACAGGGGCAGCGCCGCGACCTGCCGCCGGGCCGCTCCGACGCGCCGGTCGAACTCGCTCGTGCCGTACTCGGCCAATGTCGTCTCCTCGCTGCGATTGGCGAGGAAAGTCGAACGCTGTCAATCGTAAACGCGGATTGGCAGTGGACGGCCCGCGCCTGCTTTTCCATAAGGGCCGGCGAAGCCTGCCGTACCCGCGGCAAGACGGAGCCGACGTGCCCAACCACCTTTCCTTGGCGCTGCTGCCCGACGCGCACCCGGCCGATCAAACCTGCCTGATCCGTCCGGGGGGCAGCGAACTCACCTATGGCGCGGTTCGGCATCTCTCCGCCTGTTACGCGGCGGCGGTCATCGCGTTTGGCGTGGCGCCTGGCGACCGCGTAGCGGTGCAGGTGGAGAAGTCGCCGGAAGCCCTCCTTCTCTACCTTGGCTGCCTGCGCGCCGGCGCCGTCTTCCTGCCGCTCAACGTCGACTATACGCTGGCGGAGGTCGATTACTTCCTCGGCGACGCCAAGCCGTCGCTCGTTGTCGTAGGTCCCGAGCGCCGCGATGGGGTCGCCGAGATCGCCAAGCGCCATGGCGTGGCGCGGGTGGAAACGCTTGCCGGCGATGGCGGCGGCTCGCTAGCCGACATCGTCTCGCGCCAGCCCGAGGCATGGACCGATATTTCTCGCGAGCCGGGCCATCTCGCGGCGATACTCTACACCTCCGGCACGACGGGGCGGTCGAAGGGCGCCATGCTGACGCACGGGAATCTCGCGTCCAACGCCGAGGCCTTGGTCCAGACTTGGCGCTTCACCCAGCGGGACACGCTGATTCATGCGCTTCCGATCTTCCACACACATGGCCTTTTCGTTGCCACCAACGTGACGCTTATGGCGGGCGCCGCGATGATCCTGCTGCCGAAGTTCGATCCGGCGGAGGTGCTGAAGGTCATGCCGAGCGCGAGCGTACTGATGGGCGTACCGACCTTCTACACACGGCTCCTGGAGCATCGCGGTCTCACGCGCGAAGCGACGGCGAGCATGCGGCTCTTCGTCTCCGGTTCCGCGCCGCTCCTCGCTGAAACGCACCGTCAGTTCCGCGAGCGTACCGGCCACGCCATCCTGGAACGCTACGGCATGACCGAAACCAGCATGAACACGTCGAACCCTTACAAAGGCGACCGCGTTCCGGGCTCGGTAGGGCTGCCGCTGCCCGGCGTAGAGATGCGCGTGACGGAGCCGGAGACCGGCCGCCCGCTGACAAATGGTGGGGTGGGCATGATCGAGGTGCGTGGCGCCAATGTGTTTGCCGGATACTGGGGGATGCCGGACAAGACCAAGACCGAGTTCCGCGCCGATGGCTTCTTCATTACCGGCGACCTCGGGCGCATCGACGAGCGTGGGTACCTCTGGATTCTCGGACGCGGCAAGGATCTTGTGATTACCGGGGGCTTCAACGTCTATCCGAAAGAGGTGGAGCTGGAGATCGACGCCCTCCCGGGTGTGTTGGAAAGCGCGGTGATCGGATTGCCGCATCCGGATTTCGGCGAGGCAGTCACCGCTGTGGTCGTGGCTGACGGCGACGGTCCGCCGGGGGAGGCGGAGGTCCTGGCGGCGCTGCGCGAGCGTCTTGCGGGCTACAAATGCCCCAAGCGGGTGATCTTCGCCGATGCGCTGCCGCGCAACAGCATGGCGAAGGTGCAGAAGAACGTGCTCCGCGATCGCTACAAAGAGCTCTATGCCGGGCCGACCTAGCGGTGGTCGCTCAAACCAGGTTCCAGAACACCATTGAGCCGCCCGCGATGGCGATGGCGACTTGTATCACGAGCGCCGCTCCCTGCCAGACGAGCAGGCGCCGCGTTCCGGCGAAACGCCGGGCGATCGTCTGGCCGACGCCTCCGGCAGATGTGAGCCGCAGCGCTAGCAGCGCGGAATCGAAGGCCGCGACGTCAAGGCGGTCGTCCGCGGCATCGTTCGCCAAACGTCTGAGGAGCGCAGCGTTAAAGCTCACCCGCACGCCCAGGAACAGCTCCACCAGGCCAAGAAGCGCTACCGCGGTCGCTGTCGGCACGGTGGCTGCGGAGGCCGGAAAGACCGGCAACAGAAGGACGGCGATCGCGATCGCCGTGAGGGTCAGCGAAAGTCGGTTGACGATCTGCCCCTGGTCGAGAAGGTCGGCCGCCGCCGCGAGCATGTGGGCGGCTCTTTGCTGTGCGCTCGTCATTGTCGCCCCAGCAAGCATTGCCCGTGCTGTCCGCGTCAAGTCTTCCGAGACTGGGGGAGTACTGAGGCTTGGGCGATTTACCGGCGCTACGAAGGTCTGATAGTTGATCCTTGGCAAGGCGGAAACGGGACGGAGGTCGGATGCGGCTGACAGATAGGACTTCGGACCCGCTGCCGATCGACGCGGCGCGCGCGACGCTGGTCGGACGCATCTGGGACCCGCAGGTCGGCGGCCCTTGCGTCGTTACCGTTCGTGCTGGGGTCGTCGCCGATATCTCGGCAGTCACGCCGACGATGCGCGACCTTTGCGAGACCGACGATCCTGCTGGTCTCGCCCGCACGCGCGAAGCCCGCGCGGTGGGTCCGCTGGCCGAGATCCTTGCCAACACGCCGCGCGAGGCGCGCGACCCGGCCCGGCCCTGGCTGCTCGCGCCAATCGACCTGCAGGCGATCAAGGCCGCCGGAGTCACCTTTGCAGTTTCAATGCTGGAGCGGGTCATCGAGGAGCAGGCGCGAGGCGAGCCCGAACGCGCCAATGCGATTCGTAGGGAGATGCAGGCGGCGATCGGTGACGACTTGGCCCGCCTCAGGCCCGGCTCCGAGCAAGCCATGGCGCTGAAGGAGATGCTCATCGAGAAGGGCATGTGGTCGCAGTATCTGGAGGTCGGCATCGGCCCCGACGCGGAGGTGTTCACGAAGGCGCAGCCGATGTCGGCGGTCGGGCATCTCGCCGAGGCAGGGCTGCATCCGGGCTCGCGCTGGAGCAATCCGGAGCCGGAGGTCGCAGTCGTGGTGTCGAGCACAGGCAGGATCGTCGGCGCTACGCTTGGCAACGACGTCAATCTGCGTGATTTCGAGGGTCGTTCGGCGCTGCTGCTGCCCAAGGCCAAGGACAACAACGCCAGCGCCGCAATCGGGCCGTTCATCCGTCTCTTCGATGCGGAGTTCACGCTCGATGACGTGCGGCGGGGCGAGCTCAGCCTGACGGTTGAGGGCGACGACGGGTTCCGCCTCGATGGCTCAAGCGACATCGGCCAGATCAGCCGCGATCCGGCAGACATCGTTGCCCAGACCATTAACGAGAACCATCAGTACCCCGACGGTTTCGTGCTTTATCTCGGCACCATGTTCGCCCCGACAAAAGACCGCGGGGAAAGAGGCCAGGGCTTCACGCATGAAATCGGCGATGTGGTGACGATCGAAGCGCCCAAGCTTGGCCGGCTGGTCAACGTCATGATCCATTCACCGGATGCCGAGCCTTGGACGTTCGGCGCAGCCGCGCTCATGCGCAATCTCGCCGGGCGCGGGCTCCTTTGACGGAGAGCCCGCTGTCCCGCATGGCTTTCGGCGATCTGATCCACGCGACCGCGGAAGTTCGCGATGCGCTCGCGGACGGGCGCCCCGTCGTAGCGCTCGAATCCACGATCATCACGCACGGGATGCCCTATCCTCTGAACGTCGAGACGGCGCAGGCGGTGGAAGCGGTCGTACGCGCCGAGGGCGCCGTGCCGGCTACGCTCGCTGTGATCGAAGGGACCGTCAAAGTCGGGCTAAGCAGGGACGATCTCGAAGGGCTCGGCGCGGGCAAACAGGTCGCCAAGGCGTCGGGGCGAGACCTCGCCGCCAGCATCGTCAAGAAAGCGACCGCTGGAACAACGGTTTCGGCAACGATGGCTGTAGCGGCGCGCGCTGGGATCGAGATATTCGCCACGGGGGGCATCGGCGGAGTTCACCGCGGCGCGAGCGAGACCTTCGATGTCTCCGCCGATCCAATCGAGCTTGGGCGGACCCCGGTTGCGGTGGTGTGCGCCGGCTGCAAATCGATTCTCGACGTTGCCAAGACCCTGGAGCTCCTGGAAACGCAGGGGGTGCCGGTGCTCGGCTACAGGACCGACGAGTTTCCGGCTTTCTTCGCGCGCTCCAGCGGCTTCAGACTCGATCATAGGTTCGATACGCCGCGCGAGATCGCAAATGTCATCCGCACAGAGCGGCGGCTGCGGACCGCGGGCGGCATCCTCGTCGCGAATCCGATCCCGGAGGCGGATGCCCTGCCGGCGGCGGAGATCGAAGCGCGGATCGCGGAAGCCTGCAGCGAGGCGGTCAAATCCGGCGTGTCGCAAAAGGACGTGACGCCCTATTTGCTGGACCGCATCAATCAGTTGACGGGCGGGAAGAGCCTCAAGGCCAACATCGCGCTCGTCAAGAACAATGCCGCGCTGGCTGCGAAGATCGCAGGCGAGCTGGCCCGGCTTCCACGTGACTGGTAGCCCGTCAACGCCGCTGGTTCTCGTCATCGGCGATGTGATGACCGATATCGTCGTCCGGGCCGAGCATCCCATCGCCGTCGGGGCTGACACCCACGCCACCATCCGCCAGCTGCCGGGCGGCTCCGGCGCAAATCAAGCAGCGTGGCTTGCGACGGAGGGTGTGCGGGTGCGCTTTGCCGGGCGCGTCGGCTCCGCGGACGCTGCGGCGCAGCGGGCATCTCTCGAGCGGCACGGCGTGGATACGCGGCTCGGCGTGGATCCGGAGCTGCCGACGGGCCAGCTCGTGACGCTCGCCTCCGCCGAGGAACGCAGCTTTCTCACAGATGCCGGCGCCAACGAGGCGCTCAGCCGTGTTGACCTCCCGGATTCGCTGCTCGCCGGCGTCGATTTCGTCGAAGTCTCCGGATACGTCCTGTTCCGTCCCGGGCCCCGCGCCGCGGTGCTCGCGCTGTTGGCGGAGGCAGGACGACGGGACATCGCTTTCGCGGTCGATCCGTCATCATGGTCTTTCCTGCAGCAGTCTGGGCGGGAGACCTTCCTCGCCTGGTCCGCCGGAGCGCGCGTCTGCTTTCCCAACGCGCTGGAAGCCGGCGTCCTCACCGGCAGCGAGGATTTGGACGAGCAGATTGCCGCACTCTGCCGCGCGTATCCGATTGTCGTCATCAAGCGTGGGACCGAGGCCGCCATCGCCGCGGAGCGGGGCTCGGGCCGGCGATGGTCGGTTCCCGTGCGGAAAGTGGAGGCGGTCGATCTATCCGGTGGCGGCGACGCGTTCCTTGCGGGGTTCCTTGCCGCGCACCTTAGGGGGAGACCGATCGAATCCTGCCTCCGCCGGGGTGTCGAGCTTGGCGCGCAGGCGGCGGCAATACGGGGCGGTCGGCCTCCAATGGGCACATGAGCGCAGGTTCGTCGTTCTTGAGCAGCGGGAGTCCGGCGAGGCTATTGAAATACGTGTGCATATCGGCGATGCCCGCGCGATGTCGTTGACTCTTTCCGATGCGGCCGAGGGAGGGATCTCGCGCGCACACGGGCGGCAGCTTGAGTGCCTACAGGCGGTCGCGGAGGCCGCTCTGTCTCTCTATGACCTCGGCACCGTAGCAAGACCGGTGCTCGTCAATCTCTCCGAGAACGCCACCTACAGGGTGGAGGAACCACAGTCCGGCCGTCGCTGGGCGCTTCGCGTGCACCGCGACGGGTATCATTCGCTGAACGCCATCCGCTCGGAGCTCGCTTGGCTTCAAGCGCTTCGCGCCGACGCAGTCGTTATCACGCCCGTTCCGCTGCCGGGCCGCAACGGCGATGTCATACAGCCGGTTGGCCACCCGGCGCTGCCGCGGCCGCGCAACGTGGTGCTTTTCGAATGGGAGGCGGGCGAAGAGCCGTCCGAGACGGAGCGCCTCCACACGATGTTCGAGGTTCTGGGTGAGACGGCCGCGCGCATGCATCTTCACTCCCGGCGTTGGGTGCGGCCCGCTGGCTTCGAGCGTCATCGGTGGGATTTCGAGACCGGCCTCGGTGCGCGTCCGCGCTGGGGTCGCTGGCGCGACGGGATGGGGGTCGGAGGCGAAAACGAGCGGATCATCGCGCGCGCCGCGGCGCTGATCGGGCGCCGGCTTGCGCGATTCGGCCAGCGAGCCGAGCGGTTCGGGCTCATCCATTGCGACATGCGGCTGGCCAACCTTCTGGTCGACGGCGACACGGTCAAGGTGATCGACTTCGATGATTGTGGATTCTCCTGGCACCTCTACGACGCGGCGGCGGCCGTCTCATTCTTCGAGCACGAGCCGCATGTGCCGGAGCTGCTGGCACATTGGATCGCCGGCTATCGCCGTGTTCGCGATCTCCCTGCCGCGGACGAGGCGGAAATCCCAACTTTCGTCCTCATGCGCTGCCTGCTCCTTCTTGCCTGGATCGGATCGCATTCGGAGACCGATCTGGCGCAATCGATGGGCGCCGCCTACACGGAGAAGACAGTGCCGATGTGCGAGGACTATCTTGTGCGCTTCGATGGTCTCAGCGGGTGACGCGCTCGCGCCCGTAGAGCAGCAGCATCCCGATGATGACGACGCCAAAGACGACTTGGCGGAACACCTCCGCGGGCACCTTTAGACCAAGCTCCGCGAAGAACACCTGCGGCTGGAGCACCGACAGGATCGATTGCAGCAAGGTGATAAGGATGACGCCGGCGACGGTGCCGAGGTAAGTGCCCCGTCCGCCGAGCACATTGGTGCCTCCGAGGACGATCGCGGCGATTGTAGGCAGGAGGTAGGGGTCGCCCATCGCCTGGTAGGAACGGTTGGCCCAGCCGGCAAGCAGCACGCCCCCCGCCGCGGCGCAGGCGCCCGACATGGCGAAGCAGAACAGCAGAACGCGGCGGGTATCGACGCCCGAGAGAAAGACCGCGCGCTCCTTGTTGCCGATTGCATAGATACGACGGCCCATCGTCGTCCGCGTTAGCATCAAGACGGTCGCTGTTCCCAGCACCAGCCAGATCAAGAGCGGGTTGGGCACGCCCGGGATGATGCGTCCGACCGCCAAGTCTCGCATGAGCTCCGTTGCGCGGTCCTGCGGCGCGAAACCTCCAGTGTGTGCGACCATCAGGCCTTGTGCGACGGCGTTCATGCCCAGCGTGAAGATCATGGCGGGCGCTCGCAGATAGGCGACGCCGATGCCGTTCACGAGGCCGACCGCGATACCGCAGGCAATGCCGAAGGGGATGGCGAGAATGGGGCCCAGGGTGGTGCCGAAGAACCCGGTCGCCGCGGTCGCCATCATGCCGCCCATACCGATGGTCCAGGGGATGGAAAGGTCGATGTGGCCAAGCAGCATGACCAACATGATGCCCGTGGCGATAATCCCGAGGAACGATGCGACCTGGAGCTGCTGCACGAGATAGTCGCGCGACAGGAAGTTTGGCTCAGCCAGCGCCCCCACGAACAGCAGGACCGCAATCAGCCCGAAGGCGGTCAACGTCGCCTTGTCGAGTCGCGGTATTGTCATGGTAGCCATTGCCATTGTCCGCCCGTCCTAGCGATAAAGCTCCAGCTTGTTCTTGATGCGCAGGAGCCTGAGCGAGCCGACGCTCACGGCAACCAGAAGCACAATGCCGACGAACAGCGGTTGAAGCACCGGGTTGATGTCAAAGACGATGAGAAGGTCTCCGACGGTGCGCATGACGAAGGCGCCGAAGATCGATCCGATGGCGCTTCCCGAACCGCCGAAAAGCGAGGTGCCGCCGATCACCACAGCGCCAATCGAGTTTAGGGTGTAGTCGGCGCCGAGCGCCGCCTTGGCGGCACCGGAATATGTGATTGCAGTGAGGAGCAGACCGGCAATCGCGGAGAGCAGGCCGGCGAGTGCATACGCCAGCACCTTTGCCTTGGCTATCGGCACGCCCGACATATAGGCCGCCTGCTCGGAGGAGCCGATGGCGTAGGCCGCCCGCCCCAGTACCGAGCGCCGATACGGAATCCAGATCAGGAGAACGACCGCGACGAGCAAAATCACCGAGGACGGAACCTTGTAGAAGGATCGCGTCATCAGGTCGGCAAGCTCAAAGTTCACCGATCCGCCGGGCTCCGGCCGTAGAGCGAGGGCAAATCCGAAATACACGGCGCCGGTGGCAAGTGTCACGATAATCGGCTGCAGGCGGCCATACACCACGATCAGCCCGTTGATCGCACCGCACAGCAAACCTACGCCGAGAACGGCGACAATGCCGACGGCGG
>CAZARE010000150.1:0-20110 GCA_964487455.1 uncultured Propylenella sp.
AGCGCGCGATCCTGCTCCGCGTAGCCGAGGACGACCGTGTCGCCGACGCGGATTTCGCCCGCGTCCGGCTTCTCCTCGCCGGTCAGCATGCGGAAGAGCGTGGTCTTGCCGGCGCCGTTCGGGCCGATGACGCCGACGATGCCGCCCGGCGGCAGCTTGAAGGAGAGGCCGTCGATCAGAAGCCGGCCGTCATAGCCCTTGGTGAGCCCGTCCGTCTCGATGACGAGGTCGCCGAGCCGCGGGCCGGGCGGCACCACGATCTGCGCGTCGCGCGACTGCATGCGCTCGTCGTTGGCCTTGAGCAGCTCGTCATAGGCCTTGATGCGTGACTTCGATTTTGCCCGGCGGGCCTCGGGGCTGCGGCCCATCCATTCGCGCTCGCGGGCGATGACCTTCTGGCGCGCGGCGTCCTCGCGCGCCTCCTGATGCAGGCGCTTCGCCTTCTTCTCCAGGTAGATTGTGTAGTTCCCCTCGTAGGGAACGCCGCGGCCGCGGTCGAGCTCCAGAATCCAGCCGGTCACGTTGTCGAGGAAGTAGCGATCGTGGGTGACGATGAGGACGGAGCCCGGATAGATCACCAGGTGCTTTTCCAGCCACGCCACGGTCTCCGCGTCGAGATGGTTGGTCGGCTCGTCGAGCAGCAGCAGGTCGGGCTCCTGAAGGAGCAGCTTGCAGAGAGCCACGCGGCGCTTCTCGCCTCCCGAGAGCGTCGAGACCTCGGACTCGCCGGGCGGGCAACCGAGCGCCTCCATCGACATCTCGACCTTCGATTCCAGGTCCCAGAGGTTCTTCGAATCGATCTCGTCCTGCAGCTTCGCCGCTTCCTCCGCCGTCTCCTCGGAGTAGCTCATCATCAGCTCGTTGTAACGGTCGAGCACCGCCTGCTTGCTGGCGACGCCCTCCATGACGTTGCCTTTCACGTCCTTCGACGGGTCGAGCTCCGGCTCCTGCGGCAGATAGCCGACGGTCGCGCCTTGCGCCGCCCAGGCCTCGCCGGAGAACTCCTTGTCGAGGCCGGCCATGATCCGCAGCAGCGTCGACTTGCCGAAGCCGTTCGGCCCGAGCACGCCGATCTTGGCGTCGGGGTAGAAGGAGAGGTTGATGTTCTCCAAGACCTTCTTGCCGCCGGAGAAGGCCTTGGTGAGGCCCTGCATGTGATAGATGAACTGGCGCGCCATTCCTGCCGCCTTGCCTTTCGCGAAGCTCGTGGGAAGTCGCGCCGGATGTAGGCGAAGACGCCCGAATGCACAACGGGGCGGGAGGGGGCGGAGACGCGGTGGGGCGACGGTCCCCGGATTGCGCGGCTTCGCGGCTCCATCCAGGCTACGCGTTGACTTTGCCCGTCACCTCTTCGAGCAGCCAGCGCGAGATCGGCCACATGGCTTGAAAGTGGCCGACGCAATAATCGACGAATGCGGGGGTCCCAACCACTTTACCGGGCTTCGTGTCGAGGCTCGCATGCAGGCCGTCGTGGAGCAGGAAGGCGGCGCGCTCGTGCTTGGCGTCGAAGCCGCGCGGCACGGATTTGCGCGTCGCGCCGCCGATCTCGTAGGGGCCGGCGGCGCGCACGTGGTCGACCGCCTCGGCGAGCGCGCGCCCGGCGCGATCGTCGACCACCGCCTTGCGATAGGCTTCGAGCTGCGGCTTCTCGAACTTGTGCATGCCGCTGCCGAGGATCAGCCGGTCGGCATACATGCGGAAGAAGAAGCCGGGCGAGCCCCAGCCGCGGCGGTCGCCGTGCCAGAACCACAGGTCGATGTGGTTCTTGTAGGGCGTCTTGTCCTTGGAAAAACGCACGTCGCGATTGATGCGGAAGAGCGAGCCGTTGACCTTGGGGGAAAACTCGACCGTGGGTGACGTCTTCTTCAGCCGCGGACCGATGGCGGCGACGAAGCTCCTCGCCGGCTCGACGTAGTTGGCCTCGTAGGCGTCACGGTTGGCGTCGAACCAGGCCTTGTCGTTGTTCTTCGTGAGGCCGCGGAGAAATTCTGCGGTGCCCCTTGGAAACCCTGAGAAGCCAGCCATCGTAACACTCCGATCGGCGCCCGCCGATCATTGGCGCCGCAGGGCGAGCCGCGGCCATCCTCGCGTTGCCGACGATATCGAGATCGGATCGGGACGGCTAGCGAGAGCCGCGTGTCTCAGCGGCGGAGCCCGCTCAGGACGTCGCGCTCGGATGACGCTTCCGGCCAGGAGAGCCGCAGCCGGTCGAAATCGTGCTCCTCGCTGGTGCGGATGAAGATATCGCCCGGCTTCGGGCTCGCGTCGCCGTGGGCCCCGAGAAAAGTCTCGGCGAAGACGCGCTGCAGCGGCCGCGCCTCGGCATGGATGCCGGCGGCGAGCCCCGGCGCCTTGATGGCGAGGAGGGTGGCGTAGTGGTCGATCTTGTCCTGGGCGCTCAAGCTGTGCGGCATCTCGGTGATGTAGGGCCGCTCGGCGATGCGCGACCCGTGGTCGCCGTGCACGATGATGGTCGCCTCGTCGTAGACGCCGAGCTGTTGCAGCTCGGCGAAAAGCTCGGACATCCTGCGGTCGGCGCATTGCAGCTGCGGCAAATAACGACGGTAGAGGCCGGCGCGCTCCTCGGCTGAGTAGGCGTGATCGTCGCCGAAGGCCTCCCGCTCCCACCGGGACGGGTCGAGCAGCGAGCAGTCGTCCGCGTAGAGGTAGCCGAAATGCGGCACGAGCAAGTGCACGATATAGGCGACCCCGCGGGGCGCCTTGGCGATGTCGGCGCGGAACTGGTCGAGCGCCTCCATGCCCACCATCGGCTCAAGCTGCAGCGCGCCGCGGCCGATGAAGAGCTTTGTTACCAGGGCGCGGAGGCGCTGTCCGGTGGAGAGTGGGGCGCGCTGGATCGCATTGGGCGAGAAGAACGAATAGGTGTAGCAGGCGTCGACCGCGATCCCCGGCGTGCGGCACATATCGAACCACGCGCTCTGGTAGATCTTGATCGCATAGCCCTCGTCTTTCAGCCGCTCGAGCCAATCGTTCCTCGTCGGCGCGAACGTGTAGAGATCGCCCTCCACCAAGTCCCCGATGTCGGCGCCGACGTCGCCGTTCATCAGCGAGGTGAGCGAGTACTTGGTCTCGGCAAAGCGGCTGTAAGCGTGGCTGTAGAGCGCAAAGTCCTTGTAGACCTCCCGCATCGCCTGCCTGGGCGCCTCCGCCTCCTGCATCCCTGAGGGGAGGCCGCCAAGCCCGATGTGCTCGTCGAGGATGATGTGAATGAGGGGCGGCAAATCGCTCACCTGCTCCGGCAGCGATCCTGTCCGCACCGGCTCGCCTCCGGTCGCGGCCGGCAGGGCGATGGTGGTGAGCACGATCGTCCCGAAGACCGCCGTGACGATCAAGTCCAGATGCCGCCGCATCAGCACGCAAACGGCGGAGCACGCCAGGAACAGCGCGACTCCGAGAAAGGCGATCACGATCCCGGGATGGCCGGTGAGCTCGGCGATGGCGTTCGCCGTCACGATGAGGGCGTCCGTCACCTCCTGCCGATAGAAGATGTAGACGCACAGGGTGAGCGCTAGGAGCATCGGGCCGAGCGTCAGTGGGCGAAGGCGGGAGAGCCCGCCGACCGCCGCCCCAAGCGCGGCCGCGCATCCGATCAGGATGAGGCTCTCCGGCAGGAGCATGTCGTATTCGTGGAAGCGCAGAAACGGCACCACGATCGCCAGAAGGACGAATGCCGGCGCCGCGTAGGGGATGAGGCTTTGCCAGCGGAAAGCCGGCACGGCCGCCGCTTCAGGCGCTTCGGTCATACCAGAACACCTCGCGCCCCGAAGGGCCCATCACCGTCGAGCGCTCGATGCGCGCCACGGCCGACAGCGCGGCGACGAAGTGCTCGCGGTCATAGGGGTGATGCACGCCGTTGCGCCGCGCCCGCATGGCGCGCACCTGCACGTCGTCGGGCGGCACGAACTCGATCAGGCCGCGCGGCGCAAGGCTTACGATCCACCGGGCCGACCGCTGCAGAGGGACGTTGGCGGTGAAGAGCAGGTGGTGGATCACGGCGAGCGCCAACGCCGCGTCGGCGGAGGAGCGCTCCTGCAGGCCGGCGCGCTCCGCCTGATCCCATCCCTGGCTCGGGCTCGGGTTGGCGAGGTCGCCGACCAGTGGGGTCAGCTCGGCGCCGGCCGCACGCGCGGCGCGGAAGGCGGTGTCGATTGCCGCGGGATCGCCGTCCCACCCGATGGCGCGCTTAGCACCGGAGCCGAGGGCGAGAAGCGCGTACTCCCCGGTGTTGCAGCCCAAGTCCCAGAGCATGCTCGGCTCTAGCGCCGCGGCGAAGGCCGCGACCTCGGCCTTCTTCGCCGACTGCTCGTCGTCGCTGTAGCTGCACGTCGTGACGTAGTCCGACCAGAGGCTGCGCCGGCGCTTCGGCGTCAGCTTCGAGAGCCAGGCGCGCAGGTCGCGCAGCATGCGCAGGAAGGCTTCTCTGGGCAGTGCGGCGCCTTTGGCGATGCTGGCCGTGTCGGCGGCGGCAGGCTCGGCGTTCTCAAGCGCCGCATGCGCGACGACATGCAAAAGGATGCGGCGCGAAAGCTTGGCGCGGAAAGGAAGGAGACGGCGGAGGTCGGATGTCGGAATGCCTTCTAGGGCGCCGCGGTACCAGGCGTTCGGCATCACACCGGTCGCCGCGCAGAGAAGCAGCGGGTTGAGGAACTGCGCGCAGAACTGCCGGTAGCCGGCCCAGATCTCACCCTCGCGGTAGGGACGGAACGAGAGCAGGTCGATGAAGATCGGCTCTGTTCCGATGAACTGGATATTGTAGGCGGAGGCGTCGCTCAGCGTCAGGCCGCCCTCCATCGCCTCCAGATGCAGGTCGAGGTGGTGCAGCGCCGCGGTGCGCAGTGCCTCGAAGGACCATTCGTACGGGTGGGAGATGAAAGGGAGCCGCGGATGCTCCAGCACGCGGCTGGCTGTGGCGAGGCCGAGTGCCTGGGGCGGGAGCGTTACCGGCTCGAACGATACGATGCGTCCGGCTTTCGCGAGACGGTCGAGCACTCCCGTGCGTAGCGCGGCATTGAAGTCCGCCGCGTGTTCGAGGGAGACTGTGCGTAGGATGCGGTCCCCGAGCCGGTGGACGCCGCCGGCCGGGTCCCGGTAGGAGCCTGGGACGGATTGCGCCTCCGCGACCGTCATCCTGCGCGAAGGCGGCGCCCGACGTTGCGGAAGAACGCGCGGGCGCGCTCCATATAGAGCTTCCCGACCACCAGTGCGCCGGCGACGCCGCCGAGCAGGAGCTGCAGCATCATGCTGCCTGTGCCTGGATCGAGGTAGGCATGCGCCGGGGCGGCCGACCACGCCAACACGAAGACCGAACTGAGGGCGGTAAGCTCTGAGAGCCGCGATACACGATTATGCCTGGTCACCCGATGCCTCCATCAAATCTGGCTATGAGCTTGATTGGCAAAGCGAAGTTCCGCCGTTCCGAAGCCGCGGAATCGCCTCGCGTGGAGATTGCTCGCACAGCTTGCTTAATAATGACCCGCAGTTCGGCAAGTTTGATGGATTCAGATTAAGGGTCACTTAATCGCCCGACTGATGAGGCGTGAGCGCGGAGACCGCCATCGCGCCTATCGCGAGAGGCTCACGACTGAGAGCGCGCCGTCAGGCCGCCAAGGCTCTCACGGCCGCATCGGAGCGGCGTACGAAATCGGCGCATCGCCCCGGCTGAGTCATCGGGATCATATGCCCACCCTCGACGATTTCGGCGTGGATACGGTCATGCTTCTCGGCAAGCTCCTCGCCGTGCAGGCGGGCGGCGAGAATGCGGTCCTCGCGGCCGTAGAGGATGTGAACCGGGACCTTGAGGCTGCCGTAGTGGGCGTTCATCCAGGAAAGATCGGCCTGGGCGGCGACGTAGTCCTTGCAGGTGTTGCGGAAGGATTTCGGACGGCGGCCGAGCAGCGCGCCGCCGGTCGTTGCGAAGTCTGCCTTCACCGCCTCAGGGGCGAAGAGCTCGGCCAAGAGCGCCGGTTCCATCTTCATGCCCAGGGGCGTGGCCACGGTCCACGACAGCACCGCGCGCATGAAAGCCGAAGGCACGTTCAATCCCTGAAACACGGCAGGGGGCTTCACCGCCTCGTGTGCCAGCGGGGAGAGCAGCGCCAAGCCGCATATCTTGTCGGGATGGTCGAGCGCCAGCGCCAACCCTATCCCGCCTCCGAGCGAATGACCCACGTAAAGCGGGCGGTCGAGCTTCAGCGCGTCGATGGCCTCGGCCACGAGCGCGGCCTGCGCGCGCAGATTGGCCGACGCGCTCGTAGGGCGGTCCGAGTAGCCCATGCCGGGCCGATCGATGGCGATCACGCGGTGGTCCCGCGAAAGATCGTCGACCATTCCCATGCGGAAGTGGTTGAGTTGCCCGCCGAGCCCGTGGACCATGATGATGGGCGGACCTTCGCCCTTCTCCACGTAATGCAGCGGGCCGGTGGAGAGGCTGACGAACTTGCCGTGCGGCGGCACCGCCTTCTCTGCTTTGCGCGCCTGGTCCCATGTGAACAGGACGAGCGCCAGTATTGCGACGGCAATGATGGCGACCAGAATTGTCAGGAACGTCCACATGCCCCGTCCTCTCGCCTAAGGAGGGTAGCGAGAGCAGATCGATTTGCAAGGAGCTACTTCCGATTGGAGGGGCACGCGGGCGCGTCCGGTCGGCGCCGGAATTGCGCGAATACCAGGACGCTGCCCCCGCCGATGCGGAATTTATCGGCGTTCACAATCGGATAGCCGAAATCCTCACAAAACCCGGCTGCGGCGGTTGTCGCAAGCTACGGCGACGCAAGAGGGTATCTCAGGTTGAGTTCTCGTCGTCGTCGGGCGAGCGCTCGTCCGGCTCTATGATTTCAACGAGCTTCTCCGCGAGCTTCAGCAAGCGATGCTTCTGCCCGCACGACGGACAGAAAAGAATGTCGGCGCCAAGGCGCGTCAGCTCGGCAAGGTTCGGGAAAACCTCTTCGCTGGTTATCGGACACTTCACGGGAAACAACCTCTTCTGGATTCCCAACTCCCGTGAGTAAGTCTTGGTTCCACTTTGGAATTTCGCGCGCCGATTAGGCAGACGCATGATCGCGGGTTGTCCGCATCCCTTGGGGGCCTCAGCTCGGCCCTTCTGAGGCGCCGTGCAAACCGGTTTACCGCTTCTCAATCCCGGATTGGCAGATTGATCCCGTCCCTTCCGGGAGATTTGCATGACCACCGAGACGCCGACGGAGCCCAATCCGGTACGCGCCGCCTGGCGCGACGTGGAACGGAGCTTCGCGGGTTCGGAGCCCCTCGAACTGACGATCCTGATGCCGTGCCTCGACGAGGCGGAGACCATCGGAATCTGCATCGACAAGGCGCGGGCGTTCCTGTGGCGGACCGGCATCGAAGGGGAGGTCTTGGTTGCCGACAACGGCTCGACAGACGGCAGCCAGAGCATCGCGCGGGAGCGCGGCGCGCGCGTCCTTCCCGTGCCGAGCCGCGGATACGGAGCGGCGCTGATCGCCGGCATCGATGCCGCGCGGGGCCGCTTCGTCATCATGGGCGACGCCGACGATTCCTATGATTTCGCCAATCTCGACGCGTTCGTGGAGAAGCTGTGCGCGGGATACGACGTGGTGATGGGCAACCGCTTTCGCGGCGGCATTGCCGAGGCCGCCATGCCGCCGCTGCACCGCTACCTCGGCAACCCGGTGCTGTCCTTCGTCGGGCGGCTGTTCTTCCGCAGCCCGATCGGCGATTTCCATTGCGGGCTGCGCGGCTTCTCGCGCGACGCCGTACTCGCCCTCGACCTCGATGCGCCGGGCATGGAGTTCGCCTCCGAACTGGTCGTGAAGGCGACGCTTGCCGGGTGCCGCATCACCGAGGTGCCGACGACGCTTTCGCGCGACGGACGCTCGCGGCCTCCGCATCTGCGCAGCTGGCGCGACGGCTGGCGGCACTTGAAGCTCTTGCTGGCGTTCGCGCCGCACTGGCTGTTCCTCTATCCGGGCGGCGCGCTTGCCTGCATGGGAGCGCTCATCGTGGCGGCGCTCATCCCCGGCCCGCTGAGCCTCGCGGACGTGACGCTCGACAGCGCCACGCTGCTCCTCGCCGTCGCCGCGGTCCTCGTCGGGACGCAGCTCGTCCTCTTCTATGTCGTGGCGAAATGCGCTGCCGTGACCGCCGGACTGCTGCCGAAGAGCGCGCGCTTCGATCGGATGAATGCGGCGATCAGCGTGGACCGGTTCTGTCTTGCCGGCGGCGGACTGTTTCTCGCCGGGCTGCTCGTCGCGATCCTGGCGGTGCTGCGCTGGATCGCGGCCGGCCTCGGCGACCTCGACGCCGGCGTGAACATCCGCTTTGCGGCCGTGGCGACGCTCCTGATGGCGCTCGGGGTGCAGAGTGTCACCGCCGGGTTCCTGGTCGCACTCGTGCGGACGCGGAAGCGGTTTGGCGCAAGCGAGAGGCCAGAGACGGACGCACGCGGGACAGCTGCTGAGAACGAGACGCGCGACCGGTCCGACGAGGCGGCGTAGGCCGGGTCGGCCGCGGGGCAGCGCTGCGGTCAGCCGCCGACGGCGCGCCTGCGGTCGTCCAGCATGGGCAGGCTGATCTGCACGTCGGAGGCAAGCGCCGGGCTGCCGTAGAAATAGCCCTGCCCGTAGTCGCAGCCCATCAGCTTGAGGACGGCGTCGACCTCCGGCCCTTCGACGCCTTCGGCCACCGCTTTCATGCCAAGCCCGCGGGCCATGTCGATGACCGTTTTCACGATGGTCCTGTTCGCGTCCATCGACGCCGATGAGCCCACGAAGGAGGCGTCGATCTTCAGGATATCCACGGGGAATTGGCGAAGGTGCGTGAGGGACGCGTATCCGGTGCCGAAATCGTCGAGCGCGATGCGCACGCCGGCGTCGTGCAAGGCGCCGATGCGGCGGGCGATGCTCTCCGATCCGCGGCCGAGCAGCACGCTCTCGGTGATCTCGAGAACGATCTGCGAGGGGCTCACCCCATGCGTCGAGAGCGAATCGAAAAGCCGGTCGGCGAATTCCACGTCGCGCAGCTGCCCGATCGATGCGTTGAGACCGAGCCGACCCGCCGCGAGCCCATCCCGCCGCCAGCTCGCGAACTGCTGGATGGCGATGTCGCGGGCGCAGTCGGAGAGAAGACGGCCGAGGCTGGGCTCCTCCAGCGCCGCGAGGAACGCGCTCGCGGGGAGCAGGCCGCGCTGCGGATGGTTCCATCTGACCAGCGCCTCCATCCCGGCAATGGTCCCATCGCGCATGTTGACGATCGGCTGGTACGCCACGGTGAACTGGTGGGCGCTCAAGCCGGCGCGTACCTCGCGCAACAAGGTTGTACGGCTTTCGGCCTCGTCGCCGATCTCGTTCTTGTAGAACTGGAAGCCTTCGCCGCCCGCCCGCTTTACGGAGTAGAGGGCAGCGTCGGCGCGTTTCATGAGCGTCGGCGCGTCCGTCGCGTCATTCGGGAAAAGGGCGATCCCGACGGAGGCGCCTACCTCCATCGAATGGCCGAGATAGGGCACGGAGGCGGTCGCGGCTTCGAGCATCAGCCTTGCCACGCTGGCGATCTCCACGAGCGTTCTGTCGCCGCGCAGCAGCATGCCGAACTCGTCGCCGCCGAGCCGGCCGATAATGTCCCCGCCGCGGAGGCAGGATGTCAGCCGCCGCGCCATCACCGTGAGGAGCCGGTCGCCGGCGTCGTGGCCGAGCATGTCGTTGATTTCCTTGAAGCCGTCGAGGTCGAGGAGCAGCAAGGCCGCTTTGTGCGCGGGGGTGGTCTCGCTCAGGCAGGCTTCGACCGCATGCATGAACGTGTTGCGGTTGGGGATGCTGGTCAGTCCATCCGTGGCGGCGACCCGCGTGAGCTCGGCTTCGATCTCGCGGCGTGCCGTGACATCCTGAACGGTCCCGAAGACGCGGTGCTGGGCCGCATCCTTCTGCCCCAACACCCGAAGCCAGCGGATTCCGTTGGACCTCGTCTCGATCGGCACTTCGATCTCGAAGCTCTTTCCGGTCTTGGCCGCCATCTCCACGGCCTCCCGCACCGTCCCTCTGTGCTCGTAGACGACCAGGCGCGCGGCTGCTTGGAGATCGAGTCGGCGGCCGCGGTCCACATCGAGGATGTCGTAGACTTCGTCGCTCCAGGTGGCGGTGTTCTCTGCTAGATCGACCTCCCAGCCGCCGATGCGCGCCATGCGGTAGACCTGCCGCGAAACCTTGTCCTTGTGGGCAAGCTCGCGGCTGAGCGCGAGCAGCTGCCGGTTGCGATCGCGTCCCCGCTCGAGCTCTTCCGCCAGCCGGTCCGGAAGGCCGTGGCGCTGGATCTGGTCGCAGGCATCCTCGGCCAGGAGTTGCAGCAATCTCCGTTCCTCCTCGTTGAAACGGCGCGGCCGATCGCTCATCACGCACAGCGTGCCGAGCCGGAAGCCCGGCTCGATCGCGAGCGGTGCCCCGGCGTAGAAGCGCACGTTCGGAGGACAGATCACGAGGGGAATTTCGGCGAAGCGCGCATCCAGCGTCGCGTCCTCGACGACGAGGATGGAATCGGAGCGGATGGTGTGGTCGCAGAACGCGCCCCCGCGCGGGGTTTCGGCGAAGGGCAGTCCGCACCGCGCCTTGAACCATTGGCGCTCTGCGTCGATCAGCGACACCGCTGCGATCGGCACGTCGAACGCGCGCCGGGCAATTTCGGCGATGCGGTCAAACCGCGGATCCGGTACGGTATCCAGGATCGCGAGCGCGGCCAGGCGCTGCAGCCGCTCCGCCTCGGAGATCGTTGCTTGCATGGGGCCCCTGCGTCTGGCGGGCCCACGTTAGACGGAATGCGTCAATACAATCTTACGATGCATACGGGTCGGCTGCGCCGCCCGCGCGGACGCCTGTAGCCCGGCGGGGCGGCTACAGGCCGGCCGCGATCGCCTCCTCGATCTCCCAGCCGCCTTCCCAGATCATCCTCAGAGCCACGTAGAGAATGATGACAAGCCCTACATAGGCGATCCAGCGGAAGCGTTGCAGCAGGCGCGCGATGAACGTGGCGGCGATCCCCATCAGCGCGATGGACAGCGCAAGGCCGAAGACCAGCACCACCGGATGGTCGCGCGCCGCGCCGGCAACGGCGAGGACGTTGTCCAGCGACATGGAAACGTCGGCGATTACGATCTGCACCGCGGCCTGCTTGAGGGACTTGCGCGGCGCCCCGCCGGCGATCGTGCCGTCGGCGTTGAGATCCGCTCCAGCGAGCGCTTCGCTTGCCGCCTCGCTCTCCGCCACGGTCGTGCGGAGCTCGCGCCACATCTTCCAGCAAACCCAGAGGAGGAGGATACCGCCGGCGAGCAGGAGCCCGACCATGGCGAGGAGCCAAACCGTGATGCTGGCGAAGAATATTCGGAGCCCGGTGGCGGCGGCGATACCGATTATGATCGCCTTGTTGCGTTGATCGGGCGGCAAGCCGGAGGCAGCGAGCCCGATCACGATGGCATTGTCGCCGGCGAGCACCAGGTCGATCAAAATGACCTGGAAGAAGGCCGTCAGCGCTTCCGGCGTGATTAGCTCGGTCATGCGGAACCCGTCACGTGGTGAACGTGCTGCCGCGGCTGCTGTCTTCCTTCGGGAACCGGCTGGGGAGAACGGCTGGGCCACAGCAACGTGTCCAGTCCGACATCACAGCGGATCGAACGCTGCCAGAGGGGCCCGGCCTGGTAGGCGCTATGTATCCGAATCGATCGCCGTACTCAAGATGGCGCCGTGGCCTATTCCGGCGGCGTCTGCAGCAGGCGCCGCGTCGTTCCCTCGAGCACAAGGCAGGTCAGATGCCCGGTGAAGACCGCGCCTGTGTCGATGTTGATGCGATTCTTCCGGATGTCGGGCTCAACCACCGGCGTATGGCCGTGCACGACGATCCGGCCGAAATCGGCCTCGGAGCTGAGGAACGGCTCCCTGATCCAGAGCAGGTCGTGAGGATCCTGTTCCGACAGCGGTCGGCGCGGGTCGATCCCGGCGTGCACGAACAGGTAGCTGCCGAACTCCACGGTGTGGGGGAGGGCGGCGAGGAACTCGGTGTGGCGCGGAGGGATGGCCTCCGCGCAGGCGGCGTGCATCGCCTCGAGCGAAGCCGGCAAATCCGTCACTCCATAAGACGCAAGCGTCGCATCCGCGCCGTTGAACAGCCAGTTCGCCAGCTTGGAAGGGTCGGCGAGCGCCTCCAGCATCATGTCCTCGTGGTTGCCCATGAGACAGATGCGCTCGGCGCCGAGCGGGGGCGTCTCAATCAGCCAATCGACCACCTCGCGCGACTGCGGCCCGCGGTCGATGTAGTCGCCGATGAAGATTTCGATCGCTCGCGCCGGAGGCGAGGCGGCAAGGTCCGCTTTGATCTTCCCCGCCGTCGCTTCGAGCAGGTCGAATCGTCCGTGCACATCGCCGATCGCGTAAATGCGAAGGTTTTCCGGCAGGGTCGGCATGGTGGACGGCATGGTCGGCGCGTCTGATGCGGCGTCGCGCGGAACGCCGGGTTACGGCATGGGAATGTCGCTGACGTGTTTCGGTACGTGGTAGCCTTTCTGCACGGCGGGTCGCGCAGCGATGTCCAGATACCAGCGTTTCACGTTGGGAAAGTCGTTCAGGTCGATCTCCTGCCATTCGAAACGCGAGATCCACGGCCAGGTTGCGACATCGGCGATCGAATAGTCGTCGACGATGAAGTCGCGTCCTTCGAGCCGGCGGTCGAGCACGCCGTAGAGGCGGCGCGCCTCATTGCTGAAGCGCTCCTCGGCATAGGGCGCCTTTCCCTTGTTGTAGTGGACGAAGTGATGCACCTGGCCGAGAAACGGCCCGATCCCGCCCATCTGCCACATGAGCCATTCGATGACGCGATAGCGCGGCTCGCCTTCCTTCGGCAGGAAGCGGCCGTGCTTGTCTGCGAGGTAGATGAGGATGGCGCCGGATTCCATCAAAGTGAGGCCGTCGTCGCGGTCGACAATCGCCGGGATCTTGTTGTTCGGCGATATTTTCAGGAACTCGGGGTCGAATTGGTCTTCCTTGCCGATGTCGACCGCATGCGCCTTATAGGCGAGGCCGAGCTCCTCGAGGAAGATGGAAACCTTGCGGCCGTTGGGCGTGGTCCAGGTATAGAGATCGATCATGGCCTCATCCGTCGCGTGAAGGGAAAGCGGCGCTCCGCCCGAGGGACATGCCGTTAGCGACGGCGCCTTGCAAGGCCGTTCGCCTCAAGACTGGCCGCCGGCGCGGCGAAGCGGGCCGTACGCGCCGCTCGACTTGTCTCATTGCGTCCGCCTCGCATACGCAATACCTCCGCACGAACGCGTCCTCCCGGAAAGCGCATGCACGAGCCCCTTTTTACCGTCAGCGGACTGACCAAGCTCTACAAGACGGGCGACGTGACGGTGCATGCGTTGCGGGGCGTGGATGCCGTTCTCTATGAAGGCGAGCTGGTTGTGATGCTCGGCCCTTCGGGCAGCGGCAAGTCGACGTTCCTCAACATTCTGGGCGGGCTCGATTCCGCCACCTCGGGCTCTGTGAAGTTCCGTGACGAGGAGCT
Organism: uncultured Propylenella sp.; assembly: GCA_964487455.1. GTDB lineage: Bacteria > Pseudomonadota > Alphaproteobacteria > Rhizobiales > Afifellaceae > DASWJZ01. Next base: position 13,552 of record CAZARE010000150.1, read on the forward strand.
CACGCGTCTCTCGGACCGGTCGCTCACGCTCTATCGGCGCGAACATGTCGGCTTCGTATTCCAATTCTACAACCTCGTCCCGAGCTTGACGGCCAAGGAGAACGTGGCGCTGGTCACGGAGATATCCAAACGTCCCATGGCGCCGGAGGACGCACTGGCGATCGTGGGGCTGAAGGAGCGCCTCGATCACTTCCCGGCCCAGCTCTCCGGCGGCGAGCAGCAGCGCGTGGCCATTGCCCGCGCCATCGCCAAGCGGCCCGAGATCCTGCTCTGCGACGAGCCGACCGGCGCGCTCGATTCCAAGACCGGCGTGCTGGTGCTGTCGGCGCTGACGGCGGTCAACGCGGAGCTCGGAACGTCGACGGCGCTCATCACCCATAACGCCGCGATCCAGAAGATCGCCCACCGCGTCCTCTTCTTCTCCGACGGACGCATTGCCCAGTCGGTCGAGAACGCCGAGCAGGTCGCGCCCACGGAGGTCGAATGGTGAGGTAATGCGGGCGCTCGACCTCAAGCTGACGCGCGATTTCCGCCGCCTTTGGACGCAGGCGCTCGCCGTCGCGTTGGTGCTTGCCTGCGGAGTCGCCACGCTGATCCTGGCGATCGGCAGCTATCGGTCGCTGGAGGAGACGCGCCGCGCCTACTACGAGCGCTATCGGTTCGGAGACGTGTTCGCCATGGCGACGCGCGCTCCGCGGGCGCTCGGCGACCGTATCCGCGCCATACCCGGTGTCGCCGCCGTTGAGCTCCGCATCGCCAAGCCCGTGCTGCTCGACATCGCCGGCATGGTCGAGCCGGCGACAGGCATGGCGATCTCGCTGCCAGAGCACGGCGAGCCGGCGGTGAACGCGCTCTTCCTGCGCTCCGGAAGGCTGCCGCAGGAGGGTCGCGCGCTCGAGGTCGTCATCAACGAGAACTTCGCCGAGGCCCACGCCTTCCGCGCGGGCTCGGAGTTCCAGGCGATCCTCGATGGCGTCAAGACGACGCTGCACGTCGTCGGCATCGCGCTGTCGCCCGAATACGTCTACGCGCTCGGGCCCGGCGATCTTCTTCCCGACAACGAGCGCTTTGGCCTGCTGTGGATGAACGAGGAGACGCTGGCCGGAAGGTTCGACCTTGAGGGCGCGTTCAACTCGCTCAGCCTGCGACTCCTGCGCGGCGCCAACGAAGCGGACGTGATCGACCGCGTCGACAACATCCTCGCGCCCTATGGCGGCACGGGCGCGTATGCCCGCAAGGACCAGATTTCCGACGCCTTTCTCGACGCGGAGCTGACGCAGCTGGCCGCCATGGCACAGGTCATCCCGCCGATCTTTCTCTTTGTCTCGGCGTTTCTCATCAACATGATCCTGTCGCGGCTGATCGCGCTGGAGAGGGAGCAGATCGGGCTTCTGAAGGCGCTCGGCTATCGGTCTGTCGCCATCGCTTGGCACTACCTCAAGCTCGTCGCGCTGATCGCGGTGGTCGGCATCCTCATCGGTTTCGTGGCAGGCACGTGGCTCGGCCGCGGGCTGACCGTGCTCTACTCCGAGTTCTACAGCTTTCCGTTCCTGATCTTTCGGCGCAGTCTCGACATCTACGCGATAGCGGCCGCCGTTACTCTGGCGGCGGCGGTCGCCGGCGCGGCCAAAGCGGTCTATTCGGTGCTGGCGCTGGCGCCGGCCGTTGCGATGCGGCCGCCCGCGCCGCCCGTCTTCCATCAGTTCCTCGGCGGCGCGATTGCTCGCCTCAGGATATTCTCCCAGCTTACCGTCATGGCGTTGCGGCACATCGTCAGATGGCCTGTGCGCGCCGCCATGGGCGCGCTCGGCACCGCGCTCTCGGTGGCGCTCCTCGTTGTGGCGCTGTTCAGCATCGACTCCATCGATTTCATGATCGACGTCATCTACTTCCAGTCCGACCGGCAGGACGCGACGCTGAGCTGTGCCTCGGAGCGGCCGCCCTCGGTGATGCCGGCGGTGCGTAAGCTCCCGGGGGTCCTGCGCGCCGAGCCGTTCCGCGCGGTGCCGGTCAAGATTCGCAGCGGGCCGCGCGAGCGGCGGTTGAGCATCACCGGCAAGCCGCCCGGCGCAGATCTCAGCCGCGTGCTCGATCTCGACCTTAGCCCTGTCGTTCTGCCGGAGTCGGGCGTGGCGCTCAGCGAGCGCGTTGCCGACATTCTCAACGTCAGGCGTGGCGACCTCGTCCAGGTCGAGCTCCTGGTGGGCGACCGGCGCATCGTCGATGTGCCGGTGACGGAAGTCATCCAGAGTTTCCTCGGCCTCGCGGTCTACATGGACATCGACGCGCTGGACCGGTTGGTCGGAATCGGGCCGCGCGTCTCCGGCGTCCATCTGGCGATCGACCGGTCCCGGACCGATGCGCTCTACGAGCGCGTCAAGCAGACGCCGGTGCTGAGCGGCATCGCGCTGCAGACGGTGGCGCGGGAGAAATTCGAGGAGACGATCGAGCAGAACATCCTCATCAGCACGTTCGTCTATGTCGTGCTCAGCGTTATCATCGCCTTCGGGGTGGTCTACAACTCGGCCCGCATCCAGCTTTCGGAGCGGGCGCGGGAGCTTGCCACGCTGCGGGTCCTCGGCTTCACGCGCGCCGAGGTTTCGCAGGTGCTCCTGACGGAGCTCGGCGTGGCGGTCGCGGCCGCGCAGCCGCTTGGGTGGCTCATCGGCTATGGTTTCGCCTATGCCGTGATCACCGGCTTCGCCAGCGATCTGTTCCGCGTGCCCTTTGTCGTGTCGTCGCGGACCTTCGTGACGGCGAGCCTCGTGGTGGTGGCCGCCGCCTTCGTCTCGGCGCTGGTGGTGCGCCGGCGCATCGACCGATTCGATCTGGTAGAAGTTCTGAAGACGCGGGAGTAGGCGGAATGATTTGGCTGAGACGCACCGCGCTGGTCCTCGTGCTCGTCGCGATCGTTGCGGGGGTGGTCTACGCGCTTGTCCCCAAGCCCGTCCCGATTGACCTCGCCACAGTCGAACGCGGCGTGATCGAGGTGACGGTGGACGAGGAGGGCGTCGCGCGCATCCGCGACGTCTACAACGTCTCCGCCCCGGTCGGCGGGCAGCTCGACCGCTTTCCGCTTGAGGTCGGGGATGCGGTGACGCGCGGCGAGACCGTCGTCGCCGAGATACGCCCGACCGCTCCGGCCTTCCTCGACCTCCGCTCGCGCCGCGAGCTTGAGGCGGCGGCCGGCGCGTCCTCGGCCGCGGTGCACCTCGCGGAGGCCGAGGTGAGCCGCGCCAAGGCGCATCTGCGGCTGGCGGAGTCCGATCTGGCCCGCGCCGAACGCCTGTCGGAGAGCCGCACCATCTCCGAGCGCGCCCTCGACGAGGCAAGAAGCAACGCGGAGACGGCGCGGGCGCAGGTGGCGCAGGCGGAGGCGACTTTGACGCTTCGCATCAACGAGCTGGCCAGCGCCCAGGCGCGTCTCATCCAGCCCGGCGGCGAGGACAATGTGGGGGAGACGGCCTGCTGCGTGCTGGTGCGCGCGCCGGTCGAGGGTGTCGTGCTCAAGGTGCATGCGGAAAGCGCGCAAGTCGTCGCCGCTGGCGCGCTGATCGCCGAGATCGGCGATCCTCAGGACATGGAGATCGCGGTGGACCTCCTGTCGACCGATGCGGTGCGGGTGGCGCCCGGAGCCGCGGCCATAGTGGAAGGCTGGGGCGGCGCGGCGGCGCTCTCCGCCGAGGTGCGCCGCATCGAGCCTTCGGCTTTCACCAAGGTCTCGGCGCTCGGAATCGAGGAACAGCGCGTCAACGCCATCCTCGACCTCATCGATCCGCAATCCGCGTGGGAGCGTCTCGGCCACGAGTTCCGCGTGTTCGTGCGCATCCGGCTTTGGCGCGGCGAGGACGTGGTCCGCGTGCCGCTCGCGGCTCTCTTCCGCAGCGGCGCGCAATGGTCGGTCTTCAAGGTGGTCGCGGGCCGGGCGGAACTGACCCCCGTCACGATCGACCACCGCGACGCCTTCTTCGCCGAGGTCACTGACGGCCTCGAAGCCGGCGACGTCGTCGTCCTGCACCCGAGCGATCAGGTGGTGGACGGCGGGGCGGTGGAGCCGCGCGAGGGGAGCTGAGGCGAACGTCAGTTGTCGTGCGACGCGGCCACCTTCCCCGCAAGCGGAGGGAAGGACGTTTCCGCTGATGCGCCCGCGAGGTTCCAGCCGCGGCCGAAATCGCCGAACGCCTCCCAGCCCGTGTCCGTCACCGCGACCGTGTCCTCCAGCTTGATGAAGCCGCGGCGCGGATGCTTGATGGCGGTCTCGATGGAGATCACCATCCCGGCCTCAAGCGGCCGCCCGGCGTCGACGGCGTCGTACTGGAATGGCGCGCCGCCGACCAGCCGCGGCGCCTCGTGCAGGATGAGGCCGACCCCATGGGCGGCGAAGTCCATATGTTCCCCGTTCGGAGACTTCTCGATCACGGCGCGGGCAGCGGCGGGGACCTCGCCGCCCATGACGCCGGCGCTGACGGGCTTGCGCGCGGCCTGCTGGATGGCATCCACCTCCGCCAGCAAGTCCTCCAGCTCGGCGTCCGGGCCGCCGACGACGGCCATGCGGCAGAGGTCGCCGATATAGCCGTGATATGTGCCGCCGGAATCGAGCGATAGCGGCTCGCCGTCCAACCACATCTGGTCGGAGGGGACGCGGTTCAGGCTGTCGCCCGCCGTCGTCAGGCAATATTCGTAGACGAGACCGCGCGACACCTCCTCCCGCCTTAGCGCTTCCACCATCTGTCGCTTCGTGGCGCCCGCACCGTGCGAGGCGAAGACAGCGAGCTGAGATTCCACTACGCGGTTCGATGCCTGGCGCAGATATTCGAGCTCGATCGGGGTCTTCACCGCGCGCAGGCGCTCCAGCGGCGCTAGCGCATCGACGATCGCCGCGTCGGGCATCGCCTGGCGCAGCACGTCCTCGGCGTCGGCCGGAAGGAAGGCGCGCTCCACGCCGATCCTGATTCTCCGGTCGCCGAGAGCATGCAGGCGGCGCACCGCCTGCAGCATGGCGTCCTGCGTCCCCCATGCCCTCGGCTCGATATCCGCCATCCAGAAACTGCCGATCTCGTCTTCCCAGGCCTCCATCGGGCAGCCGACATAGGCGGTCCGCTCGGGCCAGCCCTTGAAGTAGACGAGCAGCGGCAGATAGCGGCTCATCGCGACCGCGTCGTTGTACTCGAAGAAGAAGAACCGGTAGCCGCCGATCAGGTACTGAAGATTGTGCTTGGAGGACGCGATCAGGACATCGATGCCCGCCTCGTCGAGCAGCGCATCGAGCTTGTCCGCGTCGAACGGGACGTCCTTCTTCAGGCGTGGCTCGTCGCGGGCGTCAGGTCGTGTCGGCGCGGCGTGGTTCATCGATCCACCTCCCGTTGCCTCCAAGCGCGTCCCCGCCCTTGGCTGCGGGGCGCGCGGACGTTGACAGGTCTCGGGTGCTATTGAACATTCGTTCGCCAATCAAGCAAGCACGAGACGGGGAGGGGGCATGGCCAGGGGTAAGAAGGTCATCATCACTTGCGCGGTCACCGGGTCGATCCACACCCCCTCCATGTCCCCGCACCTGCCCGTCACCGCCCAGGAGATCGCGGACGCGGCGATCGGCGCGGCGGAGGCCGGCGCGGCAATCGTCCATCTGCATGCCCGCGATCCGAAGGACGGCCGGCCCGACCAGTCGCCGGAAGCCTTCGAGCCGTTCCTTAAGGTGATCAAGCAGCGGAGCGATTGCGTGGTGAACATCACCACCGGCGGCGCGCCGACCATGACGGTGGAGGAGCGCGTCAAGCCCGCCGCCACGTTCAAGCCGGAGGTGGCCTCGCTCAACATGGGGACGATGAACTTCGGGCTCTTTCCGATGCTCGCGCGCTACAAGGACTTCAAGCATGCCTGGGAGCAGCCCTACCTGGAAGGCTCGCGCGAGCGCTTCTTCAAGAACACCTTCGCCGACATCGAGTACATCCTGACCACCTGCGCGGAGAACGCCACGCGTTTCGAGATCGAGTGCTACGACATCGGCCACCTCTACACGCTGGCTCATTTTCTCGACCGCGGCGTCATCAAGCCGCCGGTGTTCGTGCAGTCGGTGTTCGGCATTCTCGGCGGCATCGGCACGCATCCGGAAGACGTGATGCACATGCGGCGCACGGCCGACCGGCTGCTCGGGCGCGACACCTACGAATGGTCGGTGCTGGGCGCCGGCAGCGCGCAGATGCGGATCGCGGCGATCGCGCTGGCCAACGGCGGCAACGTGCGCGTCGGGCTGGAGGATTCCTTGTGGATCGGCCCCGGCAAGCTTGCCGAGTCGAACGCGGCGCAGGTCACCAAGGTGCGGCAGATCATCGAGGGCCTGGGGCTGGAGGCCGCCGCTCCCGACGAGGCGCGCGAGATGCTCTCGCTGAAGGGCGGCGACCGGGTGAACTTCTAGGAGCGGAGTTGTCCGCGTAGCCCGGATGGAGCGAAGCGCAATGCGGGAGCAGAGGCGCGCCCTTGTAGCGTCATCCCGGATTTCGCTTCGCTCCATCCGGGCTACGGCGTGAGAGGCCACGGAGGGAACAGGATGGACATCGAGGTC
>CAZARE010000151.1:0-4055 GCA_964487455.1 uncultured Propylenella sp.
GCGGCTGATCGAGATCGCGGTCGACAACGAGACATCGCCCTGGCGCTTCATTCACCCGCCGAAGCCGGACGATTCGGCTAGTCTTGGCCCACGTCCAAGAAAGCGAAGAGCAGCGAGAGGGTGACGACCGAAGCGACGGTCGAGATCAGAATCGCGGCGGAGGAGCGCTGCACGTAGACATCGTATTGCTGCGCCAGCACGAAGACCAGCGCACCGGTCGGCAGCGCGGCCAGGATCACCGCGGACGCCGCCCACGGGGCCGGCATGGCGAACAGGCCGAACGCCAGCCACCAGGCGATGACCGGCTGAACGGCAAGCTTGAGCAGGACCAGCCAGCCCACCTCCCCCAGCCCCGCGCGGAGAGGCCGGCCGACCATGAAGAGGCCGATGGCGAAGAGCGCGCAAGGGCCTGCCGCCGCGCCCATGATATCGCAGAAGGTGGCGACCGGCTGCGGCAACGGCAGTTTCAGTATCGAGAGAAAGAGGCCCGCTCCGGCCGACAGGACCAGCGGATTTCGTCCCACCGCGAACAGGACATTGCGCAGGATGATTGTTGCTCCGCCGCCGCGGTTCAGATCGAGCTCGATGAGAATCACGCCGATCGGCATGATGAGCGCGCCCATCATCACGGTGCCAACGATCGCCGGCAGCTTGCCGGCTTCGCCGAACGCGATGACGAGCAATGGGATGCCCATGTAACCGGTATTGGAGAAGATCGCGCTCAGCCCGTGCATGCCGAGCGCCCCGAGCCGGTTGCGGAAGGCGAAGACGGCGACGGCTATGCTGAGCGCGAATGTGAGCAGGATGCTCCCCCCGAACGCGGCGACGAACGGCCAGGGCAGAGCGTCGCCGGCGCTGATGCGGGCGAGAGAGACGAAGAACAGCGCCGGCAGGGCGCCATAGTAGACGAAACGGTTGAGCGCCTCGCTGCTTGCCTCTCCGAGCAGTCGAAAGCGGCCGGACAGATAGCCGGCCAACATGATCGCGAAGATCGGCAGCACGATGTTGATTATAGCGCTCACGCCAAATACCGCTTCATGAGTCACATCGCTGTTGCAAGCCGCGCCGGCATTGGCGATAAGCCCGCCTCGCGCCCCTCGCCCGCCCCACGCAGCAGCTCACGCCCATGACGAAATTCCCCGAGCGCGTCTTCTCCGGCATGCAGCCGACGCACACGTTGCATCTCGGCAACTACCTCGGCGCCATGGTGAACTGGATCAAGATGCAGGAGACGCATTCGTGCATCTATTGCGTGGTCGACATGCACGCCATAACCACCTTCCAGGACCCGAAGGAGCTGGTGGGGAACATCCGCGGGGTGACAGCAGCCTACCTGGCATGCGGGCTCGATCCGAAGCGCTCCATCATCTTTAACCAGAGCCAGGTGCACGAGCACGCGGAGCTCGCCTGGGTGTTCAACTGCGTCGCCCGCATGGGCTGGCTCAACCGCATGACGCAGTTCAAGGAGAAAGCCGGCAAGGACCGCGAGAACGCCTCCACCGGGCTTTTCGTCTATCCGAACCTGATGGCGGCCGACATTCTCGCCTACAAGGCGACGCACGTGCCCGTCGGCGAGGACCAGAAGCAGCACCTCGAGCTCTCGCGCGACATCGCCCAGAAATTCAACAAAGACTGTGCCGAGTCGATCGCCGCGCACGGCCACGGCGACCAGTTCTTCCCGCTGCCGGAGCCAATGATCACGGGCCCGGCGACTCGTGTCATGTCGCTCCGCGACGGCACCAAGAAGATGTCGAAGTCGGAGCCTTCGGAGCTCTCGCGCATCAGCCTCACTGACGACGCCGACCAGATTGCGCAGAAGATCAGGAAGGCGAAGACCGATCCGGAGCCGCTGCCTTCCGAGACAAAGGGGCTGGAGAAGCGGCCGGAGGCCGACAACCTCGTCAGCATCTACGCCGCCCTCGCCGGCACCACACGCGAGGCCGTGCTGAAGGAGCTCGGCGGCGCGCAATTCTCAACTTTCAAGCCGGCATTGGCGGAGCTCGCCGTCTCAAGACTGGCGCCGATCGCCGCCGAGATGCGCAAGCTCCTCGCCGATTCAGGCCATATCGATGCCATCCTGGCCGACGGCGCCGAGCGGGCCCGCGCCATTGCCGGTCCGGTCATGCGCGACGTCAAGGACGTGGTCGGCCTTTTGAGAGGGGCGGATTGAGCCGCTTCGCCGCTGCGATGCGGGTCAGCGGCAGGAATCTCGGCCTGCATTTCTGCGGTGAACGGCGGCATTGGCCGCTGGCTATGTGGGCCCGCTTTGGGATAAGGCGGAGGCTACCGGGCCGTGGGTGGGATCGCTCGCGCGACCGGGGATTCTACAGAGAGGGGAGCGGGCATGACAGAAGTCCAGGGTTGGATCGTCATAGCGCTGATCGTCGTCGTCGTTTTCTCGCAGTGGTACCTCCCACGGCGGTAGCAAGCCTGCGGGCTGGGCTTTTGCCAGCCCACGACCTCGCTTGCTGGGTTCCGGCCAGGGTGGCAGGGTGAGCGCATGATGCTGCCGAGACGCGCCCGCGAGGAAGGGCACAAGCGCAAGCTCCTCGTCGTCATCGACGACACCCCGGAATGCATGATCGCGCTCTCCTATGCCGCGCGCCGGGCGCAGCATACGAGCGGCGGCCTAGTACTGCTTTTCGTGATCGAGCCGGAAGGGCCGCAAGGCTTCGCCGGCGTAGAGGAGGTTATGCGCGAGGAAGCCCGCGAACAAGCGCAGGCGGCCCTGTCGAAGTTCGCGACACGGGCGCGCGATCTTGCCAACCTCGACCCCGAAATGGTCATCCGCGAAGGCAAGCCGGCCGAACAGATCCGCCAGCTTATCGAATCGGACGAGGACATCGCCGTTCTGGTGCTCGCCGCCGGGGAGAGCTCCGAAGGACCCGGCCCGCTGGTCACGTCCATCGCGGGCCGCGGCTCGGGAACCTTCCCGGTGCCGATCACCATCGTGCCCGGCACATTGTCCGACGAGCAGATCGAGGCGATCGCGTGAGGCAGCCGCGTGACCGGCGCATCGCGGAAGGGTTGGGCGCCGGTGAGTAGAAGCAAGCCAGCCTTCGGGTGGCTGCGGGGGCGCCGAGCGTGGCGCCGGCATTGGCACTCCGCGCGCGAGCACGCGGCGCTGGCCCCTTCGCTTACCGAACTGAGGCAGTGGCGGACGCCGAACCGCAGCGTGCCGCGCGACAACGAACTCTACCAGGTCTTCGCCCGATCGAGCGGCGCCACCAAATGGGTCCACTACTTCGACATCTATGCACAGGCTTTCGCCCCCTTCCGCGATCGGCCGATCCGCTTTCTCGAGATCGGGGTCCGCAAGGGCGGCTCCCTTAGAATGTGGAAGGAGTATTTCCATCCCGGCTCGCGCATCGTTGGAATCGATATCGACCCGGCATGCGCCGTTCACGACGATCCCGCCAGCCGGATATTCATCCGCATCGGCCAGCAGCAGGACCAAGGTTTCCTGCGCTCGGTCATCGACGAGCTCGGCCCCTTCGACATCGTTGTGGACGACGGGAGCCACATAGCGTCGCACATCCTGCACAGCTTCAATCTGCTGTTCGCGTCGGGGATGAGCGAGCGCAGCATCTATCTCGTGGAGGACCTCCACACCAATTATCATCCGGCATTCGGCAATGGCGCTCCGCGGTTTCTCGACATGATCAAGCATCTGATCGACGTGATGCACGCCCACTACGAAGACATGCATCGCTACCCCGCCACGGCCTTCCAGGACGCGGGAGAGCCGGCGTCCTTCAGCGTACCCGCGATCACGACCGTCCTCGATCAGATCCAGATCTTCGATTCGGTGGTCGTCCTGCATCGGCGCGCGAAGCGCCAGACGCCGGTATCCCAGGAGGCCAAGGCGGCGGCGCGCCTGTTGTCGGCACCCTGACCGCTCCAGCGGTCCTCCGCCTCCGCACCTCACGTCGAGAAGATCGTTTGCATGGCCAGAAACATCCGGATCACGCCCTATGGCGGTCTCGGCAACCGGATGTTCCAGTACATGTTCGCCCTGGCGCTGCAGGCGCGCGTGCCCGAGGCAGCCATATCGG
>CAZARE010000152.1:0-3020 GCA_964487455.1 uncultured Propylenella sp.
ATTTCCGCGGCCCGAAGGCCGGTCATAATCCGTGGGGCGCGACCTCGCTCGAATGGCAGACTCCCGACGTCCCGCCCAGCCACGGCAATTGGGGCGACAAGCTGCCGGTCGTCTACCGCTGGGCCTATGATTACAGCGTGCCCGGCGCGCCGCGCGACTTCACTCCGCAAACCGAGCCGCACGACGACACCGGAAGTTACCACCGGACATGAGCCTGTTCAGCCGCCTGACCGAGAAGAGCTGGGAGGGGCCGAGCGCCGACGCGGTCGACCCGGCATCCTACCGCCCGCCGGCGGCGCGGGTCGGGGTGATCGTCTATTTCGGCGTCATCACGGTGCTGTTCGCTCTGGTGTCGGCCGCGTATGTGATGCGAATGGGCATGCCGGGCATGGGCCATGACTCGATCGGCGACTGGCACCCGATGCCCGAGCCGCCGCTGCTGTGGATTAACAGCTTCGTGCTCCTGCTCAGCAGCCTCGCCTGGGAAGCGGCGCGCGCCGGCGTGCGCCGCGAACGCGTGGACCTGATGCGCCGCGCCATGCTCGGCGCAGGCATACTCGGCATCCTGTTCCTAGCCGGGCAGCTGCTGCTGTGGCGCGAATTCGTGCAGGGCGGTTATTACGCCTCGTCCAACCCGGCCAATGCCTTTTTCTACCTGATCACCGCCCTCCATGGCCTGCATATCGCCGGCGGCCTGTTCTTCTGGGCCCGCGCCGTGCTGCAGCTGAGGGCGGGCGCCGACATCCGGCTGCCGGTCGAGCTGTGCGCAATTTACTGGCACTTCCTTCTGCTGATCTGGGCGCTGATGTTGGCGCTGCTGACTTTCACCTGAGCGAACCGGAGTAACAGGAACGATGGTGGACGCGACGCTGCGAGAGGAGACCCTGCCAGGGACACCAGCCCAGCCCGCGCTGCGCGACTTCGTCGACGATTGGGCGGGCGACCAGGAGGTGTTCAAGGGGGTCCACTGGGGGAAGGCCATGATGTGGATCTTCCTGCTCAGCGACACTTTCATCTTCGGCTGCTTCCTGACCTCCTACATGACCATGCGCGCCTCGGTGACGGTGCCTTGGCCCAACGCGAGCGAGGTATTCGCGCTGACCATCGCCGGGCAGTCGATTCCGCTGATCCTGATCGCGATCATGACCTTCGTGCTGATCAGCAGCAGCGGCACGATGGCGCTGGCGGTCAATTACGGATACCGCCGCAACCGCAAGGTGACCGCGGCGCTGATGATCGTTACCGCGCTGCTCGGCGCCACCTTCGTCGGCATGCAGGCGTTCGAATGGACCAAGCTGATCGAGGAGGGCGTGCGGCCGTGGGGCAATCCGATGGGCGCGGCCCAGTTCGGCGCCTCCTTCTTTATGATCACCGGCTTCCACGGCCTGCACGTCTCGGCCGGCGTGATCATGCTATTGATCATCGCTTCGAAGGTGCTGCGCGGCCATTACGACCGCACGGGCGATTATTCGGCGGTCGAGATTGGCGGCCTTTACTGGCACTTCGTCGATCTCGTCTGGGTGTTCATTTTCGCATTCTTCTACCTGTGGTGAGGGCTCTTTGATGAATCACGCACCGGCCCACGACGCCAGCCACGAGGCCGCCCTGGTGCCCGTCCACGAAGGCGGCCAGCAGCATCCGCTCGGCGTCTACTTCAAGGTCTGGGGGCTGTTGTTCGTGCTCAGTGCCTTGTCCTACGCGGTCGATTATTACCAGGTCGAGGGTGTCACCCGCTGGGCGCTGATCCTCATCTTCATGATCCTCAAGGCCGGCCTGATCGTCGCCGTTTTCATGCATATGGTCTGGGAACGGATGGCCCTGATCTACGCGATACTGATCCCGCCAATCGCGTTGGGCGCGCTCGTCTGGCTGATGTTGATCGAGTCCGACTATACATTTTGGACCCGGATCCTCTTTTTCGACGGGGGAGCCTGATAGATGGACCGGTGGGAATGGACCAAGGTCGGCGCCGCGGTCATCCTTGCCGCCGGCGTCCTCGTCACCGGCTACGGGATGTCCGGTCTGATGTTAGGTGTGCAATATCCCGAGCGGCAGGGTTATCCGATCGAAGGCGTGGCGCCGGTCGATCTTGCCGCCGTGCAGCGCAGCTGGCCGAGCGGTCTCAGCCAGCCAGGCGATGCGGCCAAGCTGCGCGGCTATATGGCCAATATTGAAAGGGCGGTGCTGCCGGTGCCCGCTTCCGGGACCGCCGCGCCTACCGCAACGGCGCCGGTCGACCTCGGCACCCTTCTGGCGAGCGCCGATGCGGAGCGGGGCAAGGGCACCGCCAGGCTGTGCGCTTCCTGCCACACCTTCGACCAAGGCGGCGCCAACCGGATCGGGCCCAATCTGTGGGGAGTGGTCGGCAGCGACATCGCCGGCAAAAGCGGCTTCGCTTACTCGCCGGCGATGACAGGCCACGCCGGCGCCTGGACCTATCAGGAACTGGACCGCTATCTGGCCAGCCCGGCGCGGGCGATCCCCGGCAACAAAATGGCCTTCAACGGCCTCAGGAACCCGAGGGACCGCGCCAATCTCCTTGCCTATATGGCTACCCTGGGAGGCTCGCGAGTGCCATATCCGCCGCCCCAACCGGTCGCGGCGGAACCAAAAGAGGCAAAGACCACTTCGTGAGAGGGTAACATCGGGATACGGACATGGTGCTGATCGCAATTGGCGTGCTGCTCATTATCGGTGGAGTCATAATGGCGGCAACCGCGACGCTCCGGCGCGGACGTCTCAGCCAGGATGAGAAGCCGATCTCGCACGCGCCTCGCGACACGCTCGAGCCCAGCGGGCCAGGGCGCCGCCTCAACCTCAAGGCCGACCTTCCCGGTCTCGCCATGATCGCCGTTGGCGTCCTTCTATTGTTCCTTGGCATAGGCTGATCCAAGCGTGGGTGTCCGCTACCGCTCGCCCTGATCAGAAACGGCAAACGCCCGAACCGCGTGGCGGCCCGGGCGTCCTGCGTGACGATTGCTCGTCAGCCCCCTTGGCTTGCCCGCCGCGAAACGAAGCGC
>CAZARE010000153.1:0-9228 GCA_964487455.1 uncultured Propylenella sp.
CAAGAGCGCCAGAGCGTCATCCTTTCACCACCCCTTCCGCGAGGCCTTTGAAGAAGAGCCTCTGGGCGAAGGTGAAGGCGACGAGGCCAGGGGTCACGACGAGGACGTAGACGGCGGCGAGCGCCGGCCAGGACCACTGCCCCAGGCCCCCCTGCGCGCCGGCGAGCACGACGGGCATGGTGCGCGCCACCTGGTCGTTGGTGAGCGTGGTACACAGCAGGAACTCGCCCCAGGCGGTGACAAAATTCACGATGAAGATGACCACCAGCCCGTTGCGCACCATCGGCACGCCAACCATCCACAGCGTCTTCCACGGGCCGGCGCCGTCGATCTTAGCCGCCTCGATCAACTCGTGCGGCACGAGCTGGAACATGCTGCGCATGATCAACACGCTGATCGCCAGCTGCAGCGTGACATAGGGCAGGATGAGGCCGCTGGTGCTGTTGATCAGCCCCAGCCAGTCCTGGATCTCGTAGATGCTGATGATCGAAACGACGCGCACCGGGAAATAGAGCGACACGAGGAGCGTCGCCACGACGATTCCGCCGCCCTTCGGCCTGAGATGCACGAGCGCATACCCCGCCAGCACGGCGCAGACGGACGTGATGAGCACCGTGCCCATGGTCACGTAGATGCTGTTGAAGAGGTTGATCGGCAGCGTGTCGATCTTCTCGAAGACGTAGCTGTAATGGGTGAAGTCGAATTTCCTGGGCCAGAAGTCGCCGCGCATGGAGTCGGGGCGCGACTTGATCGACATCATCGCCACCCAGGCGAGCGGCAGGAGGATGATCAGCATGAAGAAGTTGATCACCACATGACGGAGGACCACGCCGCGGTTCTGCTGAAACCAACCCCGCTCGCCGCGCGCCGCGACAACCGGGCGGGACTCCTCAAGCGTGATCGCCGTGTCAGCCATGTCAGCCCCTTGGCCGGAAGATGCGGATCAACAGAACCATGACGAACATCATGGCCACGGCTCCGATCATGCCGATGGCGGCGGCAAAGCCCTGCCGCCAGAGACCGAGCTTGAAGGCCTGATGGTACATGAAGATCGTCCATGTGTAGGTGGGCGAGTCGCGGTTGAAACCGCCGAAGATAAGATATTCGTCGATCACCGCCATGGACGTGCCGAAGCGCAGCACGACGAGGATCATCATGATCGGCGCGAGCCTCGGCCGCGTCACGTGCCAGAAGACCTGCCACTCGTTCGCCCCGTCAATGCGAGCCGCTTCCGGCAGGTCCTTGGGGATGGCCGCCAGGCCGGCCAGGAAGAAGATCGTGTGGTAGCCGAGACCCCACCATACTTCCATTACCGCGACCGCCGGCAAGGTCAGCGGCGTCCCGCCCAGCCATTGCGGCGCATCGTAGAGGGTGAACAGGCCCAGCGTCTCGACCAGGAAGTGATTTATCGGGCCGACCTGGTAGTTGTACATCCACTTCCACAGCACGAAGATCAGGGTGCTGGGGATTACCGCCGGGATCAGCAGGATCACGCGATAGAAGGTCGCCAGACGCTGGTTCTTCACGCGGTCGACGAGGATTGCCAGAAGCAGCGGCAGGATGATGGTTCCCGGCAGGAACATCATGGTGAAGAGGGCCGCGCGCCATAGGCTCACCCACATCAGCGGGTCGGTGAACGCCTCGATATAGTTGTCGAGCCAGATCCAGTTCGCCGGCTCGTTGGAGAGGTACTGGAAGTCGGTGAAGCTGATCCACAGGACGCGGAAGATCGGATAGACCTGATAGCCGACGAAGAAGGCGAACGCCGGCACCAGGAAAACCCACGGGCTCACTCCTTGCCGCAGCCGGGCGGCCTGCTCCGATACGCCCGCAACAGCCCGGTCTGATACTGCCGTGTACGCCATGCCTTAAGTCAGTGGGCTTGGCGCGCGATGCGCGCCGGATCGATCCTCATCGGCGTTCCACGCCACTGGGGCGGGGACCAGGCGCGGAACGTCCGCCCTGGTCCCAGCCTTCGTTTCCCGCGACTAGCCGCGCTTCATCTCCGCCTGCACCGCCTCGACGACATTCTGCAAGGCCACCTTCGGATCGGCCTCCTCGCCCTTGAGATAGGTCTCCCAGACAGGCTTGCCGATGACGAACTGCTGCAGACCGAACAAGTGGTTGGTGATCGCCCTTGCCTGGTCGAGCTGGCCGCGGACCAGCGTGACGAATTCCGGCATCCAGTCCGGCTTGTTGGCGTCCCACTCCGCGTAGACGGACTTGTAGGGCGGCAGCTGGCCCGGGTGGCCGCTCTCGGTGCCCACGATAGAGTCCTGCCAGATCTGCGGGTCGTAGGTTAGCGAGCGGATGTACTCGGCCGCCTTTTCCTTGTTCTGGCCGTGCTTGAAGAGCGCGCACCCCGTCGTCCAGAACACGGTCGAGCCTTCGCCGCCGGCGAACTTTGGCAGCGGGCCCATGTGCAGAAGGGTCGGGTCGTCCCAGTTCTGGGCCATGCGGAGCGGCGCGTTGAAGTATTTGTGATAGTAGCCGACGCGCTGCGCCGCGAAGGCGACCTCGTCCGGAGTGCCGTTAACGCCGCCATCCGACGCGCCCTCCAGCAGGATGTCCGGATGCGACAGCGCCATGATCTCCTTCATCAGCATCAACGCCTCGATGGCGGCTTCGTGGGTGAAGTCGAACAGGCCCTCCGACGTGTAGACGTCGCTGTTCATGGAGTGGGTCATCGGCGCGAGCGAGCGCCAGCCATGCGAATCGAAGGTCGCGCCGAAGGGCGCGGCGCCGGACTCCATGATGGCCTTGGCGCGCTCAAGGTGTGCGTCCCACGTCTCGGGCGCATCGTCAGGCAGCCCGGCGGCAGAAGTCAGCCCCGAATGCCACGCATTGCCGATGACATCGAGAAGGAAGGGCCAGCCGTAGAGCTTGCCGTCGATCGTGCACTCCTCGCGGATGGATGGAATGATGTCGTCGAGCACGTCATCGGGGATGTAGGGGTCCCACGGCTCGATGACGTCGGCCTCGATCATCGCCGACATCTCAACGAACGGCGTCTGGCCGACATAGACGTCCCACGTGCTCTTGCCGCTCTTGGCCTCGGCCACGAAGCGCTCGATGCCGAAGCCCTCGACCGGCGCGATCTGGTAGCTCACGTCGGGGAACCGGGAGTTCACGGCCGGGATGGCGGGGTGCAGGTCCTCGATCCACTGATAGAAGGTCGGCGTCAGCGGGCGGTCCTGCGCGAAGGCGGTTCCGATGCCGGTCTTCGCCACGGTGCCGACACCGGCCAGGCCCAGGCCGGCGACGAGGCTTCGCGTGACGAATTCGCGCCGGTCGATTGTCCCTTGGAGCAACTGCCGGCGGTTTGTCTGCTGCAGGACGTATTCCAGATCCTTTCGTACGGTCATCGGATCGCCTCCTAGGGGTTGGTTTTCAGCCTTTGCCGGAATGTCGTTCAATGCGGTTATTGTTAGCAACTTCACCGGCCTGCAACGACAATCGGTCGCTCGGATCAGCCGGCTCCCACTCTGGCTGACGCGTAACGTATTATCAGATAATACGATTGTGGGACAAGGGGGAGGGATAAGTTGATGAGCGTGCTCGATCGGTTCCGCCTCAACGGCAAACGCGCTTTCATCACCGGCGGCAGCCGCGGATTCGGACGCGTCATGGCGCTGGCGATGGCCGAGGCCGGCGCTGACGTTGTGCTCGCGGCGCGCGGGGCGGACGATCTGGCGGAGGTCGCCAAGGAGGTTCGGGAGAGAGGCCGCGAGGCCTGGACCTATCCCGCCGACGTCGCCGATCCCGTCGCCTGCGAAGCGCTTTGCCGACGCGTGCTCGGCGAAGCCGGGCCGATCGACATCCTGGTCAACAATGTCGGCGGTCGCGTGCGCGACGTTGCGATCGAGGATACCGACCTTGAGACCTGGCAGGCCTTCGTCGACCTGAACCTGACGCATTGCTTCATCTGCACGAGGACAATCGGCGGCGCGATGCTGGAGTGCGGGTCCGGCCGAGTCATCAACATCGCGTCGATCAGCGGCCTCATCGCCAATCGCGGGATCGGCGGCCGCCACTATGAGACGATGAAGGCGGCGTTGATCCACTTCACCCGCGCCACCGCCGCCGACTGGGCGCCGCGCGGCGTCAACGTCAACGCCATCTGCCCCGGCCTCTTCATGACGGAGCCGAACCTCAGGTGGGCCAAGGACCACCCGGAGGTCATCCGCACTTTCGTTAGCGCCGTTCCCATGGGCCGCGCGGGCGAGCCGGATGAGATCGGTCCGCTCGCCGTCTATCTCGCCTCGCCCGCGTCGAGCTACGTGACCGGGGCGGCATTCGTAATCGACGGCGGATACACGCTCTGGTGAGCACGACGCTGGGTGAGCCCGATGAGCTATCGCGCGATTTACGCCTATGCATGGGATGTGTCCGAGGCCGGCGTTCGGCCGTTCGTGGCGGAGACGAAGGCGCTCGGGCTCGACACGGTGACGTTCGCCGTTAGCTATCACGCCGGCATGTTCATCCGGCCCAAGGGAAAGACCGGGAAGGTTTTTACTTTCCCGAAGACGGCACGGCTACTTTCGTTTTGACCCGAAACGCTACGGAAAGATCGTGCCGGTCGAGAACAGCCTGTAACGCGACGGCGACGTACTGAAAGAGCTCTGCGCCTCAGACATCGCGGTGAACGCATGGATGGTGCTGCTTCACAACAAGCGGCTCGGCAGCGAGCATCCGCACTCGACCGTCGAGAACGCCTTTGGCGACCGGTTTGTCTACAGCCTCTGCCCGTCCGCGCCGGAGGTTCGCGAATACGCAGTGGCGCTTTGCAAGGATGTGAGCGACAACTATCCGGTCGTCGGCGTGTCGCTGGAAACGCCCGGCTTCCTCCCCTATCAGCACGGCTTCCATCATGAATTCGCGTTGCTCAGGCAAAAACAAATGGCAGGACGCTCAGCTGGGTCTCTGCTTCTGCGCGCACTGCGTGCGCGAGGCGGAGAGCAAGGGCATTGACGCGACCGGGCTGAAGCGGCAGGTCGCGCGCCATGTCGAGGCCCATCGGGAAAGCGACACCGACTTTGCGGACGACATGGCCGAAGTGTTCTGGCTCGCCGATGTTCGGGATGGCGAGATGTCGGCCTACCTGCAACTTCGCTGCGAGAGCGTCACATCGTTGGTCGCGGAGATCCGCGGCGCGGTGGGAGGCGATGCAATCGGATACGTCATCCCCTCCATCGTCCGGCCGAGCGCGGGAGCGTGGTACGAAGGGACCGATCTCGCCGCCCTCGCCGAGGTCGCCGATGTCATCGAGGCGTGCTTCTACGAGCCGGGCGTGCAGCGCGTCCGCGCCGATATTTTCGATGTGAAGCGAAGAATGCGCGGCGAAGGGAAACTGCGCGGCATCCTGCGCCCGGACTGGCCCGACCTGCAGAGCAAAGACGAAATCGTCGGCGCCGCGGCGGCGCTGTGCGATGCCGGCATCACCGACATCGCCTTCGACAATTACGGCCATCTGCGGCGGAGCAACCTCGCCTGGATCGCCGATGCGCTCGCAGTGCTGGGAGACTAGATCGTGCAGTTCAAAGGTCGTCGCCATAACGGGCGCGGCCGGCGGGATCGGACGGGAGCTCTGCAGCTATTTCGGCGGCGAGGGCGCGGCGATCGTTGCCCTCGATCGCAGCCCCGCCGTGATGGACTGCGCCGGGGAGCAGCGAAGTGCCGGCGTCACGGTGGAGGCGGCGATCGTCGATATCGGCGATGCGAGCGCGGTGGCGGAAGCCTTTGCGTCGGTTGAGAACGCGATCGGCACCACCGACATCCTGATCAACAATGCCAGCGCCACGCTCGCGCCGAGCCTCGAGAAGACGACGCCGGAAAGCTTTGCCGCGAACGTGAAGGCGAACGTCACTGGCGCCTACAATTGCTGCCACGCGGTGCTGCCGGCAATGAAGGCGAAGAAGGCCGGCGCGATCGTCAACATCGGGTCAGTGAACGGCCTCATGGCATTTGGCGATCCGCCTACAGCGCCGGCAAGGCGGGAATGATCAGCCTCACAAAGTCGCTCGCCATGGAGTTCGGGCGCTATGGGATCCGCGCCAACATCGTCTGCCCCGGCACGGTCAGGACGCCGGTCTGGGCGAAGCGGGTTGCGCGCAATCCCCAGATCCTGGAGCAGCTGACGCGGTGGTACCCGCTGGGGAGGATCGTCGAGCCGATCGACGTGGTGCGCGCCGTGGCGTTTCTTGGCTCCGACGCGGCCTCGGCGATCACCGGAGCGGTGCTCCCGGTCGACTGCGGGCTGACCGCCGGCAACATCGTGATGACACGCGAGCTGACGCTGGAGGATTTGTGACGGCAGCCTCAACCAGCCGCATGGCGAGCCACGAGCCGCTGCTCGACGTGCTTCCCGAGACGCTCGATGCAGAAATTGACCGAGAAGTAAAGAGCGCCCGCCACCAGGTAGAACTCCAGCGTCATGAAGTTGCGGCCGACGATCTCCTGCGTCCTGAGCAGCAGCTCGCCAACGCCGATGATCGAAAGCAGCGTGGACGCCTTCACCAGCTCCGCGCCAATATTGATCCACACCGGCAGAATCTGGCGCAGCGCCTGCGGTAGCAGCACGAGGCGAAGGATCTGCGGAAAGGTCAGGCCGATGCTGCGGGCCGCCTCGGTCTGGCCGGCGGGAATGGCCTCAAGCGCGCCGCGCACGATCTCCCCCATATGCGCGCCGCAGAATATCGAAAGTGCGAACGCGCCGGCCTGCATGGCGGACAAGCGGATGCCGACGATGGCCAGCACATAGAAGGACGCAAGGATCAGTACCAGCACCGGCGTTCCGCGAACCACATCCACATAAAAACGGCACGGCCAGCGGATCGGGCGGGAGCCATAGGTGAGAGCAACGCCGACGAAAAGACCGAGCACGGAACCGACGGCGATGGAGATGGAAGAGACTTCGATGGTACGCGTCAGCCCGTCAAGGAGAAAGTAACGAACGTTCCAGAGCTCGATGAGGAACCTCTCCATGGGCGGCGGTCAGAAGCGCGGGAAGCGCCGCTCGAGCCGCCGAAGGCCGGCGGCGATGAGCGCGCAGGTTGCAACATAGAGCGCCGTCGCCACCATCCATGTCTCGATCACGCGGAACGTCTCGACATTGATCTTCCGCGCCTCGAAGGTGAGCTCCGGAATGGCGATGGCGGCGGCCAACGACGTGTCCTTGAAAAGCGAAATGAAGGTGCTGCCGAGCGCCGGTAGGGAATTGCGCAGCATGATCGGGAGGACGACGAGCCGGGAGACATGGAACGGCCGCAGGCCGACCGCCCGCGCGGCGTCTAGGACGCCGGGCGGGACCGTCTGCAAGCCGGCGCGAAAGACCTCGATCAGATACGCCGTCGCATAGACGGCAAGCGAGGTGATGAAGCTCTCGATCTTGCCGAGCCGAATTCCCAGCTGCGGCAGGGCAAAGTAGACGATGAGAATGATCACGAGAATCGGAGTGTTGCGGATGATCGTGACGTAGCCTGCGACGAGGGCCCGAAAGAGTCGCACGCGACCGACGCTGACGAAGGCGAGCGCCAGACCCGCCACGGTCCCGATCGCCACGGAAACGAGGGCGAGGCCGAGCCCCAACGCCAAGCCCGACAGAAGCCGGTCGAAGTTGGCCCAGATCACCCCGAAATGAAGGGTGTAGTCCATCCCCATCCGGCTCTGTCGTCGTCGATCAGCGGTGCTCGGCGGGGAAGCCGATCGTCGGCTCGGGCGGCGTCTCGCCGAACCAGCGCTCAAACGAGTCTCTGTAGGTGGCGTACTCCACGCCGCTCATCGCCTCGCGCAGCACCGTGTTGACGAATGTCAGCCAGTCGGCGTCGCCCTTCTTCATGGCGCAGGAATAGGTCTGCGGGTTCCAGCCATAGCCAGCATCCTGATAGCGGTCGGGGTTCTGCTTCATGAACCAGCGCAGCGACGACATGTCGGTCGCGGCGGCGTCGGCCCGCCCGGAGTTCAGCGCCTGGTACATCAGGTCCACGCTGTCGTACTGGTCGACGTTCGCCTCCGGCAGCGCCTGGTGCACCATCTCCTCGGCATAGACGTTCTGCAGGACCGACACGGTGACATCGCTGCCTCCGCTCTTCAGCTCATCATAGCTCTGACGCTCACCGTCCTTCAGAAGAAGCAGGCCGACGCCCTCCCGGTAGTAAGGAATGGTGAAGTTGACCTGCTGGGCGCGCTGTGCGGTGACCGTCATGAACTGACAGGTGATGTCGACCTTGTCCGTAACCAGGTTGGGAACGCGCGCGTCCGACGCCTGCGTCACGAACTCGACGGCCTCCGGGTCGTCGAACAGGCCCTTGGCGACGATGCGGGCAATGTCCACGTCAAATCCGACCATCTTTCCAGACTCGTCGATGAAGTGCCACGGCGGGTTGGTGCTTCCCGTCCCGACGATCAGCTTGCCGCGGGAAAGCACTTCATCGAGCTTGCCTTGCGCCTCAGCGCCGGTTGCTGCGAGCAGACCTAAGATGGTCAGCGACGCAGCCATGAGGGTAAACGACCTTCCGTTCATCTCGTCTTCCTCCTGTTGGGACCGAACACGGCCGGCCTCAACCGCGATACTCCACGACTGCGCGCCGGCTGAAAAACATATTATCAGACAATTATAGCGATCACGCCCATTCTGTCGAGGGGCCCGGGAAAAGCGCGCCAGCGCCGGGCGAGCATCGTATCGGTCGCAGCGGCGCGCGCCGCCCCCCAGGGGGCGAGCCGCATGGCCTCACCGCGTCTCTGTGACCTTGCGCAGGTGCTGCGGTCGGTCGGGATCGCGTCCACGCGCCCGGGAGAGCGACTCGGCGAGCGGATAGAAGCTCTGCATGAGGCAGATCGGCTGGGCGAACGGATGAAGGCCAGGGGCCGTGGGCAGCGCCAGCGCATCGCCCCAAGCGCCCGGACCTGCGGCAATTACCGGCACATCGCGCTTTGCAAGGCCGGCGCTGACTTCCAGCAGCGAGGCCAGCGCCGCGTCGCGCTGGCCGAACAGGATGACCGGAAATTCCGGCCCGGCGAGTGTCAGCGGGCCATGCATGAGCTCCGCCGCACTGACGGCTTCCGCGGCAGGCCGCAGGTTTCCTTGAACTTGAGCGCCGCCTCCTGTGCGGCGGCATAGCCGGGGCCGCGGCCGGCAACATAAAGGCTCCGCCGGTCCCGCAGCACCGGCTATGCCGCTTGCCAGTCACGACAGAGAGCATCGCCGAGGTCTTCCGGCAGGCGCCGAAT
>CAZARE010000154.1:0-3178 GCA_964487455.1 uncultured Propylenella sp.
GGCGGCGGAGCGCACGGCGTCGCTCGCCGACATGGAGCTCGGCCTGAAGCTCAACAACATCGCGCTACAGCGCGCGACCGCGGCGCAGGACGAGCCGACATGGCGCGCCATCGTGCAGCAGACGGCGCA
The DNA here is from genome assembly GCA_964487455.1 of uncultured Propylenella sp. Taxonomy (GTDB): domain Bacteria; phylum Pseudomonadota; class Alphaproteobacteria; order Rhizobiales; family Afifellaceae; genus DASWJZ01. The sequence continues at coordinate 130 of CAZARE010000154.1, forward strand.
GGAGTTCGAGGCCGTCCGGCCGGGCCTCGGCGCCACGATCCTGCCCTATGCCGATCGCTTCTCCGACCGCGACACGCTGATCGAGGGCCTGGTCGACGTCGGCAAGCGTTACGAGTTGATGATGGGCATGGCGAAGCAGGAGGATCAGCAGGCGTTCCTGGCCGGCGAGGGCGAGAAGGACCGGGCAACGCGGCTCCAGGCGGCCGCCGCCGGGCGCACGCAGATCTTCAACAACGTCGGCCCCACCGGGATCGACTATGGCGACCCGGAGAAGGGCCTGACGTGGAAGCGCAACCCGGACGGCTCCGTTGCGCTCGACGAGCGCGGCGCGCCCATCGCGCTCCCCTACCAAGGCGGGTCCGTGTTCCGCGAGCAGCAGGCGGCCGAGCAAAAGGCGGCCGGACGCGATGAGCAGGAGGCGCTGAAGGGCACCGTCGTTCTGACGGAAATTCGCCGGGCCAGGGAGAAGATCGAGAATGCGCCTTGGTACGACCCCGCGACCGGCATGCTCGGCAATATCCTGAAGAACGTCGCCGGCAGGACGGCGGCGGACGTGAATGCGCTCCTCGACACCGTGCGCGCCAACATCGGCTTTGACCGCCTACAGGCCATGCGCGAGGCGTCGCCAACGGGCGGCGCGCTCGGCAACGTGACGGAGCGCGAGCTGGGGCAGTTGCAGGCCGTGATGGGCAGCCTGTCTCAGGTCCAATCCGAAGAGCAGCTTCTGGATAACATCGACCGGCTGGATAAAATTTACTCCGCGGTCATGCGCAAGGCGGCGGCCTATCCGAACGCGGCTCAGTTCGGATTTGACGTGCCGCCTGAAGAGGGGGGGCGCCCGCCAGCGCCCGCCTCGCCGCCAGCCGCTGCCGACCTCGAAAAGCTCTCCGATGAAGAGCTGCTTCAGCAGCTCGGGATTACGAACTGATGGCCGGCAACCTTGAACTGCTGATCGAGGCGGAGCGCCGCGGCATCCTGCCGCCGGAGCGCAAGGCCGCGCTCGACGAGGCGCGCCGCCGCGGCCTGATCGAAGGCGCCGCCGCTCCGGCCGCGCCGCAGGAAGAGCCGTCGACGCTCGCCAAGATCGGCCGCGGGGTCGACGACGCCGTGCGCTCCGTCGCCAGCGGCCTGACCTTCGGGCTTGCCGACGAGCTCGCCGCCGCCGCGTCCTCCGCCACCGGCATCGGCGATCGAGGCGGCTACGACGCGAACCTCGCGGCCGAGCGCCAGCGCGATCGCGAGATCCCCGCGGCCATCGCCATTCCCGGCGAGATCGCGGGCGGCGTGGCGACCGGCATGGGCCTCGCGCGCGGCGGCCTCACGATGCTGAACGCCGCCCGGCCGACCGTCGGCAATATGGCGCTGCGCGGCGCGGGCGAGGGCGCCGTCTATGGCGCGGCGCACGGCTTCGGCCACGGCGAGGGCGGAGCGGAGAACCGCCTGGTGTCGGCCGGCACGGGCGCGGCGCTGGGCACGGCCACGGGCGGCGCGACGGGCGCCATAACGGGCAGGCTGGTGCGGCCCAAGGCGCCGACGACGGAAGCCGTCAAGCAGGCCGGCAGCGACGCCTACAAGGCGGCGGAGAAGGCGGGCGTCGTGCTCAACCCGGCCAGCTTCGACAACGTCATCGCCGACATTGCGAGCGCCGCCGAGAAGGCCGGCATCGACAAGAGCATTCACCCGAAGGCAACGGCCGGCCTGGCGCGCGCGCTGGAGACGGTCGGCCAGCCGCTCACGCTGGAGCGCGCCGAGATCCTGCGCCGCGTGCTGAAGGGCGCCGCAAGCAGCAACGAGGCCGACGAGCGCCGGATCGCGCAGATCATGGTCGACAAGCTCGACGACCACGTCGAGAAGCTGTCGCCCGCCGACGTCCTGGCCGGCGACGCGGAGGCCGGGGCTGCGGCGCTGAGCCGGGCCCGCAAGCTCTGGTCGCAGGCCCGCAAGGCGGAGACGGTCGACGAGCTCATCGAGCGCGCCGGCACGCGGGCCGGGCAGTTCACCGGCTCGGGATTTGAGAACGCGCTGCGAACCGAGTTCCGCGGGCTCGCGATGAACAAGAAGCGGCTGCGCACCTTCACGAAGGACGAGCAGGCGACCATCAAGAAGGTCGCGGAAGGCGGCGCGATGGAGAACGCGCTGCGCATGGTCGGCAAGCTCGCGCCTCGCGGCGTGGTGAGCGGCGGCTTTCACCTCGGCGTCGGCGCCGTGGGCGGCTTCCCGCTCAGCGCCGGCACCATGGCCACCGGAGAGCTCGCGCGCCGCGGCGCAACGGCCATGACGCTGCGCAATGCGCGCCAGGCGTCCGAAGCCATGCGCGGCGGCCGTCCGCCGGCCGCGCCGCTATCGCCCCAGCAGCAGGCGATCGTCGAGGCGATCATTCAGGCGGAGGCGCAGCAGGTCCCTGCGCTCGCGCGCCGCGGCGGGCTCGAAATCGAGCTAACCGACCCCGGCAATCGGAGGACGCCTAACCCGCTCCGATAAGCTGCAGGAACGGGCGCACCACCCAGAAGCGGAGGTAGTGCTCGAAGCGCAGCCAGTCGAGCAGGACGCTGGCGGCGAAGAACGTCGCCGTGCCGACGACGAGCTGCGCCAAGGTGATCTTCCAGAAGAGGCGGCGGTTCTGCCGGAGGATTTGCATGTCCTCCATATACGCCCGTCGCGCCCTTCCTGCGGCCGGAAATCGAGCGCCGCTTTTCACGCCTCGGAGTTTCACATGAAACGGACCGCCATCGCGGCGTTGCTCGCGCTCGCCTGCTCGCCGGCCGCCGCGCAGGGCTCGTGCCTGCCGCGGGCGGACGCCCTCGCGCTGCTCGCCGAGAAGTACGGCGAAACGCCCTACGAGATCGGGCTCGCCGCGGACGGCGCCGTGCTCGAGCTGATCGCCTCCGAAGAAGGCCGGACGTGGACGATCCTGCGCACCACGCCGGACGGCCGGACCTGCACTGTGGCGGCGGGCGAGGCGTGGATGCCCGTCTCCCGCGTCGTGATCGCGCCCGGCCGGGACGGCTGAGATGATGGAAACCAGCCGCCGCGTCCGTTTCGACGGCAC
>CAZARE010000155.1:0-2748 GCA_964487455.1 uncultured Propylenella sp.
GCCGCCGGATGCGGAATCGAGCCATTGCTCGCGGCGGAGCGCCTCCTGCCGGGTCGGCACGGCGTAGCCCGACGCCGCCATCATGAAATTGGCGATCGCCTTGACGAAGAGGTCGCTCCAGGCGGGATCGTTCTCCGCTTCGGCGGTGTGGTCGTTGATGTCGAAGAGGACCTCCGCCTCGGAATGCGTGATGGCGACGTTCCCGTCACCGCCGAAGGCGTAAAGGATGCGGCGGATCAGATCGACCTCGGCGCGGTCGATGTGGCCGGGTGTCAGGGCACGGCCACAGGCGAGCGGGCCTTCGCCGTCCACCACCGCCTTCTTCACCTGCTTGAGCGCGAAGGCGACCAGCCGCTCGGGGCTCGATCTCGCTTTTTCCAACACCTTGACGAGAAGCTCCAGTTCCGTCTCGGTCTTGACCACGCCGTCGCGCCCGATGCGGTCGATCAGCCAATTGGCGTTCGCCTCGCTGACGTAGCCGTGCGGCTCCACCTGCTCGACAAGATAGTCGGTGACGGCCTCCACGAAGAACACGGCCCAGGACGGATCGCGCTCGCTTGCCGCCTCGTCGATCTTGAAGAGCCGCTCCACCTCACCGGCTTCGGCGGCGCCATCATGATAGACGGCGCGACGGAGCTCGGTCACGTCGCCGGCCGTGATGCGGTTCGAGGCTTTAACGTCGGCGACGACATCGCGGATGTACATTGATTTCCCCTCAAGTATGGTCGCAGGAAACTTGCCGGAGAAAGGCTAAGGAAGCTTTGACAGCGCCGGCCCGGCAGGACCTGCGTGCATCCGCGGCTCAGGCGCCGTTGGCGGCTTCGCCGGCGACTGGCGCGCCCTCGCCGTTCGGCAGAGCCGCGTGGGCGGCGCGCGCCAGAAGGTCGGCCCAGCGCGGGTCGGACCGCTCCAGGTAGGTGTCCATGAGGAAGAGAAGATCGAGCTGGTCGGCATCGGGCCCTCCGTTGCCGAAGACCATTTGCTCCAGTCGCTCCATCTGGTCGGCGGAAATGGTGCGGGAGGCCCGCACATCCATGATGAGATCGCTCGCCAGCATGACTCTCGACGCAACTGCTACCGCTTAACCTTACCTACCTTTATACGGATCGATTGTTAGGGTCTCAGCTAACCTCGCACCAAGGTTAGCGAAGCGTTATGGTTCGGCGCTGGCGCTGCTCGGCCGAAAACTGAGATGCGGCTTGGCCGATCGCCCCGCCGAGACCTTGGAGCTGGCGGCGCCACCAACCTGGCCTGTCCGTGCTACCGATAGTCCGGGTTGGGGTGGTCGAACCGGCAGCCGGCATCCCACAGCTTCCGCTGGTTGCCGTGCGCCGGAAAGCCGCCCGCCTGGCGCAGCAGCCGCGCGGTATGCATCAGGTTCCACGTCATGAAGGTGGTGTTGCGCTGGGTGAAGTCATTAGCCGGCCCGCCTGAACCTTCATCCAGATAGGACGGCCCCGGCCCCGCCTCGCCAATCCAGCCGCAGTCGGCTTGCGGCGGGATGACATAGCCGAGGTGCTGGAGCGAATAGAGAATCTCCATTGCGCAGTGCTTGATGCCGTCCTCGTTGCCGGTGACGACGCAGCCGCCGGTCTTGCCATAGTAGACCCACTGGCCCTTATCGTTGATCTCGCCCGACATGGCGTAGAGCCGCTCGATCAGCACCTTGGCAACCCCCGACATCTGGCCGAGCCAGATTGGCGTTCCAATGATCAGGATGTCGGCGCCGAAGATCGTGGGCCACAGATCCGGCCAGGCGTCCGACGCAAAGCCATGCTCGCGCATGTCGGGATAGACGCCGTAGGCGATGTCGTGGTCGACGGCGCGGATTGAGGTCACCTCCACCGCGTTCTGGCGCATGATCTCGCGCGACACCTCCATCAGCCCGTCGGTGTGCGACAGCTCGGGCGACGGCTTCAGCGTGCAGTTCACAAAGGTGGCCTTCAGCCCGGAGAATTCGAACGGGTTGGTGCGGCAAAGCTCTTCCTGACGGGGCGAAAGGGGCATAGCGGTTCTCCTCCACTGGAGCTGCAGTGATACTCAGACCGCCGTCCGCATGTAGCAGCGAAATGCGGGGCCGTCGGATTCAACGCCGTCCCCGGGGATTTCGCATCGTTTGCCCGAATACCTGTCTGTAAGGATCGATACGTCCAGCATCGATTCCGCCAGCAGCGTCTTCACCTTCCGCTTCTCGTCCTCCAGAGCCTTCAGCTTGCGGGCGTCGGAGACCTCCATCCCGCCGTACTTGCCGTGCCACTTGTAGAAGATCGCATTGCTGACGCCGTACTTCCGGCAAATCTCCACCGTCGACCGCCCGACATCGCGCTCCATCAGGATGCCAATGACCTGCTCCTCGCTGTACTCGCTTCTGCACATCATCCGTCTCCTCTCGAAGAACAGACCCTACCTCACTGCGGGGACACTCCAGGGGGGAACGCCACCCACCGCTCACAATGGAATATTATCGTGCTTCTTCCAGGGGTTAGCCAAGTCCTTGGTGCGCAGCAGACGCAGCGCGCGCGCCACGCGCTTGCGCGTCGCGTGCGGCATGATGACGTCGTCTATGTAGCCGCGCTCGGCGGCGACGAAGGGGTTCAGGAACCGTTCCTCGTACTCCTTCGTGTGCTTGGCGATCTTCTTCGAATCGCCGGCGTCCTTGCGGTAGAGAATCTCCGCCGCGCCCTTGGCGCCCATCACCGCGATCTCCGCCGTCGGCCAGGCGTAGTTGATGTCGCCGCGGAGGTGCTT
>CAZARE010000156.1:0-7805 GCA_964487455.1 uncultured Propylenella sp.
GGTCTTGGCGCGCACGACGTCGAGATACTCGTCCTCCGTCGTCTCGGTGTTCTTGGCGGTGCCAAGCTGCATCACCTCGCCTTCGGCGATCGTCGAAGCGGCGGCGGAGAGAACTGCGAGCGCCTCCAGCGACCCGACCTCCACCATCAGCTTGAACGCCTGCCCCAGCAGGAAGTCTCCGACCAGCACGCTCTCCTGGTTGCCCCACACAAGCCGCGCCGTGCGCTTGCCGCGCCGCGTATCGCTCTCGTCGACCACATCGTCGTGAAAGAGCGTGGCGGTGTGCATGAACTCGACGCTCGCGGCGAGCTTCACCTCTGCGTCGCCGCGATAGCCGCAGGCGTGCGCCGAAGCGATCGTCACCATGGGGCGCAGCCGCTTGCCGCCGGAGTCGATCAGGTAGCGCGCCACTTCCGGGATGAGCGCCACATCCGACTGCGTGCGCTCAACAACCAGCCGGTTGACGCGCTGCATGCCCGCCGCCGTGACCTCGACCAGCGGCGAGATGGAGGCGCGCTCGGCCGGGTATTCTTCAAAGGAAAGGACGACGCCCACGGCAACTCCTCGCTGCGCCACCGACCATAGGGCGGCAGACGGAGCGAGCAAGTGACAGAATGGCGCAAAGCGGCGATTTTTCCTCCGCCGCTCTTCGCCCAATACCCGGAACCGGCTACGGTTCCGCGATGATCGAGCTTCTGCGCAGCAACGATGCGGTGGTCATCTCTTTCGCCGAGGCGCTTTTGAAGGAGGCCGGCATCTCGCACCAGGTGGCCGACCTGAACATGAGCGTCGTGGAAGGCACGATCGGTATCCTGCCGCGTAGGGTCCTGGTTGTCCGCGACCGGCACAAGGAAGCGCAGCGCATCCTAACCGAGGCGGGGCTGGACCGGGAGCTTTCGTGAGCGCCGCGGCGCTTCCCCCGCATACGACGGATTCCTTCCTGGGCGGGCGCGTCACGCTGGTCCAACCGCGGAAAGGCCATCGCGCCGGGCTCGACGCCGCTCTGCTGCAAGCCATCCTACCAGCCGAGGCCTCCGGGCTCCTCGTCGACATGGGGGCGGGAGTGGGCACGGTCGCCTTTAGCGCCGCGGCGCGCGCTCCGCGCCTCGCCGCCGTGGCCCTGGACCGCGATCCTGACCTGCTGGCGCTTGCCGGCGAAGCCCTGCGACTTCCGGCCAATGCCGGCTTCGCGGACCGCGTCCGGCTGGCGGCGGCGGATGCGAGCGACCACGCCGCCACGCGAAAGGCGCTGGGCGACGCCGACGCCGTGGACTGGGTGCTGATGAACCCGCCCTTCGACACGCCCGGCCGCGCGCGGCCATCGCCCGACGAGCGGCGGCGCGAGGCGCATGTCGGGACCGCCGATCTGCTTCCGGCCTGGACCCGCACGGCGGCGGCCCTTCTCAGGTCCGGCGGCGTGCTCGGCCTCGTCCACCGGGCGGCGGCGCTGCCGGCGGTGCTTGCGGCGGTCGAAGGCGCGTTCGGCGGCATCTGCGTGCTGCCGGCCCAACCCGCGAAAGGCGCTCCCGCGAGCCGCATTCTGGTCAGGGCCGAAAGGGCGAGCCGTGCCCCTTTCCGCCTGCTTCCGGGCCTGGTGCTGCATGATGAAAGCGGCGGCTGGACGGACGAGTGCGACGCCATTCTCAAGGGGCGCGCGAGCCTCGCCTTTGAGTAAGGCACCATCCGCCGGGCCGATGCACTCCGCCGGTCGGGGCTGGCGAAATGCAGCCGCAAGGGCCATGTTCTGAGCCATGGCCAACGAACCCAATTGGCGCGAAAGCGTTGTGGCGCCGGTGCAAGCGAGACTGAAGCAACTCTTCCCGGGCTACGGCGCCCCGGTTGTCCCGGCGGTACGCCTCGCCGGCACGATCGGGCGCGTGTCGCGATTCCAGTCGGGGCTGACGCTTGCCGCGGTCGCGCCCCTCCTCAAGAAGGCGTTCGACCTGCAGCCGGCCCCGGCGGTCGCGCTCGTCATCAACTCGCCCGGCGGCTCTCCGGTGCAGTCGCATCTCATCTACAAGCGTATCCGCGCGCTCGCCGAGGAGAAGGAGAAGACGGTCATCGTCTTCGTCGAGGACGTCTGCGCGTCGGGCGGATATATGATCGCCTGCGCCGGCGACGAGATCGTCGTCGACCCCGCCTCGATCGTCGGCTCGATCGGCGTTGTCACCGCCGGCTTCGGCTTCGTCGACGCCATGCGCAAGATCGGCGTCGAGCGCCGCGTCTACACATCGGGCGACGCCAAGGTCATCCTCGACCCGTTCCAACCTGAGAAACCGGACGACGTGGAGCGCCTCAAGGCCATCCAGGAGGAGGTGCACGACCACTTCATCGAGATCGTGCGGACGCGACGCGGCGAGGTGCTCGCCAAGGATCGCGATTCCGACATCTTCTCCGGCCAGTTCTGGTCGGGCAAGACAGCCGTCTCGCTCGGGCTCGCGGACCGTGCCGGCGACATCCGCTCGGTGCTGCGCGAGCGCTACGGCGAGAAGGTGCGGCTCAAGCTCTTCTCTACCGAGCGAACATTGTTCGGCACAAGGAGAGGCGTGGGCCTCGGCGGCGCCATCGGCGCAGCGGTCGCCGAGAGGCGACTCGGCGAGCTGGACGAGCGGGCGCTTTGGGAGCGATACCGGCTTTAGGGAGTAGGTCCACGCCCTCGAGGATCAGGCCATGCCGCAGCTTATCATCATCGGCGCCGCGCTGGTTGGCGGCTGGTACGCGTGGAGGATATTGAAGCGCGAGATGGCGCGCATCGACCGCGAGGTGGAAGCGGTGCGCAAGCCGCCGGCGGAGACGCTGGAGCACGATCCGAAGACGGGGCGCTATAGGGTGAAGGATAAGGGGTGAGGGGCGCGCGCATCCATGCTATCTTCCGAGCCGAGGTAGCCGCGAGACGACCATGACCGCCGTTCACGCAGTCCGCGAACGTGACACGCGACTTTGGACCGCGGACCAGTTCTTCGAATTCTACATGATGCGCCCCGATGGCGAGCGTTGGCAGCTCGTGGATGGACTTGCGATCATGATGGTTCCCCCAAGCAAGGTGCATCAGCGCATCGCCGACAACTTGCTCGGTCTCCTAAACGCCACGCTTCGAACTTCGCGGCCAGACCTAAGGGCGTACCGGGAACTTGGCGTGCGCGTCCCAGCGGTGAATGATTACCAGCCTGAGCCCGATGTGGCGGTTGTCCTCGCGGAAGCGACCTATACGTACTACGACGACCGCTTCTTTCTGATCACCGAGGTCATTTCGCCGTCGAACACTGCCGAGATGATTGACCGCAAGCTGGAACTCTACCAAAGCCACCCTGACAACCTCTATTGCCTGACCATCGACCAAGACTCGGTGCACGTCGCGCTTTGGTCGCGTGAGCAGGGCTGGGCGAGGACGGATCTCCGCTCGCTCGACGACGTGCTGAAGCTCCCCGCCTTCGATTTCGAGGCGCGGCTTGCCGACATCTACGACGGCACGCCACTGGCGCGATAACTCGCAGCTCTAAGCGCTCTACAGCGTCTTGGTCAGCAGCACCCAGTTCTCGCCGCCGTTCGCCCACTCCTCCTTCACCATCGGCCGCGTCGCGATCTCACGATAATTGGTGCGCTCGTAGAGGCGGCGGGCACCGGCATTGGCGTCCGACACGATGATCGAGAGGCCGCGCGCGCCGGTCTCCGCCGCGCGTCGCTCCGCCAGCGCCAGAAGCTCAGCGCCGTAGCCCTTGCCGCGATGCTCGGGATAGGCGGCGAGCACATTCACGTACCAAGAGCCGGGCGCCAGATTCTCCAGCTCCTGCAGCCCGACGAACATCGCGGGCGTCGCGTCGTAATCGATCGGCTCGGGCGCGTCCGCCAGCCGGTAACCGATGAGACAGGCGGCCACGCCACCGTCGGCTTCGCGCATCACGGCGTTCCGATACGAGAAGCTGCCCTCCTCACGCCGCGCGCGCCGCCGCCCGACCTCCCAAGGGTCTTCGCCCGGCTCAGCCATCTTGCCCCACAGATAGAGCGGCAGGCCTTCGCCCGCCATGTTGACCAGCTCGGCCATGGCGGGGGCGTCCTCAATTCTCGCAGGACGGAAAGGCGGCGCGAGCCCGATCACGAGGGCCTCACTTCGCGTAGGAGATCAGCTCCAGCAGCGATCCGTCCGGATCGCGGAAGTAGATGCTGCGCCCCCGTCCCTTGGCTGCCCTGCGGTTCACCGGCCCGAGCTCGATCGGGACTCGATGCGATTCCAGGTGCGCCATCGCCTCTTCGACCGGGCCGGGCCATTCGAAGCAAAGGTCGCTGCCGCCGGGCTGCACCGGCCGCTTCGCAAGCGGCGCTGCCTCGACCCCCGGCCCGTGGCAGTTCAGCTGCGTGTCGCCGAAACGATAGGCCCAGCCCTCGCCCTGGCTGACCACCTCGGCCCCTAGCACATCCCGGTAGAAGGAATTCGAGGTGCCCCAGTTGGAGACACGGATCACGCAATGGTCGAACCTGATGTTGGTCATGGCGCCCTTCCCCCCGCTTCAAAGCGGATCGAATAACTGAACGAGCGGCGAATATTGGGCCAGTCCCCGGTCCGATGTCAGCAGCCTGGCAGGCTCGTGCATCGCCTGCGCGACAAGCAGCCGATCGAACGGGTCCCTGTGCACCAGAGGGAGCTTTGAAACGCGCGCAGCCGCGGCGGCTGTCACCGGCAGCTCGACGAAGCCTGTCTCAACCGCATCTGAAATGGCATCGGTCGGCTCGATGATGAAGTCGGGCCTTCCAAGCGCTCGCTTGATCGCAATCTCCCAGATCGACACCGCACTGAACAGAACAAGGTTCGCCCGGTCGCCAATCACATCAGCAATCTGCGCAGGCACGCGCTCAGGCCGATAGAGCCACCACATCAGAAGCTGCGTGTCCAAGATTACGCCGGCCATTCGAGTGCCGTGGATCGCTCGCTCGTAGCCATGGCCTAGGCCTTGCCATCGCCGCCATAAAAGAGATCAAGGATTTCGTCCGGAAGCGGCGCATCGAAGTCGTCCGGAATGTTGTACTTCCCCGCAAAGAGCCCGAGCTTGCGCGGCTGCCGGTTGTCAGAAACCTTCGCTTCGATCGAGACCAGCTTCGCCACCGGCTTGCCGGCCTTGGCGATGATGATCTCCTTGCCGGAAGCCGCCTGGTCGACGAGCTTCGAGAAGTGCGTCTTCGCCTCGTGAATGTTGAACGCTTTCATACTCATCTCGTCCCGATCGGACTAACTTAGTCCATCCGGATGCCGGCAGCAACCGTGCCGATCACATGTTCAGATAGACCGGCCCCTCGCCGCCCTGCGGCGGCACCCAATTGATGTTCTCGTTCGGGTCCTTGATGTCGCACGTCTTGCAGTGCACGCAGTTCTGCGCGTTGATGACGAAGGTCGGCTCGCCCGATTCCTCAACCCACTCGTAAACGGCTGCCGGGCAGTAGCGCGCCGAGGGCCCGCCATAGACGTCGTGCTCGCTCGTCTTCTGCGTGACCGAGTCGGCGACGCGCAGATGCACCGGCTGGTCCTCCTCGTGGTTGGTGTTGGACAGGAACACCGAGGAGAGCCGGTCGAAAGTGAGGACGCCGTCGGGCTTCGGATAGTCGATCCGCTTGCACTTCGCGGCCGGCAGAAGCGTGGCGGAATCCGGCTTGCCGTGGCGGAGCGTGCCGAACAGCGAAAAGCCGAAAAGCTGGTTCGTCCACATGTCGAGCCCGCCGAGGGCCACGCCGCCGAGCGTGCCGAAGCGCGACCAAAGCGGCTTCACGTTCCTCACGCGCTTCAGATCCGCGCCGATCTCCGAGCCGCGCCACGCGGCGTCGTAGCTTTCGAGCGCATCGTTCGCCCGGCCCTCGGCGAGCGCCGCCCTGACGTGCTCGGCGGCGAGCATGCCCGACAGCATGGCGTTGTGGCTTCCCTTGATACGCGGCACGTTGACGAAGCCGGCGGCGCAGCCGATCAGCGCGCCGCCCGGGAAGGCGAGCCTCGGCACGCTCTGGTATCCGCCTTCGGTGATCGCCCGCGCGCCGTAGCCGATACGCCGCCCGCCCTCGAACACGTCGCGGATCGCGTCGTGCGTCTTGAAGCGCTGGAACTCGTCGAACGGCGACAGCCACGGGTTGCGGTAGTTGAGATGCACGACGAAGCCGACCGAGACGAGGTTCTCGCCAAAATGATAGAGAAACGAGCCGCCGCCGGTCTTGCGGTCGAGCGGCCAGCCGAACGAATGCTGCACCAGGCCCGGCCGGTGCTTCGCCGGCTCGACCTCCCACAGCTCCTTCAGGCCGATGCCGAACTTCGGCGGCTCGGCGCCGTCGTCGAGGCCGAAGCGGCGGATCAGCTGCTTCGCGAGCGAGCCGCGCGCGCCTTCCGCGACCAACACGTATTTGCCGAGGAGCGCCATGCCGCGCTGATAGCTCGGCCCCGCCTCGCCATTGCGCGTCACGCCCATGTCGCCGGTCGCCACGCCGGTGACGCGGCCGCGATCGTCGGTGAGGACCTCCGCCGCCGCGAAGCCCGGGTAGATCTCCACGCCCAGCGCTTCCGCCTTCTCCGCCAGCCAGCGGCAGACCGCGCCGAGCGACACGATGAAATTGCCGTGGTTCGACATCAGCGGCGGCATCATGACATTCGGCAGGCGGAGCGAGCCCGACGGCCCGAGCCACAGGAAGCGGTCGTCGGCGACTGGAGTCTTGATCGGCGTGTCCTCGTCCCGCCATCCAGGCAGGAGCCGGTCGAGCCCGACGGGGTCGATGACCGCACCGGAGAGGATGTGCGCGCCCACCTCCGAGCCCTTCTCCAGGACGACGACGGAGAGGTTCTGGTCAAGCTGCTTCAGCCGGATGGCGGCGGCGAGGCCGGCCGGGCCGGCGCCCACCACCACCACGTCGTATTCCATGCTCTCGCGCTCGGGGAGCGCGCCGGTCTCGGACATCGCTGAGCTTCCGCCGTGTTCTCTGTCACCGGGATAACGCGTAGAATGCACGGCGTGAAGGTCTCGAGATTCGATCACATCGTCCTGGCAGTCGCCGACGTTGGGCGCACGTGCAGCTTCTATGAGCGCGTGCTCGGCATGGAGCCGCGCCAAGAACGCCCCGGCAAATGGTCGCTGCATTTCGGTGAGAACAAGATCAGTCTGCAGGACGCGGTCGCGGCGCCGTCGATCGCGCGCGACACGGTACCCGGTAGTGGGAACTTCTGCCTGATCACTGAGACGCCGATCGAGGAGGTGGTAAAGCATCTGAAACGCGAGGCCGTGTCTGTTGTCGACGGGCCGGGCGAGCGCTCCGGCGCAACGGGGACCATCCTGTCGGTCTATTTCAAGGACCCCGACGGCAATCTGGTGGAGGTGAGCAACCGGCCGTGAGGGGCCGCTGGAAGCCGACGATCACCGACGCTGCTGACCTCCCTGCGCTTCTATGGCGGGGGCGGGCGTCGACGTTGCGCTGTCGGAGGAGGCGGTCGACCGCTTCGCGGTGTCGCGGGCGGCGGCGGCGCGGACGCGCGAAGCCTTGCTTGCGGATAGACGCGCGTGCCGGCCCTGTCCATTGAGCCGCCCCCGGGCCGCCGAAGGTCGTTGATCCGCTGTTCCAGCCGGCCAGTGGTCAACGTGCAGGCATATCGCTATGGTTGCGATCGATGCAACTCTGCGCGAGGGGGCAGACGTGGCTACGATCCGCTATGCGAAGGGCCCGGTCGTCTATCTCCACGATCGGGAGGATCTCACGAAGAAGACCAAGCAGCTCCTTTGGGGCGACTGGCTGCGCATCGGCGACGACATTGACGACGAGTGGTCGGAGATCAAATGGGGCAAGGA
>CAZARE010000157.1:0-10234 GCA_964487455.1 uncultured Propylenella sp.
GGTCCTGCGCAGCCGCGGCGCCATCACGGTTCTCGGCGGCCCCCATGCCAAGGCCTTCGCGGCCGACGCGGTGCGCTTCTTCGACCACGTGGTGGGAGAATGCGACCGCGACCTCGTGGCAGGGCTACTGGCGCGCGACCACAAGCCGGGCTCGATCGTGTCGAGCGCGCGACCGCCCAAGGAGCTGCCCCTGGTCGAGGAGCGGCTGCCAGAGATTCTCCGCTCCTCCTTCCTCTTCAACGGCGGCATGCGCACGCCGACAACGCTGGTACCCATGCTCGCCAGCCTCGGATGCCCCTACGCTTGCAACTTCTGCATCGACTGGAAAAGCACGTATCAGACGATGCCGTCGGACCGGCTTACGGAGGATATCCGCTTCATAAGCCAGCGCTTCCCGGGAGCGCTGGTCGCGTTCCACGACCCCAATTTCGGGGTCCGCTTCGACGAGACGTTGGCGGCGCTGGAGAGCGTGCCGCCGGGCGCTCGTCCGCCCTATTTGATGGAAAGCAGCCTCTCGATCCTGAAGCCGGCCCGAATGGAGCGGCTCAGCGCAACCAATTGCGTGTTCGTAGCCCCCGGCGTGGAATCGTGGGACGACTATTCCAACAAGTCGAGCGCCTCGTCCAAGCGCGGAGCCGAGAAGGTCGAAAGCGTCGTCAAACAGTTCCATCAGCTGCACGAGCACGTCGCGAACCTGCAGGCCAATTTCATCTTTGGGCTCGATATCGACAGCGGGAATGTGCCGGTCGATTTGCTCAAGCGCTTCATGGACGCGGCGCCCTTCGTGTGGCCGACCATCAACATTCCCGTGCCGTTCGGGGGGACGCCATTGTTCGACGAGATGCGGGCGAACGGGCGGATTCTCGAAGAGATGCCTTTCCGCTTCTACTACGCTCCCTACAGCGTCGTTCGTATCAGCCACTACGATCCGTGCACCTATTATAGCAAGCTGATCGAGCTGTTCAGCCATGCGTCGACCCCGCACATGCTGCGCAGCCGGCTGGCGCTTGCGCGCAGCAAGCGGCAGAAGATGATCCAGATCGCGAGGACCATGGCGACGCGGGCCGATGTCAAGCGCTACCGGAGGATTCTGCGGGCCCTTGAGTCCGACGCCGATTTGCGGCGCTACCATGAGGGGGGGCACAAAAGGCTGCCGGACTTCTATCGGGCAGAATACGAGCGGGGGCTCGGCCGATATGCCGATCTGCTCGATGACCGCGACCGCTGTCCGGTTCTCGACCAGCCGGATCTTCGGCCGCCTGAGGCGAGCGGAGCGATCGCCTCACTGGAGGCCGGCGAAGCGGCGGCGCACCCACTAACTACGCCAGAAAGTCATACCGTCCGCGCCAACGGGCACGCCATTCGCCAGGGCACCACCGTTCCCGCAGGGAGAGGGCGCGTTTCCTCAGGCGTGAGCGAGTCCAGGCCGCGCGGCCTTCCCAGCGCCTGAGCCACCGCGCGCGGCGCGACCGCGATCGAGGATGGGCCGTTCCACCAAGTGATACGATAGCGCAGCCAGGGCGAGGCTGGCCGGTAGGGCCAGGGCAACCACCACCGTCCAGTGGATGCCCATCTCGTCGTGCAGGACGAACGTCATAGGATGGTGGAAGAGGTAGAGGCCGTAGGAAATGCGGCCGACATAGACGAGCGCCGGTAACGAAAGCACGCGGGTGAGCGCCGAGGGCTCCGTCTCCTCAACAGCGGTCAGGATCACGCGGAGCGCGGCGGCCTCCGCGATGGCGATGCCGAGCGTCATAGAGCCGTCGCCCGCCAGGAATGCGAATGCCCCCGCGACGCCAAGTCCCACGGCGATGGATCCGAGCGTCACCTTGTCCCGGCTCCAGTCGCTTCTCAGGAGAACGGCAAGCAGACTGCCGAGAATGAGGCCGGAAAGGCGCGTGTCGAAGCGGAAATAGGCCGCATCGTAGCCATCCATCCAGAAGGCCGTGCAACGGTGCGCGGTGGTGAGGGCATAAAGTCCGACCAGCAGCGGAATGAGCAGGCGCGGCGGCAGGCGGCAGAGCCACAGCAGCGCCAGCGGCCACAGCAGATAGAAATGCTCCTCCACCGCCAGCGACCATGTGTGCGAGAGCGGCCCCGCCTCGACGTAGAAGGCGCGCGCATAGTCGGTAAGGTAGAAGAAACTGAGGAGCGCCGAGCCTACGTCATGCGGCGCGACCAGCGTGTAGCCGACGACCGTCAGGGCCAGCGCCGGCGTCAGGCGAAGGAAGCGCCGACGGTAGAAGCCAAGGAGATCGATGTTCCCCGATCGTCCTATCTCGTCGAGCAGGATGCCGGTGATCAGGAACCCGGATAGGACGAAGAACACGTCCACCGCCGCTCCGCCTCCCGGGGTTCCGGGAACGCCCGCATGTTGCGCGAAGACCGTGAGAACGGCGATGCCTCTTACGCCGTCGAGAGCCGCCACGTGCCGCATCGTGGTTAACCAATGGTTGCACCTGCGGCTTGGTAGCTAAAATTGTAACGACAGGCATCCGATTGCTCTTTGCGTAGTCAATAGAGCTGGTTAGCGGACGTCGTGAACAAGGTTGGTTACCGGGCGGCAACCCCGGCGCGCCTAGCCTCTACACAGCAAGATGGAACATTGGGGCGCGGCGACACGCCGCGCCCGCTCAGTGCCTCTCGGCGTGGCGCACGCAGTTCCGAGAGGTCGGAAGCTCCGCCCGCTGCCTATTTCTCAACGACGCCGCAGGCGATGCGGTCGCCGGCGTCGCCGGCAGGCTGGCTCTCGTAATCGTCGGCTCCGGCGTGGACGACCACGGCCGTACCGTCCTCGTCGAAGAGCGTCCCCACCGCGCCCTCCTCAAGGGTGACGTGCGCGTTCAGCACCTCGATCGTGAGATCGCCGGAATCCGGCACGTGGATATTCGGCATGTCGCCGGCATGCGGGCCTCCCGCCGCCATGAAGCCGTGCTCCGCGTCCGTCGGATTGTAGTGCCCGCCGGCGGCGCCGAAGTCTGGCTCGCACGCTCCCGTCTCATGCAGGTGGAAACCGTGCACGCCCGGCGGCAGGCCGGTGAGCTCCGCGGCGATCAACACTCCTGCCGGGGTCTGGGTGAAGGTGACGGTACCGTGGTCCGCGCCGTCAGGCCCCTTCAGGCTTGCGGTCGCGCCCATTCCATTTTGCGCCAACGCCGTGCCGGCCGCCAACGCGGCGGCGAGCGCAACTGTCGTTCGGATGCAATGCATGTCCTCCTCCTGGACCAACCCATCGACGCCGCGCGCGTTCGATCACCGCCCCTATGATACCAGCGGAAAAGCCAGCTCCGCGGCCGTTGTCGGTTGACACTGGTATACGCCCGGGGTCGGGGGCGGTTCCACCGGTGGCTTGGCGGGTGGGATGCAGGGCGCTGCCGGCGTAGCCAGGAGCTTGAGCCATGAACGGCTGGATCGCAGAGCCTTTCTGGAAGCGCGTGGGCACGCTCCGGCTAGTAGGCGCCGAGGCTGAAATCTCCCCTTGCGCGCTCCGTCTGCCAATCTCCCTCGACCTCCTTCACCACCGCCTGCCCGGCAACGAGCTTCCCGCTCGCCGTGTCGAACGTCATGGCTGGCGAACCGTAGAGCTCCCAGCCCTTGTTGAGCGCCTCTGAGATTCTCTGGCAGAAGGCGGTGTCGCCTTCGCCCGTGAGGAGCCTGTAGAGCTTCATTGCGCCCCCCTTCTGCGCGAAGCTAGCGATTGGTCAGGGACCCTCTTCTCGTGAGTGCGCAGGCGGAAAGGGAAACTCGGTGCATGGCTCCAGCATAGCGGATGGCGCTGTCATCGTGATCTCGAGCCACGTGGCGCGCGGCAGCGTAGGCAACCGCGCCATGGTGTTCGCGCTTGAGCGGCTTGGTTTCCCGGTATGGGCGGTGCCCACCGTGCTTCTGCCGCACCATCCTGGGCATGGGCCAACGGAGCGTATCGTCCCGACCAAGAGCCAGTTTGCGCGTTTTCTTGAAGCTCTCGTAGAGGATGAGCGGGCGACGCAGGTCGCGGCGATCGTCTCGGGCTACCTCGCTTCGCCCGCGCAGGTGGAGGCCGTGGCGAGGCTGGTCGAAACCGTGAAAGCGCGCCGGCCGCGCGCGCTTTACCTGTGCGACCCGGTGATCGGCGACGAAGGTGGACTCTATATCGGGGAGGACGTGGCCGCAGCGCTCCGCAAGCGCCTCCTGCCGCTTTGCGACGCGGCAACACCGAACGCCTTTGAATGCGCCTGGCTCGCCGGCCGTCAGGACGCAGGCAAGCCCGACTTGGCCGCGCTAGCGCTTACCCTCCCGCCGCCCGTTGTGCTGGTGACTTCCGCGCCCGCTCTTCGACGCGGTCAGATCGGCAACCTGCTGGTGAACGGCGATAAGACGCTCCGGTTCGAGCATCAGCGCCTCGACTCGGCGATCAAGGGGACGGGCGATCTGCTCGCAGCGCTTCTCGCGGCGCGGCGGCTGGAGGGGCGCGATTGGCCGGCAGCCGTCGAGCTGGCGCTCGCCAGCGTCTTCGAGGTGCTTGCAGGGAGCGCCAAGGCAGGAGCCCAAGAACTCATGCTCGCTGCCTTGCAAGGAGCGCTGGTAGAGCCGCGAACGCGGATCGACGTGCGGCTGCCCGGCGCAACCGGTCGCACAGCGCCCTACGAATGAGCGGCGGAATGGCTGTTACTGGACGTGCCCTTCGCAGCCGGCAAGTAGGAGTGCCAGGGCAATCAGGCCGCTGTAAAGCCAGTACTTGGGCTGGAAATGCATGATCGATCCCTTCTCGGTCCAGACCACCGCGGCAGCATCGCCGCCCGCTTCAAAAATGAAAATTGGCCCCGGCGCGCAGGATGTGATTGTCAGATCCTCCGACGGTTGGGACCGGCGGCCCCGTAGTCAGCGATACCTCTGGGACATGCACGAACAGATACTCGCCCTTGAGGCTCCACCGCTGCCCGAACGCAACCTCCGCGCCGACGCCCGCCGCCGGCCCCGCCGCTAGAGCGCTGTCGGAGGCAACGCCGAGCTGCGCTGCCTCGACATAGGTGACCGCGATACCCGCCGTGACGTACGCAAGCACGCGGTCCCAGGCGAAGCCGCCCCGCAGACGTAGGGTGCCCATGAAGTCTTCATCGAAGGTCCGGGTTGCAGACCGTGCCCTAAGGTCAATCGCCGAGGCGTCTCCTTCGATCCCGTAAACCCACTGACCGGACTGCCAGTTGAAGCCGACCTGAACGCCCCCCATCGGCCCGCCGGCTTCTCCGACCGGACCCGGATTGGCGGGCACGTTGTTGTCGAAATCGGTGAAGATGCCACCAGCATGGACGCCCGCGTAGAGACCCGACCAGTCGAAGACTCCGACGACCGGCGCAGAGTCCGGGACGCGCAGATCGGCCGCATGCGCCGAAGTGGCGGCAACTGCAACGATCAGGCCAAACAAGAAACGCAACATCATGCCGTAGCCCCTCCAGTGCACACTAGGCCTGGATGCTGGTCCATCCAAGCGATGAGCGCGAAGCTGCGACGACTCTTGCCGTCTGTGGCCCTGCGGCAACAGCGAAGCCGTTGCGCTACGCGCGATCGTCTGTCGAGAATCGCACGGTCGCTCCGCCGCGACTTACCGCTTCCTGGAGCACGACTAAGGCAGCCATCGCAAGTCGAGCAGGGGTCCAGGCGCCATTTAGTGGCGGGACATGCACGAAACCGACGCAGCACCCCTCGGGAGCGGCACGGAGCGAGCGGTAAAGCGTGGCGTTGCAGACATACCTTCCGGCATCGCTGGAAAGGTAAGCGGAAAACCCGGCTCCGTTGAGCGCCTCCGTGATCGCCGATGCCGCAAAAGTCGACTCGAGCCGCTCCGGGCCCGAGCGCCGAGCGCGTCCCGATTGCGGCGCATAGCCGGCGGCATCGCGCCTCTCCGGATCAGCGGCGATGCGTGCCACGCGCTCAACGTGGATGGCTTTGATCTTATGGCTCAATCCGAAATGCACCACGACATCCGGAGCGAAACCGGCATAGAGGCGACGCAGCGCCTCCCAGGATCGACGGTACTCGGTCGGCAGCACGACCGCCTTCAATGCGACGGCGCCGAAGGCTTCCGGCGCCTCCCCGCTAAGATCGTGCATCAGCGCCTCGGTGGGATTCCTTGGCGCACCGGGAAACGGGCCGAAGCCCGTGACGAGAAGCCTTGGCGCCGGCATGCCGCTACGCGAAGGCTCCTGGCTCAATCGCCGCTGCATGGATCAAGCCCGCGGATCACGCCGCCTTTTTTGCCGCGACCAGCCCGCGATTGAGAAGCAGCTCGGCGATCTGCACGGCGTTGAGCGCCGCCCCCTTGCGGAGATTGTCGGACACCACCCAGATCGAGAGGCCGTTTTCCACGGTGGCATCCTCGCGGATGCGGGAGATGTAGGTCGCATCCTCGCCGGCGCACTCGTACGGTGTCACATAGGTGGCCTCCGCCGGGTTATCGACGACAAGACAGCCCGGAGCTTCGCGCAGGATATCCCGCGCCTCGTCCGCGGTGATCGGCTTCTCGAACTCGATATTCACGGCCTCCGAATGGCCGATGAAGACCGGCACGCGAACGCAGGTTGCGGTCAGCTTGATCTTCGGATCGAGGATCTTCTTCGTCTCCGCCATCATCTTCCATTCTTCCCGGGTGGAGCCGTCCTCCATGAAGACGTCGATGTGGGGGATAACGTTGAAGGCGATACGCTTGGTGAACTTCTTCGGCTCGATCGTATCCGCCACGAAGACCGCGCGCGTCTGCTCGAAGAGCTCGTCCATCGCTTCCTTGCCGGCCCCCGATACCGACTGATAGGTCGCCACGACCACGCGCTTGATCTTGGCGCGGTCGTGGAGCGGCTTCAGCGCCACGACGAGTTGCGCGGTGGAGCAATTCGGGTTGGCGATGATGTTCTTCTTGCCGAGCCCCTCGACCGCGTCGGCGTTCACCTCCGGTACGATGAGAGGCACATCGATGTCGTAGCGCCAGGCCGAGGAGTTATCGATGACGATGCAGCCTTGGGCGGCGATCTTTGGCGACCATTCCTTGGATACCGCGCCCCCCGCGGACATCAGCGCGATGTCGATCCCCTTGAAATCGCAGTGCTCAAGCGCCTGCACCTTGAGGACCCGGTCGCCGAAGGAGACCTCCGTCCCCTGGCTGCGGCGCGAGGCGACGGCGACCAGCTCGCTGACCGGGAAGGCGCGCTCATCGAGCACGTCGAGCAATTCGCGCCCAACATTTCCGGTCGCCCCGACTACGGCGACACGGAGCCCGGTCCGCGCGGCCGGTTCCTCCCGCGACATGAAATCGGCAACCTTGAGGGCCATTCAGAACTCCTTCGTCCCTCCCCGTCATTGCCCGCCGCCCGAATCGGTGCGTGGGCGCCTCCCCTTCCGATCCCGGGGAGGACATCGGGACGGAAGGCGGCTCAGCGGGTCTTCGTTTTTGCTGTCCGGCGCATGGCACGAGGTTCATAGCGAGCCTGAGATTGATGTCAATTCGCTGCGGCCCTCCGCCTCCCCGATCTGATGGGGTCGCCGCGGCCGCGCGCTCGCCAATGCGTGATTTGGTCGTGGGCATGCGCGCACTAGATTGATCAGGAGGCACAGGAGAACCGGCCTATGAAAATGACCGACATCAGCCGCCGCGCGCTTATTGCGGGCGCCATCGCCGGCACTCTGGCCGGCAGGGCGAGTACGGCCGCAGCGCATCACGGCTGGGCATGGACGGAGGACGAGCCGTTCGAGCTCAGCGGCGTGATCGAGGATATCTATATCGGCAACCCGCACGTCACGTTGAGGGTGCGAGCCGAGGACGGTGTATGGGACATCGACCTCGCCCCGCTCTCACGCACGCTGCGCGCGGGCTTCGACGAGAGTGCCGCCGCTGTCGGC
Organism: uncultured Propylenella sp.; assembly: GCA_964487455.1. Taxonomy (GTDB): domain Bacteria; phylum Pseudomonadota; class Alphaproteobacteria; order Rhizobiales; family Afifellaceae; genus DASWJZ01. Next base: position 7,870 of record CAZARE010000157.1, read on the forward strand.
GACCAAGTCACCTGCGTCGGCTTTCGCGCGCGCGATCACGGTGATCGGCACATGAAGGCGGCGCGCGTCATCGTGAACGGCCAAACCTACGACGTCTATCCCGGCCGCGTGCCCTCGATCTGAGCGCAGTCATGCTGACGGAGTGGCTGCAGGCGCTGCACGACTGGAACGTCGCAGCGCTGCTGCGGCGCTCGGTCTATGTCTACCCCTTCGTCAACGCGGCCCACATCTTCGGGCTCATCCTGCTCATCGGCGCCATCCTTCCGGCCGACCTCAGGATGCTCGGCTTCTTTCGCGCCGTCGCCATTGCGCCGTTCGTTCGCCTGATGAGCTCGATCGCCGCTCTGGGGCTCGTCCTCGCCATAGCATCCGGCTTTCTGCTGTTCTCGGTGCAGCCGCTCGAATACGTGAGCAACTGGGCCTTTTTGACAAAGGTGAGCCTCGTCGCGGTCGGCGCCGCCGTCGCGCTCGGCGTGCGCTTCAGCGCATCGTGGCGTGCGCTCCTCGCGACGGGCGAGGCCGGTTCCAGCCTGCGGGCCGCGGCCCTGATGTCGATGGCGCTGTGGATCGCAGCGCTCCTGGCGGGCCGTTGGATCGCGTTTGTCTGACGGCGCCCCGAGGGCCCCGGTCCTACTCGGCTCGCCCGCGCCCGCCGGCATCCGCCAGCGTCTTCGCGAAGGTGTCGCGCAGAGCCACCGTGCGAATGAAGACGGCCCTCCCCGGCACTGATCGCTCGTCACGGCGGAAATAGCCCTGACGCTCGAACTGCATCGGCTCATCGAAATTCGAGCCGACGGCGGCCGGCTCCACCAGGGCGTCCGGCAGCACCTCGAGCGATTGCGGATTGAGGTCGGCGGAGAAGGCGGAAGCATCCGGACTGGGGCTCCGGAAAAGCGGATTGATCAGGTGCACTTCAGCCGGCACCGCGTCTTGCGCGGCAACCCAGTGAAGTGTCGCCTTCACCTTGCGCCCGTCGGGGGGCGTGTTGCCGCCCCGCGTCTCCGGGTCGTAGGTGCAGCGGAGCTCGACGATCTCGCCGTTTTCGTCCTTCACGGCTTCGCGGCAGGTGATGAAATAGGCGTAGCGCAGGCGGACCTCGCGCCCCGGCGCCAGCCGGAAGAACTTCTTCGGCGGATCCTCCATGAAGTCGTCGCGCTCCACGTAGATCTCGCGGCCGAACCGCACATGCCGCGAGCCGGCGGTGAGGTCCTCCGGATTGTTCACGGCTTCCAGCTCCTCCCCCCCGCCTTCCGGGTAGTTCTCGATGACCACCTTGAGCGGCCGTAGCACCGCCATGCGGCGGGGCGCGGTGCGGTTCAGCGCGTCGCGGATGGCATGGTCGAGCATGGCCACGTCGACCAGATTGTCGGCGCGCGACACGCCGATCGATCGTATGAACTCGCGCACCGCCTGCGGAGGCACCCCGCGGCGTTGCAAGCCCGCAAGCGTCGGCATGCGCGGATCGTCCCAGCCATCGACATGACCGTCGCGCACCAGTGCGGTGAGCACGCGCTTGGAGAGCACGGTGTGGGTGAGGTTGAGCCGCGCGAACTCGATCTGGCGCGGCCGCGACGGCACCGGCAGGTTCTCGAGCAGCCAGTCGTAGAGCGGACGATGATCGGCGAACTCCAGCGTGCAGAGCGAGTGGGTCACTCCCTCGATCGCATCCGACTGGCCATGCGCGAAATCGTAGCTTGGATAGATGTGCCATGTCTCGCCGGTGCGCGGGTGCGGGGCGTTGACGATGCGGTAGAGCACCGGGTCGCGCAGATTGATATTGCCCGACGCCATGTCGATCTTGGCGCGGAGCACGCGCGCGCCGTTTGGAAACTCGCCCGCCCGCATGCGGCGGAACAGGTCGAGATTCTCCGCCACCGCGCGCCCGCGAAACGGGCTGTTCCTACCCGGCTCCGTCAACGTGCCGCGGGTGGCGCGCATCTCCTCCTGGCTCTGATCGTCGACATAGGCTTTACCCGTCTCGATCAGCCGCTCGGCCCATTCATAGAGCTGCTCGAAATAGTCGGAGGCATGGCGCAGGCGATCCCCCCAGTCGAAGCCGAGCCAGGCCACGTCGCGCATGATCGCGTCGATATATTCCTGCTCCTCCTTGGCCGGATTGGTGTCGTCGAATCTGAGCGTGCAGTGCCCGCCGAACTCCTCCGCCACGCCGAAATTCAGGCAGATGGACTTGGCATGGCCGATGTGAAGGTACCCGTTGGGCTCCGGCGGAAAGCGGGTGACCACGGTCGCGTGGCGGCCGGATTCCAGGTCGGCGCGGATTATGTCGCGGATGAAGTCCTGCCCCGCCTTGCGGGTCGGTGTCTCTTCCAGGGTCATCCGGGCTCCCTAATTGGGCCTCAGGACG
>CAZARE010000158.1:0-14632 GCA_964487455.1 uncultured Propylenella sp.
GACCCGCTCCTCGTCCGGATAGTGCATGGTGAAGACGTTGGCGTAGGCCTCTTCGTTCTTCTGCTTGAGATAGCCTTTGGTCGCGTAGGGCCCGAAGCGGCGCGGATCGACGCCCATCATGTCGATCGTCGGCTCGCCCTCCACGATCCATTCGGCGAGCTGCCAGCCGGCGCCGCCGGCCGCCGTCACGCCGAACGAATGTCCCTCGTTCAGCCAGAAGTTCCGCAGCTCCCAGGCGGGTCCGACGATGGGCGAGCCGTCGGGCGTATAGGCGATGGCGCCGTTGTAGACCTGCTTGATGCCAACCTCGCCGAAGGCCGGCACGCGGGCGATGGCCGTCTCGATGTGCGGCATCAGCCGCTCCAGGTCCTCCTGGAAGAGCTCGTACTCGGCGTCGTCGGACGGCCCGTCCACATAACAGGCCGGCGCGCCCTTCTCGTAGGGCCCGAGCAGCAACCCGCCGGCCTCCTCGCGCATGTACCAGGAGGAATCGCTCTCCCGGAGCACGCCCATCTCGGGCAGGCCGTTGGCGCGCCGCTCCTGGATGGCCGGGTGCGGCTCGGTGACGATGTATTGGTGCTCGACCGGGATGACGGGCACGTCGAGCCCCACCATTGCGCCGGTGCGGCGGGCGAAGTTGCCGGTGGCGGAGACGACGTGCTCACACGCGATATCGCCCTTGTCGGTCAGCACTCGCCACTCGCCCGATGGCGTCCGCTCGATGCCGGTCACCGTCGTGTTGCGGTTGATCTCTGCGCCATGGTTGCGTGCGCCGCGCGCCAGTGCCTGCGTCAGGTCGGCGGGCTGGATATAGCCGTCGTCCGGGTGCTGGATGGCGCCGAGCAGACCGTCCGTCTCGCAGAGCGGCCAGATCGCCTTCAGCTCCTGCGGCGTCAGCACGTTGACGTTGACGCCGATCGTGCGCGCCACGCCGGCATAGTACATGTACTCGTCCCAGCGATCCTTGGTGCGCCCCAGGCGGATGTTGGAGCACTGGACGAAGCCGGTATTCATGCCGGTCTCTTCGGCAAGCTCCTGGTAGAAGCGCACGGAATATTTGTGGATCTGGCCGACCGAGTAGCTCATGTTGAAGAGCGGCAGGAGGCCCGCCGCGTGCCAGGTCGAGCCGGAGGTCAGCTCCTTGCGCTCCACCAGAACGACATCCGACCAGCCCTTCTTGGCCAGGTGATAGAGCGTGGAGACGCCGACGACGCCGCCCCCGATCACCACGACGCGCGCATGCGACCTCATGCGTCTCTCCCCTTCCCGCCCGGCACGACGTTCTACCGATACAGGGCGCCCGATCTGGCGCCAAAGGCGACACAACGCTTCGCATGTGGGGCAAGTCGCCGCGGCCTCGGGACCGACCGCGCGGCGGCGCCCTTAGAGGCCGATCGCCGGCCTCGCGATCATCAGCCAGAAGATGGCGAGCACCGCCGCAAAGGCCGGAAAGCCGAATGCGAACCATATCCAGAACAGCCGGTGATACGCGCGCGGGAGCGCCGTGCCGCCGCGCACTGCTTCCTGCGCCAGATCGCGCAGCTTCATCTGGATGAACACGACCGGCAGCCAGAAGGCGCCGGTGAAGACGTAGAGCGCGATTGAGAGCGCGATCCAGCCCTCCCAAAGCGAGTAGCCGATGTGCCAGGCAAGCAAAGCGCCGGTGACCGGCTGCACGACCACGGCAGTCGCCGTAAAGAGGAAGTCGGCGGTGACGACGATCCGCGCTACCGCGGCGATGGTCTCGGCCTTGCCGGTAAGATGCGCCATCAGCATGAAGAAGGCGATGCCGGCGCCGGTGCCGAGCAGCACCGCCGCGCCGATGACGTGCAGATATTTCAGCACGAGATAGAGCATCACCTGTCCCGGTGGATGGCGATGAGAACGAGGTTTAACGCGATGATCGGCGCAAGCTTTAGGTAGGCCCCGAGCGGATCCGCCCACAGGCGGGGCACGAGGACCGTGCCGATGGCCGCATAGCCGATCGAAAGGCCGAGCGCGGCATAGAGGCCGGCCCGGGTCGTTCGGCGGACGGCGATGGCGGCGCCGATGGCGATGTCGGCGAGCGCGCCCGCCACGACGGTGAGCGAGGCGAGCGGGCCGCCGACACCCGCCTCGCGCATGAGCGCCTTTCCGTCCTCCCACCCAGGCCCGAGCGACACGATCCCGGTCGCGATCCAGAAGCCTGCGAACAGCGCGAAGAGGATCGGTTTCAGGAGATAGAGCACCGCGAACCAGCGCTCCTGCACCGAGGCGGGCTCGGCGGCCAGAACGTCGGCGAGCCGCCGTGGCTCGATCCCCGTCAGCCGCCGCCATTCGCTATTATCGCCAATGGCCCCACGCATCATCTCGCGCCGCGCCGTTGAGCGGACGGGCGGTCGCCAGCCGAGCCAGCCGAGAACGTCGCCTGCACGGAATCCGGCGATCGCAAGTGTCTGCGGCAGTGCGAGCTGCCTCGCCGGGCCCCAGCCGAGCCAGCGCCGATAGGTCTGCACCACCTCGGCGAAGCTGAGCCGCTCGGGTCCCGCCACGTCGAGGACGACGCGGGACGGACTGCCCGCGCGAAGGAAGAAGAGAACCGTATCGACAAGCTCGTCGCGTTGAACGACCTGAATCAATCCGGCGCCCTTCGGCACCGGCAGGATTGGGAGAGTGGCGAGCCCGCGAAACAGCGCACTGCCGCCATAGGCTGACGACCCGACGACCACGGACGGGCGCAGGATGATCCAGTCGAGGTCGCGCGCCATCAGGGCCTCGTCGCCCGCTAGCTTGCTGTGCGAGAATTCGCTCGGCTGCTCCCGATCGACGCCGATGGCGGAGATGTGGACGACCCGCCTCACACCAGCCTGCTCGCAGGCAGCGTAGAGGGCAGCCATTCCTCGCACGTGCACGCCGCGGACCGATTGGCCGGGGCCGTCCTGCAGCAGCCCCGCGCAATTCACCACGGCGTCGATCCCGCTCAGATGCGGCAGCCAATCCTCGGAGCGGGCGGCTTTCGCGATGTCGATGGCGACGGCCCGCTGCGCCGGCAGGCCGTGAGCGGCGCCGGTGCGGGTAACGGCGACGACCTCATGGCCCATGGCGGCGAGGCGCGCGAGGACCGCCGAACCGATGAAACCGTTGGCGCCGGTGAGCAACACCCGCATGAGACACCCCTCCTGACCGGAACTCCTGTAACGTCTCGGCGGCGGACGCGTTCAGAGCCGGCCGCGTTCAGCGCTGGCCGGCGCCGCGCCGGCCGCGGTGTCGCGCAAATATTGACCGGTCATTTTGACTAGTCTATACTTGCTTCATGCGCAAAATCCAGGCTTCTGACGCCAAGGCGCGCCTCTCCGAGCTTCTCGACGATGTCGAGCAGGGCCGGTCGATCGTTATCACACGTCACGGTCGAGACATCGCGCATCTCGTACCCGCCGGCGAGCGACGGAAGAGCGAAATAGGCCAGGCGATCGAGCGCATTAAGCAGCTTCAGAAGACGACCGGAAAGATCACGCTCGCGGAGATCCTTTCCGCTCGCGACGAAGGCCGCAAGTACTGATGCCATTCGTGCTTGATGCATCGGTCGCGTCGGCATGGGCATTCGATGACGAGGATCATCCGCGGGCAGCGGCAGCCCTGCTGCGCATGTTCGATGACACCGCGCTGGTGCCGGCTCTGTGGTGGTTCGAAGTACGCAACGCTCTGATCGTGAACGAGAGGCGGAAGCGGCTCACAGAGCGGATCACCGCAAGCTTCCTCAAGAACCTGACTCATCTTTCGATCAGCGTGGATGGATCGCCTGACGAAGCGACGATACTGGCCTTGGCGCGGAGGCGCCGGTTGACGGTCTACGATGCAGCCTATCTTGAGCTCGCTTGTCGCCAGCATGTTCCCTTGGCCACGCTGGATGAGGCGCTCGCAGACGCCGCGCGGGCCGAGGGCGTCTCGTCGATCGCATAGCGTTGCCGTCATTCCTCGATACGGCGCAGCCCCTCGAAGACAAGCGTCAGATTGTTGGCCGGCATCTCTGCGATCTCGGCCAGACCCAGACCGCGACCGCCGGCCTCCTTCTCCACGTCGGCAACGTCGCGCACGCCCCATTCGGGATTCTCATGGCGCAGCGATGCGTCGAAGGCTTCGTTGCTCGGAGCGGTGTGCCGGCCGCCGCGCTTGAACGGGCCATAGAGAAAGAGCAGGCCGCCAGGCGCCAGGTGCAAGCCGGCGATACGCAAGATGCCTTCGCATACGCGCCAGGGCGCGATATGGATAACGTTCATCGAGACAATCGCCGTGAGCGTCCGCACAGGCGGCCTCCCCTCCCCGCCGAGGCTCTCCGCCGGGTTCGCCGCGTCGAGCGCGAAGGGCGGCGCAACGTTGGCGAGCCCGCTCTGCGCGCTCCATGCCGCGATGCTCTTCAGGTGCCTCGGGTTCGGGTCGCTCGGCCACCAGGTCAGCGCCGGCATCGCCTTTGCGAACGCGATCACATGCTGCCCGGTGCCGCTGCCGATCTCCAACACGTCGCCGGACCGCCCAGCGAGCCAGCGCTGCAGCACGGCCGACATGGGGTGGACGTTGCGGTGAAACGCCGGCGCGTCGAGCCGTTCGTCGTCCGCGTCGGTCGCCATACCGCGGTCGAACTCCTTGACGAATTCGGGCATGTGCTCAGCCCCGGAATATTTCCTCGGCGATATCGCCCCGTCCGGCGGCCCGCGCCGCCGCCGTCGCCGTGTTGGCCATGAGCATGGCGATGGTCATCGGGCCCACGCCGCCTGGCACCGGAGTGATCGCGCCAGCCACCCGCGAAGCCTCGGCGAAATCCACGTCGCCGACGAGGCGCGTCTTGCCTTCGCCCATCTCCAGCGCCGGCACGCGGTTGATGCCGACGTCGATCACGGTGGCGCCGGGCTTGATCCAGTCGCCCTTCACCATCTGCGGCCGCCCGACCGCCGCCACCAGAATATCGCCGCGGCGGCAGACCGCGGCGAGGTCGCGCGTGCGGCTATGGCAGATCGTGACGGTACAGTGCTCGGCCAGGAGCAATCGCGCCACCGGCTTGCCGACGATGTTGGAGCGGCCGACCACCACCGCCTCCAGGCCGGACAAGTCCTTGCCGAGCGCGTGCTTCACCAGAATCGCGCAGCCGGCCGGCGTGCACGGGACGAGCGCTGTGTCGCGCGCGCCGGTGGCGAGCCGTCCCACGTTAATCGGATGGAACCCGTCGACGTCCTTGTCGGGATCGAGCGCGAGAAGCACTTTCTGCTCGTCGATCTGCTTCGGAAGCGGCAGCTGCACGAGAATGCCGTGGATGGCCGCATCGTCGTTCAGACGCGCGACCAGGCCGAGGAGATCGGCTTCGAAAGTCTCCTCCGGCAGCGTATGCTGTTCGGAGTAGAACCCGCATTCCTCCGCCGTGCGGCTCTTATTGCGCACGTAGACGCTGCTTGCCGGATTGGCGCCGACCAACACAACCGCGAGACCCGGTTTGACCGCCAGCTCCGAGACCAGCCGATCGCGCGCCACCTTGACCTTTCCGATGATCTCGGCGGCGGCTTCCCTGCCGTCGATCAGCCGTGCGGTCTCCGCCGGGGAATGCATGCGCGCGCTCCTTCAACTGGTTGCGCCGTCTTCTAGCATCTAGGACAGGCCGTACGTGTCCGATTGCGACGCCCACAGTCCAATTGATAACCAAAGAGCAGCTGTCGAAGGCAATTGAAGGCAAATCAAGCAGGGTAAATCCAATGGCGCGCATCGTGTTCGACTTCGGCGACGTTCGGCTTGAGGCGGAAACGCTCCACACGCCGACGGCCGACACGATTCTCGCTTTCCTCCCGCTGGAGGCGACCGCGCAGACTTGGGGCGACGAGGTCTACTTCAGAATCGGCGTGTCCGCCGCGCGCGAAGCGGAGGCGTGCGACGTGGTGGAGGCAGGCGAGATCGCCTACTGGCCGGACGGCGAGGCAATCGCCATCGGTTTTGGGCGAACCCCCGCGTCGCGGGGGGACGAGATTCGCCTCGCCAGCCCGGTCAATGTCTTTGCGCGCGCCATCGGCGATGTTCGCGTACTGAAACGCGTGCGGGCCGGGACCCGCGTGGCGGTCACCGCGACGGGGGACGCGGCGGGCTAAACGCTCCTGCCCCGCATGGCTCCTGCGACCGCGGAGATCAGGAACAGAACGATCGCGACGAAGAAAATGATCTTGGCGATTCCGACCGCCGTCCCGGCGATTCCGCCGAAGCCCAGCGCCGCGGCGATCAACGCGACAATGAGAAAGGTCAGTGCCCAACCGAACATCGAAAGCTCCCTGTCTGGGACGCGCCGCGGCGCGTCGTCGGACGGGAAACGCCGGGCGGGCGGATTTGGTTGCCCGTCTCAGCGAGTCAGGCGGCCCTGAATTCCCGCCAGCGCTCTTTCTGGAACAAGCTTGCGACTTCGCTCGCCGGCCGCGGCTTGCTGATGAGGAAGCCTTGGATCTCGGTGCAGCCCTCCTGCCGCACCCGCATGAGCTGATCGATGGTCTCCACGCCTTCCGCGGTCGTCTCCATGCCAAGGCTCGCGCCGAGACCGGTGACGGCGCGCACGATGGCCAGCGCGCTGCCCGTCGCCGCGAGATCTTGGATGAACGACTGGTCGATCTTGATCTTGTCGAACGGAAAGCTGCGCAGATAGCTCAGGCTGGAATAGCCGGTGCCGAAATCGTCCATCGAAATATGCACGCCGAGGCCGTGCAGCTGATGCAGAATTGTCAGCACCAACTCGTTCGCGCTTAGGAGAACGTTCTCCGTGATCTCGAGCTCCAGGCGATGTGCCGGGAATCCCGAATCGGCAAGCGCATCCTCGACGGTTTGCACCAGGTCGGGCGTCTTGAACTGGGCCGGCGACAAATTGACCGAAAGCCTCACCGGATCCGGCCATTCGACCGCGTCGGAGCAGGCCCGGCGTAGAATCCATTCGCCGAGAGGCACGATCAGGCCGATTTCCTCTGCAAGCGGAATGAATTCCGCCGGTGGGACTGTGCCACGCTCCGGGTGATGCCAGCGCAACAGCGCTTCGAGCCCGGAAATCTCATTGCGCTCGAGATTGAGTAGCGGCTGATAGTGGAGGTCGAACTCCTGCATCACCAGGGCGCGACGCAGGTCGAGCTCCAGGCGCCGCCGCGCCTGCATACGCGCGTCCATTTCCGCTTCGAAGTAGCGGTAGGTGCCGCGCCCGTCATGCTTGGCTCGATAGAGCGCCATGTCGGCGTTCTTCAGAAGTTGATCGGGATTCGATCCATCGGAGGGCGCAATGGCGATGCCGATGCTGGTACCCGAGACCACTTGATGACCCTCGACCTCGTAGGGCTCTTTCAGTCTTGCGATGATGCGCTGGGCAAGTCCGGTTGAGCCGACCGGCTGATCTTCTCCGATCTGCACCACGGCGAATTCGTCGCCGCCGAGCCGGGCGACGGAATCGCCCTCGCGCAGCGAGTCCCGTAGCCGCTCCGCCACGCTCCGCAGCAGCGCGTCGCCCACAGGGTGGCCAAGCGTGTCGTTCACCGCCTTGAACTGGTCGAGGTCGAGACAAAGGACCGCCACGCTCTCCTCCTCGTCTCTTTGCTGAAGGGCCTGCTCGACGCGCTCGCGGAAAAGCACGCGATTGGGGAGATCCGTCAGCGCATCGTGGCGGGCCATGTGGGCGATGCGCGCCTCGACCTTGCGTCTCGCGGTCACGTCCTCGTGCACCGACACCCAACCGCCGCTCGCCATGGGCTGCACCAGGATGTTGAATGCGCGGCCGTCGCGCACCTCGATGAGATCGACGTACGGCTCGCGCCGGTCGAGCCGCGTCAGAAGATCGTCGACATAGCGGTTCGGATTCTCTCCCGGATAGACACCGGATTTCACCCGATGCTCGAGCATCGAACGCAGTGGCGTGCCTGGCGCCGTCAACTCCGGTGGCAGCCTGTACATGTCCTCGTAGCGGCTGTTGCAGATGATCAGCGCCTTGTTCGAATCGAACATGCTGAGGCCGATCGGCATGTTTCCAACGGCAGCCTGCAGGCGTTCCCGCTCCAGGTTTGCCTCCTCGGCCAGACGACGGCTTTGGACTAGACTGTCCCTATAGCCGGCCACGGCTGCCACGAGGTCGCCGATCTCGTCCCTCCTGTCGCGGCCCTCATGCAGGGTGACGGATTCGTCGCCTGCCGTGAGCCGATGCATGGCGCTGCTGATGCGGCGGATCGGCAGGCTGATGTTGCGTGTCACCCATACGACGGCCGCGCCGGCCGCGATGCTCGCCAGCAATATCAGCACGATCGTTAGGCGAAGCGCCGATTCAAACACCTCGTTCGATTGCGCCGCTGCTTCGTCGGTCTTCCCTCGGGCGTAGTCAAGCAGTCGGTCGAGCGCCGCCGACTGCTTGTCCATAGCGACCAGCAGCTCGGCGTCGAACTCTTCGATGGCAGGAGCCACAACCTCGGTCTCGAGCCGGCCGAAGACGGCGGCGAAGGTCTCTTCGTACGACGCGAATCCTTCGACGAACTCGGAGAACAGCTCCCCTTCCTCTTCGGAGCCGATCATCCCCTCGTAGCGGTCTAACCGGTTGCGGATGGTGGCAACGACCTCGCCCATGGCGACGGTCAGTTTCGCCAGCTCCCGATAGTTCCTGCTCTGCATGCGTCGCGTGGCCAGCATGTTGTTCTGCAGGGTCTGCCGTTTGATCTCCTCCAGGATCTGTAGCTTCGGCATCCATACGTCGCGGATTTCGCGAGCTTTGCTGTCGACGACCTGCAACAGGACGACGCTTAGCACGCCGAACGCTACGACGAGCGCGAAGGCGAGGCCGAGCCCGATCGAGAGCTTCGATCGGATGCTGATGTCACGAAGAGCGTGCACGGCGGTCCAGCCCAATCGGCTCAAGCAAACGGCTTGGCGTCTTCCTGCGCGCCGGCGCCCTTCGCTCTAGGGTCCGAGATAGCTGAGGTAGCTCCATGTCTCATAGTCTTCCCTGAACCGGGCATACGATTCATAGATGCGCTTGAAGTTTGGGTTCTTGGCGGATTCCTCCTCGACCACTTCGTGCCAGGCATCCTCAAAAGCAACCAGGATCGCCGGCGGCCAGCGGCGCACCTCGACGCCCTCCGCTTGCATTTCCTTGATCGCCTGCCCCTGCGCGGCTTCGCCTTCCGCCATCATCTCCAGCAGCACTTGGCCGCATGCGAGCTCGATGATCGCCTGGTGCGGCTCGGAGATCGTCTCCCAGACCTCAAGGTTGATATAGAGATCGAAGAAGGTCGCTTGCTGATGCCAGCCCGGGAAGTAGTAGTACTTGGCGACCGTATGGAATCCGAGCGGCTTGTCCATCGCGGGCAAGGAGAACTCGGTGGCATCGAGTCTGCCCGACTCCAGCGCCGCAAGGATTTCGCCCGGAGGAAGCTGCTCTGTCTCGACGCCCATCTTCTGCATGACGTTGGCACCCATGCCGAAGAATCGCATCCTTAGGCCCTTAAGATCGCCGACCGAGCGAATCTCGTTCCGAAACCATCCGGAGGCCTCGGGCGGAATCAGGCCGCAGGGGATGTTTTGCACGCCGTGCGCATGGAACATCTCCCGCGCCGTCTCCAGCCCCCCGCCCTCGTACATCCAGGCCAGATATTCGCCGAGACCCGGGCCGAACGGTACGCTGGAAAAGAAGTTGAAGGCGCTGTCATGGCCGGCAAACCAACCGGCGCCAGCCCAGGCCGCGGCCACCTTGCCCTCGGCGACGGCGTTCACCGTGTCGGCGCCTGGCACGAGCACGCCGGGCTCATAGAACTTGATGTCGATCTCGCCGCCGGACGCGCGGCTCACCTTCTGCGACAGCTTATGCGCTGCGTCGCCAAGGATCGGCATGCTGCCGGGAAATGTGCTCGCCAGCTCGAGAGTGACGAGCGGCGACTGCGGGCCGGTGGCCAACGCTGGCGACCATCCGATTCCGAAAGCCGCCAGCAAACTTAGCAAAAGAGCATATCTCACGACCACCTCCATACTCGTGCGGCGCCCGATGAGATACACTCGTCGAGATTGCCGTCGACACTACGCCGACCATCTCTAGATGAGTGCCAATTAAGAATCAGCGAAGTGAGAAGTACAATTTCATTCAATTTCTACAGAACAGATTGCAGGAATGAAATTCCCTCTAGATCGCTGGCGTAATACTTCAGCTGGTCGAGGCAAGGCAGGAGGCGACGGCCTCCGCATTCTGCTTGAGAAGTTGCCCGTAGAGCGACGGCCCTGGCTCCAGGCCGGCGCCGAGCGTGTCGAGCGTGCCGACCCTGAGAGCGGCGGCGCCTACCAAAGATCCGAGCACGGCGGGATCGAATTGTGGCTCCGCAAAGACGCAGGCGACGCCTTCCCGCGCGATCGTCGCGCGCAGCTCGCTCAAGGAAGCGGCGCCCGGCCGCTGCTCGGGATGCACCGTGAGCTGACCCACCTGCCTCAGGCCGTAGCGTTCCACGAAATAGGAGTAGCCGTCGTGAAAGGTGACGAACGGCTTGTCGCCAAGCGGCGCCAAGCGCGCGCCTATCTCGTCGTCGAGCGCCCGTAGCTCCGCGGCCGCATGCTCCGCATTCGCCGTGTAACGGTCGGCGTTGGCCGGGTCCATCTCGGCTAGTCGCGCTGCCACGGCCTGTAAGATCGCCACGGCGCGCAGCGGGTCGACCCACACATGCGGGTCGAGGCCAAGATGGTCGTGCGCGTGCCCATGCTCCTTCTCGGCTGCATGGCGCTCATGCTCGTGCTCATGCTCCTCCGACGCGGCTTGGTGCTCATGCTCCTCTTCATGCTCGCCGTAAGCATGCGGCTCCACCCCTGCAGCGTCGAGCAGCTCGAGCTGCGCGGCTCCTTCCGTCTCCAGCGGCTTGAGCAGATACGCCTCCAGCGGCTCGCCGACCCACACGACGAGATCGGCATTGGCGATCTTCCTGAGATCGGAGGGCTTCAGAGAGTAGTCGTGCTCGGAGACTTCGGCGGGAATCAGAAGCTCCGGCTCGCCGACGCCTTGCATGACCGACGCGACGAGCGAATGGATCGGCGCGATCGAGGCGACCACACGCAGCGTTTCCGCTTGCGCCGGTCCCGCCGCGATCAGCATCCCTGCTAGGGCTGCGCCACGTAGCGGTGCGTTCATGTCCACCTCCAGAAAAGAACCCTCAGCCGGCCGTCTCGCAAGCAGCGCAGCGTCCATAGATTTCCAGCGAGATCTGCTCGATCACGAAATCCGTGCCGGCCGCTCTTCTGGCGACGTTCGCCGCCCGCGTGCCGTCGAACTCGCGCGCAATGCCGCAGTCGCGGCAAATCACGAAGGCCGGCTTGTGCAAGCCGTCATGTCCGTCCGAGCAGGCGACGAACGCGTTGAGCGCCTCGACCCGATGCACCAGGCCAAGTCGCGCGAGCTTCTGCAAGGCGCGATAGACCTGCACCGGCGCCTTCAGCGCGTCGGAGCGCGCGCTGTCGAGGATTTGATACGCCGACATCGGCTTGCCGCTCCGGGTGAGCGTGGCGAGCACGAGCCGGTCGTTGCGGCCGAGCTCCGGCATGACTGGCCCCTTTCGCTTGGCTTTGTAATGTTATATCATGACAAGTCAAGCCGGGCGCACGCCGGTGCCCTCCCGCATGAGCGATTGGAGCGCGATGCTCGACAAACCGCGATCGGAGCTGCCCGCCGGCTCAGCCGCGTCGCCGCTCGTCGTCTTACGGAGCGTCGGCGTGCGGCGCGGCGCGCACACGATCCTCTCCGACATCGACTTGACGGTCGATTCCGGCGAAGTGCTCACGGTCATCGGACCAAATGGCGGCGGCAAGACCACCCTGCTCAAGGTGGTTCTCGGACTGATCAAGCCCGATGAGGGCAGCGTCTCACAGCGCCCCGGGCTGCGCATCGGCTACGTGCCGCAGCGTCTGCCGCTCGACAGCACGCTTCCGATGAGTGTGGGGCGGCTCATGTGTTTGACCCGCCGGCATACCGGGGCGGTAATCGGCTCGGCGCTGGCGGAGACGGGCGTTGCGCATCTCGTCGACGCCGCGGTGACGACACTTTCGGGCGGCGAGCTGCAGCGCGTGCTGATCGCCCGGGCGCTGCTCGCCAAGCCCGAGCTTCTGGTTCTGGATGAGCCGGTGCAGGGCGTCGACTTCAGCGGCGAGGTGGCGCTCTACGAGAAGATCGCCGACATCCGCCGCCGCCATGGCTGCGGCATCCTGCTCGTCTCGCACGATCTGCACGTCGTCATGGCGGCATCGGACCGGGTGGTATGCCTGAACCGGCACGTCTGTTGCGCAGGCGTTCCGAACGAGGTCGCGGAAGCGCCGGAATATCTGCGCCTGTTCGGCCCGCGCGCGGCCGGCACCGTGGCGATCTACCGCCATCATCACGACCACGCGCATGGGCTGGGCGGCGAGGTGGTGGAGGATGGCCGCCGTAGCGGCAACGACCCCGACGGCTAGCAAGCGGCGCGAACGGCTCCCCCCTTCGAGGAATGTCCTACTTCTCCAACGATTCGATCATCAGCCGCTGCACGATGACCAGCGTCTTGGCGTCCTCCAGCGCACCCCTCCGCGCCATTTCGTAAAGCTCCGCAAGCGGCACCTCGACCACCTCAATCGCCTCGCCCTCGTGCTCCACGCCGCCGCCGTCATTGATCCTGTCGGCGTTGCTCACCTCGGCCACGAAGAGGTGCATGCGCTCCGTCAGCGTTCCGGCGGAGGGAAGGATGCTGCCAAGGCTTCTCAATTCGCCGATCCTCAGGCCCAGCTCCTCCTCGGCCTCCCGCCGCGCCGTCTCCTCGGGCGTCTCGCCGGGATCGAGGATGCCGGCGCAGGCCTCCAGCACATACGGGTCGGGCGCATCGAGCGCGACGAGGCCGGTCCGCCATTGGCGCACAAGCAGCGCGATTTCGTGCTTCCGATCGACGGCGAGCACCACCGCTGCCGCGCCGTGGTCGACGACCTCGCGCACATGGCGGCGCGGCGCGCCGTCCTGGTCGGCCGCCTCCACTGTCAACACGTCGAACGTGTTCCAGCCTTCAAAGACGCGCCTGCGGTCGACGATGCGCGGCCGGTCAGATGTCATGCGCCGACGCTTCTCGTCTTGACTGAGGATGCCGGCCGAGCGGCGGACCGCCGCGTCCGCGGCGATTGCGGCTCACGCCGCCGCGACGTCATAGCCGCGGAAGTTATTCTCGATGTGGCTTGCGAGCGCGTCGAACAAGGTGCCCTTGGCGGCCGGCGAGCGGTGCAGCTCGATCTCGTAGCGGCCGATCGGCGGCAGCCTGTGCTCCTCGCCCAGAATCTTCAGGTCGCCCGTCACCGAGGAGCGCGGAAACGGCGCGATGGCGAGGCCCGACATGACCGCCGCGAGCTGTCCCACATAGTGCTTGCTCGTATAGGCGATGCGGTGGGCGATGCCGGCGCGGTCCAGCGCGTCGAGCGCCTGGCGCCGCCAGCAGCAGCCGACATGCGAGACCGCGAGCGGGACCGGGTCTTTCTCGTGCGCGCAGCCATGCTTCAATCCCACCCAGGCCAAGTCCTCGCGGTACACGGTTATCCCGCCATTCGCCTGGCCGTGACCGGAGCTGATCAGAGCCACGTCGAGCTTGCTGTCCTGCAGGTACTCGAGCAGGTCGTGGCTCGATTGGCACACCACGTCGACCTCGACATTGGGATGGCTCGCAGCGAAGCGCGCGAGGATGTCAGGCAGGAACTGGCTGGCGTAGTCGTCCGGAGCGCCGAGCCGGATCGTTCCTTGAATCTCGGGCGCGCGGAAGCGCAGCAGCGCCTCGTCCGCCAGCTTGAGGATGCGGCGCGCGTAGCCGAGCAGCGCCTCCCCGTCCGGCGTCAGCACCACCGACCGCCCGTTTCGCGCGAAGAGCGGCTGGCCCACCTGCTCCTCCAGCTTCTTCATCTGCATGGAGACGGCGGACGGCGTGCGGTAGACGGCGCGCGCTGCGCGGTTGAAGCTGCCGGTGTCGGCGATGGCGACGAGCGTGCGCAAAAGATCAAGCTCAAGCCCCGCGCCGATGCGGAAATCGGGTGCGGGTTCAGAGCGTTTCTGCTTCGGATCCAGAGCCACGACAGCCATTTAGGCCTCCAACAATCGTTCAGCCAGATTGACGCTATCCATAAAACTAATTCGCTTGATTGAGCAATAGGGCGGCTGCAAATAGGCGTCAGGAAACGGGTGGCGCACCCGTCGGCCTTTCAGCAGAACCCAACCCGAACGCCGGGGATTCCGGCGAACGAAGGAGACGTGCCATGCGTGAAGCAGCGTCATTCATTGCCAGCCGGAGCGGCCATGCCGAGGCTGGCCTCCTCCAAGCATTGCAGCAGTTCGCCGAGAAGGCGGTCCGCTCCTGGCGGAACCGCAGATCGGTGGCGCGGCTGTCGGAGTTCGACGATCATTTGCTCGCCGATCTCGGGCTCACGCGCGGCGATGTCGAGGCGGCCCTTTCGCAGCCGTTCTCGCACGATCCCTCCGTCGAGCTGCAGCGGATCGCGCGTGACAGCCGCTGGCGGAGACGGTGATTGGAGCTGAAAGCGCGCCCCTCCAGCGGCTCGCCCCAGAACCCCATCATTTCCAAGCGAGACACCACGCCCGGCGCGCGATGTTCCAACCGCCCCTGAAAGTGCTATCGGAACTCCG
>CAZARE010000159.1:0-11338 GCA_964487455.1 uncultured Propylenella sp.
CACGACGCTCGGGCGCGACAAGAAGGTCGAGATCGCCGTGCGCATCGGCATCGCCACCGGCATGGTGATGGTCGGCGAGGTGGTCGGCGAGGGCATGGCGCAGGAGCGCGCGGTGATCGGCGAGGCGCCGAACATGGCGGCTCGACTGCAGGGCCTTGCAGGGCGCAACGGCATCGTCATCGGCGCGCTGACCAAGGAGCTCTCCGGCGATGCCTTCGACTATGAGGATATGGGAGCCCACGAACTAAAGGGCATCTCCGGGCTGGTGAAGACCTGGGGCGTTGTGGGCCTGCGCGACGACAGCGCGTATCGGGCGGACCAGGACGAGACCGACGGCGCCGCGGAGGTGCCGGAACTGGTCGGGCGCGACGAGGAGACCGGGCTTCTCCGCCGGGCCTGGCAGAGCGTCAAGGACGAGGCGCGCGGCCAGGTGGTGACGGTCAGCGGCGAGGCCGGCATCGGCAAGAGCGTGCTGATCGACGGGCTGAAGGCGGAGGTGCGCGCCGAGGGCCTGCCGCGGGTGACCATGCGCTGTTCGCCCTACCACACCGGCAGCGCCCTCTATCCGGTGATCGAGCATTTCAAGCGGCTGGCCGGCTGGCAGCCGGAAGACGACGCCGAGGCGCGCTTGGCCAAGCTCGAGGCGATGCTCGGCACCACCGAACAGCCGCTCGCCGACACGGTGCCGCTGCTCGCCTCGCTGCTCTCGCTGCCGCTGCCGGAAGAGCGCTATCCGCCGCTGACGCTCACGCCGCAGCAGCAGAAGCAGCAGACCCAGGACGCCATCGTCGCCCTGACCCTGGAGGCGGCGGAGCGCCAGCCGTTCCTCGAGCTGTGGGAGGATCTGCATTGGGCCGACCCCTCGACACTGGAACTGCTCGGGCTGCTGATCGAGCAGGTGCCGACCGCCTCATTGCTGATGGTGCTGACCGCGCGGCCGGAGTTCGTGCCGCCCTGGCCGGCCCGCTCCCACATCACCCCGATCACGCTCAACCGGCTGGAGCGGCCCCACGCCGAGGCGCTGGTCGCCCGCATCGCCGGCATGAAACCGCTGCCGGGCGAGGTGGTCGATCATATCGTCACCAAGACCGACGGCGTGCCGCTCTACGTCGAGGAGCTGACCAAGACCATCCTGGCCTCCGACATCCTGCGCGATGTGGGCGCGCGCTTCGAGCTGACCGGGCCGCTGTCGTCGCTCTCCATCCCGGACACCTTGCAGGAGTCCCTGATGGCGCGCCTCGACCGCCTGCCCCAGGTCCGCGAGCTGGCCCAGCTCGGCTCGGTGCTGGGGCGCGAGTTCGCCTACGAGATGATCTCCGGTCTCTCCACCCTCGGCGACATCCTCCTGCAGGAGGGCCTCAGCCAGCTGGTCGAGACCGAGCTGCTCTACCAGCGCGGCCGCCCGCCACGGGCGAGATACGTGTTCAAGCACGCCCTGGTCCAGGATGCGGCCTACGGCTCGCTGCTCAAGCGCGCCCGCCAGCAGGCGCACCGGCAGGTGGCGGAGCTGATGGAAGCCCGTTTCCCGGAAACGGTCGAGGCCCACCCCGAATTGCTGGCGCATCATTTGAGCGAAGCCGGCAATGCCGAACGGGCGGCCGCCTACTGGCTGAAGGCGGGCCATCAGGCGGCGCGGGTCTCCGCCAACGCCGAGGCTGTGGCAAACTTCACCCGCGGTCTCGAACAAGTGGCGGCGCTCCCCGAGGGCGCCGAGCGCGATCAGCGCGAGCTCGACCTGCAGATCGCGCTGATCTCACCGCTGATTGCCTCGAAGGGCTATTCAGCGGCGGGAACCAAGGCCGCGTCCGAGCGCGCCATTGTGCTGTGCCGGCAAACCGGTCAGGTGTCGCGCATCTTCCCGGCCCTCTACGGTCAACAGGTCTACAGCCTGGTCGCCGGCCCGGTCGGCCGATCCCAGGAGCTCGCCGCCGAATACCTCGAACTGGCCAATGCTCAGCAAGAGATCGTTCCCCGGCTGGTAGGTCACCGCATCGTCGGGGTGGCCGCGGTCGTGGCCGGCTCGCCGGTCGTCGGCATGCAGCATCTCGAAGCGGCCCTGACTCTGTTCGATCCCGAGCGCGATGCGGAATCGGCCTTCACCTACGGCCAGGATTTCGGCGCCGCCATCATGAGCCTCATGTCGCTCGCCGCGAGCGTGGCCGGATCGCCGGAGCAGGCCGACGCATGGCGAGAAAAGGCGGTCGCGCGGGCCGAAGCCGTCGGACACTTCAATACCCAGTGCTACGCCCTGGCCTTCAGCGCAATCGGTGCGTTCGTGGCGGGCGATCGACCGACCGTCGAGCGCCTCAACGCGCAACTTCAACTGCTGGCTGAAGTGCATGGCCTGCCGGTGTGGCAGGCTTGCGGATTGCCGTTCGAGGGCGCGATGCTCGGCTGGCAGGGACGGCCCGCCGACGGGCTCGCGAAAGTCGACCTGGGCATCGCAATGATGGCCGGTCTCCAGTTCAGGATCATCCAGCCCATCTGGTCGTTGATCCGGGCCGAGCTGCTGACCGACCTGGGGCGGACGGAAGACGCCCTTGCCGCCATCGCCGACGGCCTCGCCTTGGTTGCGGAAACCCAGGAGCACTGGGGCGATGCCGAGCTGCACCGCGTTCGCGGCGAGCTTCAGTTGTCGATGTCCCAGGAAAGCGACGCCGAGGCCGAATTCACAAGAGCGCTCGCCATTGCGCGCGAACAGGGCGCCAGATGGTGGGAGCTGCGCGCCGCGACCAGCTTGGCGCGGCTGTGGTCAGGACAGGACAAACAAGCCGAAGCCCGTGAATTGCTATCCGGGATCTACGGCTGGTTCACCGAGGGCTTCGACACCACCGATCTCGTGGCTGCAAGGCAATTGCTCGACGAATTGAGCGGTGAAGCGCCCCGGCCCGTGACCGCCGCTGCCTAGCATCCTGACCGGCCGCGTCTTCGGCGTGGCGCCGATCCGTGGATCCAGGCGGGCGCCGGCGGGTCAGCCCGCCAGGACGCTTCGCGTGCGCTCGTCGGGGCCGAACTCGGAGGCATCGTCGAGCGACATCAGCGCAGCGAGACGCTTGCGCGCCCGGCTCACACGGCTCTTGATCGTGCCGACCGCGCAGCCGCAGATCTCCGCGGCCTCCTCGCACGAGAAGCCGGAGGCGCCGACCAGGATCAGAGCCTCCCGCTGATCGTCGGGGAGCTCCGCCATGGCGGTGCGCAATTCCTCGTACTCGACGTGGCTTTCCTGCTCGGGCTGCGTCTTGAGGTTCTCGGCGTACCACCCATCCGGGTCTTCCACCTCGCGCCGGCGCTTGCGGTACTCGGAGCGGAAATGGTTGCGCAGGATCGTGAACAGCCACGCCGACATGTTGGAGCCCGGGCGGAAGCTGTCGATGTTCGCCAGAGCCCGCGTCAACGCCTCCTGCACCAGGTCGTCGGCGCGGTCGGCATTGCCGCAGAGCGAGACGGCGAAGGCGCGCAGGCTCGGCACCGCGGCCAATATCGCATCGCGGGTGGCAGGATCGACCGTCATTTCTGGCGTGATTCTTCCTTCTCGCCCCCCTGTCGATCGAGCTGCTTCAGAAGGTCGAGGAAACGGTCGGGAACGCCCTGCTTCACAACGTCGTCGTACATCGCCCGCAACCCCTCGCCGATCTTCGATTGAATGTCGCGATTGAGTCTTGCGTTCTCCCCCTCCGCGGCGTCGGCCGGCCGAGAGCTGCCTCGGTCTTTTCTTGTCATCATGTAGCTCAATGTGGAACCTTAGTCGGCGATAGATAGTTGATGCGGCAGCACATTGCCAACGCGCGAATCCCGGAAACGTTGCAACACACGGCAAGACGCCCCGATTGCGGCCAAATCTCACGCTAAAACCCCCTTCTGAAGCGAGGAGCCTCCGTAGTGACCGCAAACGTATTAGCCGAATACCTCCCCACGCTCAGGCGCTACGCCCGCGCGCTCTCCGGCAGCCAAGCGTCGGGCGACGCCTACGTCGCGGAAACCCTGGAGGCGTTGATCGAGGACCCGACGATCCTGGAGCGGGAACCCGACGCCAAAGTCGCCCTCTACAGGGCCTTCACGAAGATCTGGAATTCGATCGCCCTGAATAGGGCCGGTGGCGCAGAATCCCAGCCTCCGGACCGGCACCTGAGCGAGCTCGCGCCGCTTCCCCGCCAAGCCTTCCTGCTCGTGGCGCTTGAAGGGTTCGAGGAGGACAAGGCGGCCAGCGTTCTGGAGATATCCGTCGAGGAGTTGCGTTCGCAAATTGAGGAGTCCGGGCGCGAGTTGGCGGCAGAGATCGCTACGGACGTGCTCATTATCGAGGACGAGCCGATCGTGGCGGTGGACCTTGAAGGCATCGTGGAAGGACTCGGGCACCGGGTGACCGGCATCGCCCGCACCCACAAGGAGGCCGTATCGCTGGCCAAAGCCAAGCGGCCGGGCTTGATCCTCGCCGATATCCGCCTGGCGGATATGAGCTCGGGGCTGGACGCGGTTAACGAGCTTTTGCAGGACTTCGAGGTTCCGGTGATCTTCATCACGGCCTATCCGGAGCGTTACCTGACTGGGGAGCGGCCGGAGCCGACGTTCCTGATTACCAAGCCGTATCAACCGGCTACGGTATCGGCTGTGGTCAGCCAGGCGCTGTTCTTCGAGCGGAAGGCCAACAAGAGGCGCCGTATCGAGGCCTGAGCGGCACGGGCGGGTCGGTGGGCAGCAGCGGCAAAAAGCGTCGGAGGCAAGGAACCGATCGGTGTCGGTCTGGTTAGAGCCCGTGACGCGGGCATCGATTCCCCCCCTCCCCCCGATCTCGCGTCACAGCCGTTTCCCGATCTGCCCCATCCGGGAAGGCACGAAGGCCGGGACCCTCGTCCCGGCCTTCAGCCGTTCCAGTGTGGTGGATTTGAAATGCGTTTCATTCCCGGATCGAGGTCTCGTGACGAATTTCAAATCCGAAAACCGCACTGGAATCATTAACTTGCTAGTGTCCTGATCGAATCCGAAATCCGTGCGACACCGAAGAATGAAGCGGATTTCGGATTCGGGACACCAGGGGGCCTACTGAAACTCGCTCGGCCCGATCGTCAGCTCGTAGCGAAGCCCATCGCCTTCCGTCGTCAGCGCCGAGCGGCCGCCAAGGGCGGAGGGGATCAGCCGCTCCAGCAGCTGTCGGGCAAAACCCCCTGGCGGCGGTATCGGGCGCTCCGCCCGCTCGATCCATGTCAGCCGAAGGCAGGGCTCGGCGCCGTCAATCTCGGAATCCGTCACACGCTCGGCGGATATGCGGATATGGCCCTCAGGCGAGGTAAGCGCGCCGGAGCTGGCGGCGGCCACGGTGAGTTCGGACAAAGCGAGCCCGATATGCAGCGCGGCATTCGCGGTTAGCTCGTAATCCGACCCTTCGAACGTGATTCGCGTGGCAGGTTGGGCAACGTAGGGCTCCACCTGCGCAGCAACCAGGTCCGGCAGCCGGGCGCCGTGCGAGCTGGGGCCCATCGCAATGTCCTGGGAGCGCGATATCGACTGAATGCGGCTGCGATACTGTTCGATGAACTCGTCGGTCGACGAGGTGGTGCGAGCGGTCTGCACCGCGAGGCTCTGCAGGATCGCTAGCAGGTTCTTCGAGCGATGCGTGGCTTGCCGCACCATCGACTCAAGCGCAGCGACTCTCGTGCGCCGCTCCGTGGCATCGAGCGCCAAGCCGATCACGCCGGTGATACGGCCGTCCGAGTTACGCTCGGCCTCGACATAAAGCTCGATATACTGGCGAGCCCGCGATCCCTCGACGACGAGTTCCGCCCAATGCGGCCTTCCGGTCGACAAGACTTGGCGCTTCACCGCCGCAGCCGTCGCCGCTGCGGCGACGGGCAGCAGGTCGCCGTCGGTCTTGCCACACGCATCTCCGGTCGCAAGCCAAGTCTTGTGCGGATTACGCAGCCAACGGTACTTCAGGTCGGCGTCTTGACTGAACACCGCAATCGAGGCGCCGCCCAGCAGACGAAGGATGTCCGCAAGCCCCCCGGGAGCAGCTTCGCTGGACACCGGGGCTAAAGCGGCTTTGTCTTCCATATCGCCCGCCACGAGGAATGTACTGCGTCGAACGCGTCAGTCCTCGCAGCGAAGGGCGGCTCGGATCGCTTCAACGAACTCGGTCTCTTGATATGGCTTCTTCAGGAGGGGAGCATCGACGTTCGGGATCACGGAGTCAAACCCGGTCGCCACGACGACGGCGATGCCGCGCGCGGCAGCTTCCTCGATGAGCGGACTGGCGTCCTCCTCCCCGAGCCTGAGGTCGACGACGCAGACATCGATTGCTGAGGCGTGCGCCAGCAGGCGGCGGGCATCTTCCAAGGTGCTGGCAAGCATCACCTCTTTCGCCCCGGCCTCCACGACCATCTCCTGCGCCTCAAGGGCAATCAAATAGGCGTCTTCGACGATGAGAACAGTCCGTCCGGACAAGGGGAGAACCTTCAAGCTACCGCTCCTCCACTGTCGCCCCAGCATCTCTCTTTCACGGCTAAGGAGGCCTGTCGTTATCAAATGACATTGGCCAAGCGCATGTTTCGTGGCAGAAAGCCTCCAAGTCTCACCGTGCGCCGCCTATGCCTGGAAATGTCACGCCCGCTCGGCGCTATCCTTGTGAGAAATGCCCGCTAAGGGACCTCCCAGCTTTTCGAGAGTTCGCTTCCGACGAGCTGGAGTTCGTCAGCAGCTTCAAGACCGGGGAGCTCGTTGCCGAGGCGGGAACCACGATTTTCGCCGAAGGCGCACACAACAGCCATCTCTATACGGTCCTTTCCGGCTGGGGCTTCCGCTTCAAGATGCTTGAGAACGGGCGCCGCCAGATTCTCAACTTCATGCTTCCGGGTGACATGGTCGGGCTGCAGGGATCGCTGCTTGGTGAGATGCAGCATTCGGTCGAGGCGCTGAGCGATTTGCTGCTTTGCGTCTTCGAGCGGGCGCGTTTGCCTGAGCTATACCGCGAGTTTCCGAGCCTGGCCTTCGACGTGACCTGGCTTTCCGCCAAGGAGGAGCAGATCCTCGACGAGCACCTGCTCAGCGTCGGTCAGCGGTCGGCGGAAGCGCGGGCCGCCTATTTGCTCCTGTTCCTCTTCTCGCGAGCCGAGACACGGGGGCTCACCCGGGGGGAGTCGCTTGCTCTGCCGCTGACGCAGCAGCACGTGGCCGATACGCTCGGATTGTCGCTCGTCCACACCAATCGGGTGCTCAACCGGCTCCTGCGCGGCAAGATCATCGGGTGGCGGAACCGCACCTTGCAAGTTATGAACCGGAAGCGGCTTGTGGAACTCGCCGGCTGGGAGCCGGGCCGCCAGGAGGAACGCCCGTTCATCTGAGGCGGGGAAGAGTTGCGCCTAGCTCCGCGAGTTCCTGCGCTGCCCGATGCTTTCAATCAAGGCCAGCAGCGCGCGCGGGTTCACGGGCTTTTGCAGCATCGCGACATCGCCGAATGCGGCGCGCAAATCCATCGATCGATATCCAGTGCACAGGCAGAGCGGTACGCCAAGTTCCCTGAGTCTTTCGGCGACTGGCACGCTCGACTCGCCGCGCAGGTTCGCATCGAGGATGGCAAGGTCGGGGATCCCCTCGGCTTCGATGCCGGCCGTAGCCTCTTCGATCGAGCCGAACGGTCCTATCACTTCGTGGCCGGAATCCTCGACAATCGCAGCGATTTCGTCAGCAATGATGAACTCGTCCTCGACCACCATGATGCGCAGCTGTGGTGACATGCCGCCCGACCCTATTCCGCCGCTGCGTAAGCGGGCTTCGTCGGTTGATCGGCGACGAATGGTCTGATCGTCCTCAGAGGGACGGCTATCGTGCAAACCAGGCCTTCCTTACGGTATTCCACCGTGGCGTTGCCATCGAGTTCGTAGGCGATGCTGCGCTCAATGAGCATTGAACCGAACCCTCGGTGATCCGGTTCCTTCACCTCCGGACCCTGGGATTCCTGCCAGCGGAGAATGAGCGTCGGCTCTGTTCCGGATCGGTCTACCGACCAGGTGATGTCAACCACGCCGTGCGGAGAGGAAAGCGATCCGTATTTCGAAGCGTTCGTGCCGAGCTCATGCATTGCCAGCGTAATCGCTAGGGCGGCCTTGGGATTAAGGCGGAGGCTCGGGCCGGCCGCCCTGATCGCGCTGCCGCCCGCGTCAAAGCTTTGCGTCTCCTGTCTTACGACGGTACTGACATTGGCCCCGAGCCACCGTTCCTCAGCCAGCAGCTCGTGCGCCCGCGACATGGCGCCGACACGCCCGAGGAGCGATCGTTCGAATCCCTCTATTGTGCTTTGAGCCTTCGCCGTCCGCCGGATCACCGCCTGGATCACCTGCAGGGTGTTCTTGATGCGATGATCGAGCTCGCGCATGAGCAGCAGCTGAGCCTGTTCGCTTTCGTAGCGAGCCGTGACGTCGACCGCCGACGCAACCAGGTTGCCGGTCAGCTCCTTGCACCGGATCCAAAGGTCGAAGACATGCTCATCGTCCTCGCTGCCGATTGTGAAATCGAATCGCGCGTCCTTCCCCGCCGCGGCGTCGCTGATTGCGGCGCGGATGCGCTGCGTATCCATTTCGCCGCGCTCGTCCACCAAAAGCTCCCAGAACGGGCGGCCGATCATCTCGCTTTCTGGCCGGCCGACGGCCGCGGTAGCGGCGAGGTTGGCGTTGAGGATCGTTCCGTCCGGCTTTAGCAGCCAGGCAAGGGGACCCAGTCCGTCCAACATCCCCCGGAGCCGGGTGCGGGTCATGGCGAGCTCGGCCGTTTTTTGAATGGTGACGATGAAGGCGAGGATAGCGATCGTGGAGGTGAGTCCGAGCCCGACGATCAGTGCGAGTATCCAGCCTCTGACGTTGGTCTCGGGCGGTGCGTTGGAGACCGTGACCGTCCAGGACCGCCCCCCCAGATTGAACACACGGGTCCTCCCATCCGGGCTGACGAGCTCGCGGTCGTGCTGTTCGTCGGTGAGGGCTGCGGGATCGTTGACGGAAAGAGAGATCCCCGCGACGCCACTGGCTCGGCTCGCGGTTCGTACCAGCTGATCGAAAGTCAGTGATGCCGTCGCTACGCCGACGACCGCTCCGTGTCGATCGAGCACCGGATCGTGCAACAAGACGCCCATTTGGTCATCGCCGTCAAACCAGATTTGGTCGCTTGCGATCAGCTCGAATTGCTGGAGGGATGCTTTGACATCGGAGGCGCGTGCGGGGTCAGCCGCAACGTCCAGGCCGTATGCTGGTTCGCGCTCGTCCGAGAAGTATCCGGACTCCACGACGAAGTATGTGCGCCTCTCGGCGGCGCGAATCGGGCTGCCGAGGCTGTCTCTCTCCCAAACGCCGAGGCTGGCCGCAGGCTCGGTTCGGAATCGCTGCTCATAAGAAGCGCGAGCGTCGTTCTGCACGCGTCGATAGAAGCCTAGGGAACGGATAGGCTGGGTCTGCGTCAGGGTCTGGGCAAAACGAGTGAATTGCTCGCTTGTCACCACGTCGGCTGCGTACATCGCCCTGACCGCTCGAACCGCGGTCGCAACCCTATCGAGAGCGAGTCGCACCGCCGATGTCGCTCTATCGGTCCGCCTGGCGGCCTGAGCTACCTCCGCGCGGGAGAGATAAATATCCGCGAACCAGGCGGCAGACACCGTTAATGCGAGCCCGACGAGCAGGACGATCGCGGGTAACCACTTTTGTCTGTTCACGACGTCCCCAAGAGTCAGCCGCCTAATCGAAGTCTCGCATTTTGTGGCGCCGTTTTCGACCCGCCGCACGTACTCTCCTGCGGTGTATTGGCTCTCTATCCGATAACCCGTTAGCCGGCTTCTCAAGTAGCTTGCCGCCGCGGTGAAACGGAGCTGCGGGGGCCATGTTGAGGCCTGGAAAGGCCAACAAATCCGTCCAGGGGCGTGGAGTGATTCGCCAACCTGACACCCGGAACGAAGATAGCTCCCGGTTGGACCGTCGCCACACAGAGCGGCCACCCGAATCAAGTTTATCGGGAGGATGACTAGGGGAGGGGGTGGCGCCTACCGTCATCCCTTTCGAGCCGGTGATTCACGTTAAAATGTGTCGGAGCGACCTTGGTTCCCTAGCAACTGCCGGCCCCGCAAAAATAAATCTCGGAACTAAGCGCCGCATGCATCCGTTGAAGGGTCATTCGCCGAGCCCACTAACGGTGCTCGACAACGTCACTGCGAAAGTGACTGCGCCCCAACGGAGGTATCTAATGATTCGCAAACTTCTCATGACCACGGCCATCTCGCTCATTGCTACGAGCGGCGCGATGGCCCAGACAGATACGGCCACTTCGTCGACGGAACCAATGGCCATCGAGTACATGCACGAGCTCGGTGAGGCCGCGCTTGCGTCCAACCTGATCGGCGAGACGGTTTATGCAACCGAGGCGCCTGACGCGGAGGCGGTTGGCGACATCAATGATCTCGTGGTTGCCCAGGATGGCACCATCGAGGCCGTGGTGATCGGCGTCGGCGGCTTCCTCGGTGTAGGCGAGAAGCGCGTGGCGGTGAATTTCGAGAGCATCCGCTGGGCCGAGGACGAGAACGGCGAGCGGTTTGTGGTCTTCGAGGCGTCCAGGGAGGACCTCGCCGACGCGCCGGAGTTCACCTACGAGGAGACGGCCGAGAAGACGGCCATGGCGCCCGCTGAGGAGCCGATGACCGA
This sequence comes from uncultured Propylenella sp., assembly GCA_964487455.1. Taxonomy (GTDB): domain Bacteria; phylum Pseudomonadota; class Alphaproteobacteria; order Rhizobiales; family Afifellaceae; genus DASWJZ01. The sequence continues at coordinate 10,668 of CAZARE010000159.1, forward strand.
GGCGACCGAGGAAGAAATGGCCGCGGCGCCCGCCGAAGAGCCGGCCACCACCGAGGAAGAGGCCGCCATGGCTCCTGCCGAGCAGTCCGCGGAAGGTGAGGAACTCGCCTCGACGGACCAGGCTGCGATGCCGCAGCTCCGCGACGTGGACGCCGGTTCGATCAGCGCCGATCAGGTGATAGGCGCCACGGTCTACGCCACCGCGGACGACGAGAACGTCGGCAACGTGGGCGATGTGCGCCTCACGTCGGAGGGCCAGGTGGACGCGGTAATCGTGGATATCGGCGGCTTCCTCGGCATCGGCACAAAGCCCGTCGCCATCGCGTTTGAGAGCCTCATGTTCAGGCAGGACGAGGGCGGTTCGTTCTTCGTCTACACGGAGTTCACACGCGAAGAGCTTGAGGCGGCGCCGGACTACGATGAGGCCACGTACGATACCGAGCGCGATGCAATGCGACTGACCGTGCGTCAGTAACCCTCGCGCCAAAGTTATACCTGCGGCCCGCCCTGGTGCGGGCCGCTTCCTTTCGCGGGGGTTGGAACTCCCCCTTCCGCTTGGCGTTGTAGAGCCGACAGCAAATCGCAAAGGAGTAGCGACATGAACTGGGATCGCATCGAAGGCAACTGGAAGAAGTTCAAAGGATCGGCGAAGGAGCAATGGGGCAACCTGA
>CAZARE010000160.1:0-12112 GCA_964487455.1 uncultured Propylenella sp.
CGGCGCGCGGCTGGACGCCCCGCCCGCATCAGCTCGAGCTTCTGGCGAAGGCGGAGGCGGGCAAGTCGGTCCTCCTCATCGCGCCGACCGGGGCGGGGAAGACGCTCGCCGGCTTCCTGCCGAGCCTCGTCGATCTCGCGCAGGAGAACGCAGAGCCAAGGAAGCGGAAGCCCGGCATGCCGGCGTCCGTTTCCCCTTGGGGCCCGCACACGCTCTACGTCTCGCCGCTGAAGGCGCTCGCCGTCGACATCCACCGCAACCTCGAAATGCCGGTCAGCGAAATGCGCCTCCCCATCCGGCTGGAGACGCGCACCGGCGACACGCCGGTCTACAAGCGCCAGCGTCAGAAGCTCGACCCGCCCGACATGCTGCTCACCACGCCGGAGCAGGTGGCGCTGCTTGTCGCGTCGAAGGACGCGCGGCGCTTCTTCGCGCGGCTCAGGACCGTCGTCTTCGACGAGCTGCATTCGCTCGTCGTGTCTAAGCGCGGCCATCTCCTATCGCTCGGGCTGGCGCGGCTCCGCGAGCTGGCGCCGGGGCTGAGGACCATCGGGCTCTCCGCCACGGTCGCGGATCCCGACGCGCTCTGCGCCTGGCTGGTGGCGCAGCATCAGGGCGAGGAGCGGGCGCTCGCCGAGAAGATCGTGGTGGAAGGCGGTGCGACACCCGACATCTCCATCGTGGAGCCTGAGGATGTGCGCGTGCCCGGGCAGGGGCACACGGCGCTCTATGCGCTCCCCGCCGTCTACGAGGCGATCAAGGCGCACAAGACCACGCTGCTCTTCGTCAACACGCGCTGGCAGGCGGAGCTGCTCTTCCGAGAGCTCTGGCGCATCAACGACGACGCGCTGGAGATCGCGCTGCATCATGGCTCACTCGACCGCAACCAGCGGCGCAAGGTCGAGGCGGCGATGGCGGAGGGCAGGCTGCGCGCCGTCGTCGCCACCTCCACGCTCGACCTCGGCATCGACTGGGGCGACGTCGATCTCGTCGCGCACGTCGGCGCGCCCAAGGGTGCGAGCCGGCTGGCGCAGCGGATCGGCCGCGCCAACCACCGCATGGACGAACCGTCCGAAGGCCTGCTCGTCCCGGCCAATCGCTTCGAGGTGCTGGAATGCCGCGCCGCCCTCGACGCCAATTATCTCGGCCACCAGGACACGCCGGAGCTTCGTCCCGGTGGGCTCGACGTGCTCGCCCAGCACGTGCTCGGCATGGCGGTGGCGGAGCCGTTCGACGCCGTTCAGTTGTTCGAGGAGATAACCTCTTCAGAGTCTTACAGAAATCTCACCTGGGAGACGTTCGAGCGCGTCGTCGATTTCGTCGCGACCGGCGGCTATGCGCTCCGCAACTACGAGCGCTACGCCAAGATCAAGCGGCGCAAGGCCGGGCCTGACGAAGGCCGCTCGGGCATCACCAATCCGCGCATCGCGCAGCAGTACCGCCTCAACGTCGGCACCATCGTGGAGGCGCCGATGCTCCACGTCGTGCTCGGGCGGTTCACGAAGGGCGTGATCCGCGGCGGCAAGCGGCTCGGGCAGATCGAGGAGTATTTCCTGGAGACGCTGACGCCCGGCGACAGCTTCGGCTTCGCCGGCCGCGTGCTTCGCTTCGAGGGCATCCGCGAGAACATCGCCTACGTCACGCCGGGCGGCGAGGAAAACCCGAGCATCCCGTCCTTCGAAGGCGGCAAGTTTCCTCTCACTACATATCTGGCAAGCCAAGTGCGCGAGATTCTCGCCGATCGCACACGCTGGTCGAAGCTCCCCGAGCAGGTGCGCGAATGGCTTGCCTACCAGGAGGAACGGTCGCGACTGCCGAGGGCGAACGAGCTGCTGGTGGAGACCTTCCCGCTCGACAAGGAGTTCTACATGGCGGCGTTTCCTTTCGAGGGGCGCCTGGCGCACCAGACGCTCGGCATGCTCTTGACGCGGCGGCTGGAGCGCGCGGGCGCGCGCCCGCTCGGCTTCGTGGCTACGGACTATTCAATCGCGGTGTGGGCGCTGCGCGACCTCGGCGCCGCCTTCGCCGCGGGGCGCCCGTCGCTTTCGGCGCTCTTCGACGAGGACATGCTCGGCGACGACCTCGAAGCGTGGATGGCGGAATCGTATCTCTTGAAGCGCACGTTTCGGAACTGCGCCATCATCTCCGGGCTGATCGAACGAAGGCATCCCGGCGAGGAGAAGACCGGGCGGCAGGTCACCGTTTCGACCGACCTCGTCTACGACGTGCTCAGAACGCACGAGCCTGACCATATTCTGCTGCAGGCGACGCGCGCCGATGCCGCGGCCGGGCTCCTCGACATCCAGCGGCTCGGCGAAATGCTCTATCGCGTGAAGGGCCGAATCGTACATCAAAGGCTGGAGCGCGTCTCGCCGCTCGCCGTGCCGGTCATGTTGCAGATCGGGCGCGAGCCGGTCTTCGGCGAGGCGCAGACCGACATCCTGGCGGACGCGGCCGAGGCCCTGGTTCGCGAGGCGATGGGCGAGGAACCACCGCGTGCAGCTCAAGCTCAGCCTGTCGCCTCCAAGCCCGCGAAACCAGGCCGAACCAGAGGCGCGGTGCGAGCCGCGAGGGCTGGCTGAGGTGCGGACGGTCGTCTCCGAGACGGAAGTGCTGCTGGATCCGGCCGGCGCGTTGTATCTAGCGGACAGCCGCACGCTCGTCGTGGCAGACCTGCATCTGGAGAAGGCGTCGGCCTTCGCGCGTCGGGGCATGCTTCTGCCGCCTTATGACACGGGCGCGACGCTTAGGCAGCTTTCGTACCTCGTACTGCAACGCGACCCGCGCCGCGTCATCGCGCTCGGCGATTCCTTTCACGATTCCGACGGCTTCGGCCGCCTCTCCGACGCCGACCGTCTGCGCCTCGCTGCGTTGCAGGGCGGGCGCGAATGGATATGGATCGCCGGCAACCACGACCCGGAGCTTCCTGAAAGCATCGGCGGCGATGTCGCCGAGGAGGTTCAGGCGGATGGGCTCTGCTTCCGCCACCAGCCCGTGGAGGGCGAAGCGCTCGGAGAAGTCGCCGGGCACCTCCATCCCGCGGCAAAGATCCGCGGCAATGGGCGGAGCGTTCGCTGCCGCGCCTTCGCCACCGACGGATTACGGATGGTGCTGCCGGCCTTCGGGGTGCTCGCCGGCGGCCTCAACGTGCTCGACCGCGCCTTCGCGCCGCTCTTCGCGCCGGGCGCGCTCAAGCCCTTCCTGATCGGCGACGGAAGGCTCTTTCCGGTGGCGTTTGCGGCTCTCTGCCACGACTAGCTGCAAACCGCCTCAAGTCCGGCGCAAGACCACCCCGGCGAGCCAGCCGGTGAAGAGCGCTAGAGCCACGCAAAGAAGCCCATAAGGGAGTGGAAACTCGAGCGCAGCGCGCGCCACGCGATCGGAAAAACCCCCCTTGGCTATGGATAGGACCTGTGTCGAGCCCGCGAGGAACGCCTCGTCGCGGAACAAATATACGCTCACCCTGTATTCGCCGGTCGGAATGTCACTTGGTAGGAAGAATGTCGTGCGGAACACGTCCGGAGCGAGGAATTCAACTGCCTCCTCGCGCTCCACATAGAGCGCCCGCTCGGTCTTCAAGCCGATCAGCGCCTCGGCAAGGCGCGCCGAAGTCGCCTCGGCGCTCGCCTCCTGCACGAAAGGCAGGCTCGGCAAGCCGAGCCTGTAGTCCAAGAGCTGCTCAGGCGAGACGGCGGCGCTGAAATTCTCGCTGAGATGCATGACATAGTACGATGGGACGGCTCTGAACTCGCGCGTCGTGCGGTTCGCCCACACGCCAAGCACCCGCTCCTTCTGGCGCACGACCAAATCCTGCTCCGGTCCCTGCACGACGACCGCGACCTCGTAGCCCGTCGCATCGACCGGCGCTCCTCGGACAGCGCCGAAGACGACAATGCGCTCCCCGGTGAAATTGGAGGTGATCGACACGGCCTCGTCGGAGAGCGTCGAGACAAGACTCTCGGCGTTTACGTCCAAGCAGGGCGCCGCGGCCAGCACAGCCGTAGCAAGGAGCAGCCGCCTCACGTCGCCCCTCCCATCACCGAGAGCGAGTAGACCTGCTCGGGTCGCGTAAAGAGGCCGAAGAGCACACGCAGCGCCACCGCCAGCACGAGCAGCGCGAGAAGCGCTCGCAACTGCTCGCCGCGGATCGCCTGCCCGATCTGCGCGCCGAACTGGGCGCCGACCACACCGCCGACCATAAGGAGAAAGGCCAGCATGATGTCGACGGACTTGTTGGCGGTGGCGTGCAGCACGGTTGCGACCGCCATGGTCGCGAGCGTGTAGGCGAGCGACGTGCCGATCACCACGTTAGTCGGCACACGCAGGAGATAGATCAGCGCCGGCACCATGATGAAGCCGCCGCCCAGACCCAGGATGGCGCCAAGGAAGCCGATGCCGGAGCCGAGCACGACGATCGGGACGATGCTGACGTAAAGCTTCGAGCGGCGGAACCGGACCTTGAACGGGAGGCCGTGCACCCAGGTGTGATGCGATGGCCCGCGCGGCCGGGCGGCGCGCCCGGCCCGGGTGCGCCAGATCGTGCGCAGCGACTCCCGCAACATGACGGCGCCGATGAAGCCGAGAAAGGCAACATAGGAGAGCGCGATGATGAGATCGAGCTGGCCGATCTCCCGTAGCGCGCGGAAGGCGAAGACCCCGAGGGCGGAGCCGGCGGAGCCGCCGAGCGCCAGGAGGATCGTCATCTTTTCGTCGACCAGCCGGCGGCGCCAGTAGGAGATGGCGGCGGAGGTCGACGAGGCGACAATCTGCGGCGTCACCGTGGCCACGGCCACCGCCGGGGGAATGCCCGAGAAGATAAGAAGCGGGGTCAGCAGAAAACCGCCACCCACGCCGAACATTCCGGAAAGAAAACCAACAGCCCCGCCCATGCCCAAGAAGAGGAACATGTTCACCGTGAGCTCGGCGATGGGGAGGTAAAGCTGCACCCGCGGCGCCCGTTGATTGTCTTTTCGTAACGGCGGCCCCAGGGCGAGTAAGCGCCCCCGAGGAAGCGCTGTCAAACTGACGATCGGACGCAGCCGCGCAATTCTAAAGCTCGACGGGTCGAAGGGGCGTTAGCTGGCGAACGCTTCCGCGGCGCCCTACCCCTGCGGCGCCCTACCCTGCGGGGCGAGCCGTCAGCCCGACACACCACGCAGCGCTTCCACCAGCCCCGGATCGATCTGGCCCGTCTTCGGCAGTCCGGCATGGTCCTGAAACTTCAGGATCGCCTGCATGGTTTGGCGCCCGAGCAGCCCGTCGGTCGGCCCGGGGTCGAAGCCTTGGTCGGCTAGGAGCTTCTGGACCAAGGCGACGAGGTCGTTTTCCGATAGCACGCTTCCGACCTGTGCATCCCCAGCCGCAAGTGGCGCCTCAACGCTGGTGGAATCCTGCGCGTCGTTCCACCCCCCTTCCGGCATCAATACCTCGTTGGCCTCAGAGACCAGCGGGAGCGGCTCGAATGCAGCAGCGGCAGCCTGCGCCTTCGGAAGATCTCGCTCCGACAAGGCCGCGGCGATGATGTCGCGCCGTTTCGCCGATTCCGCGTCACCCGAGGTCGCGGCCACCGAGAACCATTTGTAGGCCTCGATCAGGTCCTGCGGCACGCCGAGTCCGCGAGCGTGCAAGACCGCCAGGTTGAACTGACTGTCGCGCACGCCGCGCTCCGCTGCTTGGCGGAAGAGGTCCGCCGCCCGCTCGAGGTCCGGTTCTCCGCCAGCGCCCTCGGCGTAGAGGACAGCCAGATTATGAATGGCCTTGACGTTGCCGGCATCGGCGGCGCGGCGATACCAAGCCTGCGCCTTTGCAAGGTCCTTAGGGACGCCGATCCCCTTCTCGTAGATCGACCCCAGTCGATATTGCGCGGGAGCGAGACCGGCCTCGGCGGCGCGCTCGTACCACTCCACCGAGGTGCGCATATCCTGCATGCCGCCCCGGCCCTCAGCGTAGCGTGCCGCGACCTCGAAAGCGGCAGCCGGGTCGCCGGCCACAGCGGCGTCGCGAAGGCGCTGCGATCCAATGGCAATGGGGATCTCCGGCAGCGCCTCCTCCTGGGGTGGAGGCGCGGCTGCCGGAGCATCGCTCGGCAGCGGAGCGAGCGCGGCCAGTTCCTCACTGGCAGGCGCGGCCGGCTCGATCTCGGCTGGCGGTTCCGACGCCACGCTGGCAGCGTTGGTCCCGGCCTCTTCGGCGCTCTCCGAAGCTGGCCTCTCGGCCGGCGTCCCTGTGGCGACGATCGGCTGTGTTTGGGGCGCCGGAGCCTCGGCCCGGATCGGCTCGGGAGCCGATGAGGCAACCGGAGCAGCGTCAAGTGCCGAAGGCGCCGGCTGAGAGGCGTCTGGCACCGTCGCGATATCGCCGCCGCCAGTGCTCATCTGGCCACGGATGATCTGAAGCGCGGCGAACGCAACCGCTATTGCGAGCGCCGCTGCCATAAGCATGCCCCGGCGCGACTTGACTGCACCGGCGATGCGCCCGAGACCGCCGCTGCGCTCGTCGGGTGCCTCTGCGTCGGCCGCCTCCGCGGCGGCCGCGCGGGCCGCGCGCCGTGCGGCCGCCAGAAAATCGTTGTCGACCGGAGAATCCAGCTCATCCGAGGAAGCGGCGCCACGACCTTCGGCCTTCAGAACCGAACCGGTCTGGCTCTGGTTGCGGGCGCCGGACATGAACTCCGTGTCCGAGCTCGGCGCGCCGGCGAGAGAGGAGCTCAGCGGCGAATCCGTGCCGGGCTCCAGCGGAAAATCCGACGTCTCCTCGCTTTCCTCCGGCTCGGGCGTGAAGGACTCGGCACGTCCGCCGGTGGCGCGCCTCAGCAGTTGCCGCGACGTGAAGCGGCTGAGAAGCCCGCCGCTTGCGCGGGGCTCGCTGGGCTCCGGCTCCTCGGCTTTCGCCGGCGGGGACTCGGGCTCGGCCGGCGGTGCCGGCTCGTCATGATCGATCCGCACACCCGCGTCGTGAGCCTCGGCCGACTTCGCCCTTGCCTCAGCGGCGGCGGGACGAGGCTCGCCGGTCGGGGCCAAGCCCGAATCGTGCTCCAGGAAGGCCATGCGCTTGACCACAGCCTCAAGCGTGTCCTGGACGGCGTCGAGCGCTTCCTTGGTCTTCCTTTCCGATGCCTCCGCCGAGCCCTTGAGCACGGTGACGTCGTCCGACAACGCGCGCGCCATGCCGGCGACAGCCTCGACGTCGGCATCGGCAGCGTCGCCGTCATCCGGCGGACGACGATAGGCGGTTGAGCGCCGAGTCTCGTCCAGGCGCTCCTCGATCGTCTTCAGGCTGGTCTCGATATGGGCAAGCGCGAGCCGCGACCGGCTCGGGTCGTCTAGAAGCTCGGCGATCCGCTCGACCTGCGCCTCAAGCTCCGCGGCGGTAGCCGGCGGATCGTCCGGCAGACGCTCCATTCGCTGGGCAATGCTATGCAGGACCACGCCAAGACTTGATTCTCCCTCGCCAAGGCCGGGAAGCGAGCGCAACTCGCGCCTCAAAGCAATGATGTCGTCGCGAAGCTCGGCGACATCCTGCGGCGAAAGCAGCTCGCTGTCGGCGGCGTAGGCGATCCCAATTCGCTCCAGCGTGCGCTCCAGCCGGGCGAAGCGCTCTTCGGAGACGCCGCCGGCGGGGCGGTCGCCAATAAGGCGCTCCAGTCGCTCGATCTGCTGTTCGATGTACTGGGCGGCGGCTCTTGCTCCGCCCTCCTCGCCATCCTCTCTCGCCATCGTCGCGGCGGCGAGCTTCTGCTCGAGCCGGTCGAAGCGCTCTTCCTCCGGCATGGCACGGATGGCAGCGTCGACTCGGTCGAAGAGCTCGGTCAGCCGCGCCGGGTCGATGCTCCTTCCCTTCAGAAGCTCCAGCCGGCTGACGATGCCTTCCAGCTGCGTCTGCAAGGCGCGCGGGTCTGGGCCTCTGCTGCTGGTGAGGCCGGCCAGTCGTTCCTCGATCGCCTCCAGGCGCAGCGATAGCGGCGTGTGCTGGTCCGAAGCGCCGAGGGCGCTCAGCCGGTCGGCGATCTCCTGGAGCTTTTGGGCGAAGGGACGCAACTGATCGCTCGATGCACGCGCGTGGCGAGCAAGCTCGTCGAGCTGCCGCTGAGTTTGGTCAAGGCGCTCCTCCAGCGGCTCAACCTGCGCCCGCGACAAATGCTCGGTCTGATCGGCCACCTGCTGCGCCAGCAGGTCGAGCTTGCCGTCGAGCGTCTCAATGTCGCTGCGCGCGCCGCGCATGTCTTGCGCTTCGATGGCGTCGGCGATGGTGTCGATCTTGCGCGTAAGGCCTGCAAGAATCTCCGCGTCGCCTTCCTGCTTCTCGATCGCCGCGGCAAGACCGGAGAGCCGCCGCTCGATCTTGGAGAACACCTCGCCGTTCAGCTCGCGGTCGACCTCGAAGCGAGCGGTGAACTCCGCGAGCCGCTCTTCCAGGCCAGAAAAGTCAAGAGATCGTCCGCTCTCGGCGACCTCGCGCAGCAAGGCAGAGAGGTCCGACAGGCGCCGCTCAAGGTCCTCCGCCGTGGCCGTTCGCTGCTGCCGCGCTTCCGTCAACTCGGAGGCGAGCGCAGAAAGCTGGCTCTCGATACGCTGAAGCGCCGCGGCGTCGCTGAGATCGTCCGGCAGGGCGTCGAGCCGCTCGGCAAGGCCGAGGATGCGCGTCTCGATCTGCGCCACCTCTTGCTGGGAAGCGACCGTTCCGAGCTGACGCCGCAGCCCGTCGACCCGCGCGAGAACGTCCTCCGGGGAAGCAAGCCGGTTGACGAGCCCTTCCATCCGATCGAAGCGCTCAAGGATTGTGCCTTGGTTCTCCCGGATCGCGTCAAAGGCGGGAATCTCGACCTCGACCTCGTCGAGCCGCTCCGTCAGCCCGGCGAGCCTGTCCTGGATATCGCCAAGGCGATTGCCGGCCATGTTGCGCGCCGCGTTGACCTTGACTTCCATTTCACCCAAACGGGCGCCGATTTCCTTCAATGCGACGGCGACATCGCCGCGGTCGCGGCTGAGCTCCTCGATCTCTTGGAGCGTCTCGAGCAGTTCGCCGCGCACCGGGCCGATCTGATTCTCGTCGGCGCTCCGCTGCAGCGCATCAAGGCGCGCCTCGATGTTGGCGAACTGCTGTTCCATCTCGACCGCCGCCTCCGCTTGGCGGCGCGCTTCGGCGATACGGGCTTGTCGTTCCACTTCGGCGGCTTCCGCTTGGCGCCGCGCTTCGGCCTCTGCCTCTTCGGCCCGACGCATGGCTTCCGCCGCTTCCTGCTCGGCTTGACGTCTGGCCTCGACCGCCTGCTCCTCGGCACGACGTCTCGCTTCCGCAGCGGCTTCCTCCTCGGCCTTCCGTCTTGCCTCGGCCGCTTCCTCCTCGACCCTCCGCTGTGCCTCGGCGGCTTCCGCCTCGGCCAAGCGTCTTGTCTCCTCCTGCGCTTGCTGCTCGGCCTGACGTCTGGCTTCCGCCCTCGCTTCATCCTCGGCTTGGCGTCTGGCGGCCACGGCCTCCTCATCGGCGCGGCGTCGCGTTTCCGCCTCGGCCTCCCACCCCGATGCTTCGGACGCTAACTCCGCTTCAGCTTCGAGGCGCACGCGCTGCGCGTCGGCCACAGCCAGGCGACGCAATTCGTCGCTCTCGGCCGCGTAGTCGGGCTCCACCGCAAGGGAAGGATCGGCGCGGGACGATGGCGCTCTTTCCGTCTCCGTCACGCGTCGGGCTCCGGCAGGAGCCGAACGGTCTTGCAGACGCTGGCTCAACGCCTCCAGCCGTGCCTCGAGGCGGTCGAGACTGTAGGTGACGAAATCGCGGCCGCCGCTCGCCGCTGCGGCGGGAGCTTCGGAACGCCGCGCCCCGCGGCTTTGCCGCTCGATCGCCTCCAACCCGGCGGCGAGCTTCTGGACTGCTTGCTCGAGGTCCTCGGCACTGGTCGCGGGCGGGCGTGGCTGGAGCCGGTCGGCGATGCGTTGATGACTGCCCCGGCCGACCTGCGACAACCGGCCCTGTTCGTCGAAACGGGCGTCCAACAGATCGTCGAAAGCCAGATCGGGCTCATGGCCGGGCCGCGCGTCGTGATTGTTCGTGGACCCTTGGCCCAGCTTGGCGCTCCTTGGGATTCGCGCGTTCATCAGTGCTCCTCAGGGCGGAAGCTAGCGCAGGAGCGCGCCTCTTCGGACCGCGAATCGTCCGTATTCCGCCGCAAACTGAAGATGATCGTAACGAAGGTAAATAGGTGGTTAACCGAACGCCCAGATTTCCGAAAAATTAACCACAAATCGTATAGCTCCCGCGATGTCGCCGCGATGCCGGGACCGTCCACGGATTGACTTTGACGTTAGCGTAAAGTACCGCACGCGATCCTGGGCATCTGCGGTTCGACCGTCACCGGACTGTCCTGGAGCGCTTCTCATGAACGGCACCTTCACCATCGGCGATCTGGCGCGCGAATTCGGCGTTACCCACAGAACACTGCGCTTCTACGAGGACAAAGGGCTCGTCAGTCCGCGCCGACGAGGGCTGGCGCGTATCTATTCCCGACGCGATCGCGCCCGCCTCAAGCTGGTGATTCTCGGCAAGAAGGTCGGCTTCTCACTTACCGAGATCGGGGAGATGCTTGAGCTCTACGAGCTCAAGGACGGCCAGGTGACGCAGCTTCGGGTCGCGCTTGCGCGCTTCGCCAAGCAGATCGGCCTGTTGCGCCAGCAAAAACGAGACATCGAGCAGGCCATCGATGAGCTGACGCGCACCATGGAGGTCGTCGCCGGCATGCTCCACGACCGCGAAGCCTCCGAGATTCCGCGCGAGGCCGCGGAGTAGCGGCTTCAAGCAGATTACGGAAGACAAGGCTTACGTAAAGGGAATATTGGATAGTCATGCCAACCTATCGCGCTCCCGTCGATCATGTGCTGTTCCTGCTCAGGGACGTGCTGGGATATGAACGCTGTTCCAACCTGCCGGGCTTCTCCGACGCGCCGCTAGACACGGTTGAGGCCATTCTGAGCGAGGGCGCGCGCTTCTGCGAGGAGGTGCTGCAGCCGCTCAACCGCGTCGGCGACACGCAAGGCTGCACGCGCAACGACGACGGGTCGGTGACCACGCCGAACGGCTTCAAGGACGCCTATCGCACGTACCGCGAGGCCGGCTGGACTGGGCTTTCGGCCCACCCGGACCATGGCGGGCAGGGCCTTCCCTTCACGCTGTCGGCGGCGATGAACGAATTCATCAACTCGGCCAACATGGCGTGGGGCATGTACCCGGGCCTCACGCAAGGCGCCATCGCCGCGTTGACGCTGCACGGCTCGGACGAGCAGAAGGCGCTCTACCTGCCGAAGCTCGTCTCGGGCGAGTGGGCCGGCACGATGAACCTGACGGAGCCGCATTGCGGCACCGACCTCGGGCTTCTCAAGACCAAGGCAGTGCCGGCTGACGACGGCAGCTACACGATCACCGGGCAGAAGATCTTCATCTCCGCCGGCGAGCACGACATGGCGGAGAACATCGTGCACCTGGTGATAGCCCGCATCGACGGCGCGCCGGAGGGCGTCAAGGGCATCTCGCTTTTCGTGGTGCCGAAGTTCCTGCCGTCCGCCGATGGCGGCGTGGGCGAACGCAACGCCGTCTCGTGCGGCTCTATCGAAGAGAAGATGGGCATCCACGGCAATTCCACCTGCGTGATGAATTACGACGGCGCGACCGGCTGGCTGGTGGGCGAGCCCGAGAAGGGTTTGCGCGCCATGTTCACGATGATGAACGAAGCGCGGCTCGGCGTCGCCATTCAGGGCCTCGGCGTTTCGGAAGTCGCGTACCAGAACGCCGCGCTTTATGCGCGCGAGCGCCGCCAGGGGCGGGCGCTCGCCGGGGCGGACGAGCCCGACGAAAAGGCCGATCCGATCCTCGTCCACCCCGACATTCGCCGCATCCTGATGTCGATCCGCGCCTTCAACGAGGCGGCGCGGGCACTGACGCTGTGGACGGCGCTGAAGGGCGACGTGGCGCACCGCTCCGGCGACGCCTCAGACCGCGAGGCGGCCGACGAGACGATGGGGCTCCTAACGCCGGTCCTGAAGGGCGTGCTCACCGACAAGGGATTTGAGAACGCCGTTCAGGCGCAGCAGGTGTTCGGCGGACACGGCTACATCGCCGAGCA
>CAZARE010000161.1:0-7961 GCA_964487455.1 uncultured Propylenella sp.
TGAATCGGTCAGCGCCGGCGGCCAGGACCTGGAGGCGTTCGGCAAGGACATCTCGGCGGACAAGAAGGTCGCCATCGGCGTCATCGACCATCACACGCTGCAGGTGGAGCGGCCCGACGAGATCGCCGAGCATATCCGCACGGCGCTGAAGCACATTCCGGCCGAGCGGCTGGTGCTGAGCTCCGATTGCGGCATGGGGCGCGAGGGCATGAGCCGCCGCCATGCCTTCTACAAGACCGTTGCCATGGTGCAGGGCGTCAACATCGTGCGCAAGGAGCTCGGCCTGCCCCTCGCCGAGTGCCTGGCCGCCGACGCGGGCTTCTCGCTGGTGCCGACGGGCTGAGGCGTCGCGGCAAGATCGGCAAAGTCTTGGCCGGTGGCCAGTGCGTGCCAAAGCGGTCTATCATTTGGGGGTCATCTACGGGGGGAGCGGGCAATGTGGAGCTTCGCGGAAAGCTTCGATCTGACCAACGGCATCGTCATCCTGCGCATCGCCTGCGGACTGTTCTTCATTCCGCATATTTTCGTGAAGTTTCAGAACCAGGACTTCGTCAAGGGCTTCATGGCCAAGTGCGGGCTCAACCCCCCGGTGGCCTGGCTCTACGGGGCCTTCGCCGTCGAGTTCGTTTGCACGATCGGTCTGGTGCTCGGCATCCTCACGCCCTACGTCGCGGTGCTGGCCGGCGTGTTCCTCTTGATCGCGGCCTGGGCCAGCTGGAGGTACTCGGAAGGCAAATGGATCTGGAACTTCGGCGGCGGCGAGTACCCGCTATTCTGGGGCATCGCCTGCTTCGTCGTGGCGATGGAGACCTTCTGAGCGCGAACGGCGGCCGCCTGCCATTGCAAGAGCGTAGGAGCACGAAATGATCAATGCCGCGATCGTCGGTCTCGGCTGGTGGGGCAAGACGCTGGTGGAATCCGTCGCCGGCGTCGACAGCCCGATCCGCTTCGTCGCCGGCGCGACGCGGACGGTTTCCGACGAGGTGAAGGCGTTCGCCAAGGACAAGGGCTTTCGGCTTGGCGACAGCTACGAGGCGTTGCTCGCCGATGCAAAGATCGACGCGGTGGTGCTGGCGACGCCGCACTCCATGCACGCGCAGCAGGTCATCGCGGCGGCGAAGGCCGGCAAGCACGTCTTCTGCGAGAAGCCCTTCACGCTCACCAAGCGCGACGCCGAGGACGCCGTCGCCGCCGCGAAGGAGGCCGGCATCACGCTCGGCCTCGGCTACAACCGGCGCTTCCACCCGGAGATGACGAAGCTGCGCGAGCGCATGCGCTCCGGCGATCTCGGCGTGATCATGCATGTCGAGGCGACGATGACCTTTCCCAACGCGCTGATGCTGAAGCCGACGCAGTGGCGCGCCGACCGGGACGAGACGCCGTGCGGCGGCCTGACGCCGATGGGCGTGCACGCCATCGACGGCATGATCGACCTCTGCGGCGAGATCGATCACGTCTATTGCCAGAGCTTCCGCCGGGCAGTCGAGATCGACGCCGACGACACCACCTCCATCCTGCTCAGGATGAAGGAGGGCATGTCCGGCTATCTCGGCACGATGACGGCGACGGGCCCCGGCTTCAGCTTTCAGGTATTCGGCTCCAAGGGCTGGGTGCGGCTCGAGGGCATGACCCACGTCGCCGGCGCCTCCTCGGAGGAGCGGCGCACGCGGCTCTTCGGCACCTGCAAGTTCCAGCCCGTGAAGGGCCCCGCCGAGACCTGGCAGGCGGACAGTTTGGACGTCTCCCGCGTCGCCCTGGAAGCGTTCGCGCACGCGGCCGAAGGAGGCCCCGCCTATCCGATAACGCCGGCGGAGATGATCCATGGGGCGGCGGCGACCGAGGCGATCGTTCGCTCGGCAAAGTCCAGCAAGGTCGAGCCGGTCGGCTGAATTCAGACGAGTTTTCTTAGGAGTACGCGATGGATCTCGGTAGCGGTCTCGGCCACCTCACCTATTCGACTCTGGTGCATTCGGGCGACGATTGGGGGCAGATGTGGGACAGTCTGCAGACCTACGTTCCCAAGGTGAAGGAGCGCTTCGCGCCGAACGACCGGTTCGGCGTGTCGCTGCGCCTCTCGGCGAAATCGGCGGAGCTGCTGGCCAACAGCCGCAACGACCGTGAGAGCCTCAAGCGCTTCCTCGGCGAGAACGACATGTACCTCTACACGGTGAACGCCTTCCCCTACGGCGCGTTCAAGGGAACCGTCGTCAAGGAGCAGGTCTACGAGCCCGACTGGCGCTCCGAGGAGCGCACGCAGTACACGATCAACGTCGCCGACGTTCTGGCCGACGTGGCGCCCGCCGAGGTTCTGCCCTCCATCCAGACCTGCCCGCTGGGCTTCAAGCCGCGCGTGACCGGGCCGGATGTGGTTGAGAGCTACACCGATCACGTGCTGCGTGTGACGAAGCACTTGGTGGAGCTGGAGGCCAAGACAGGCGTCACCGTGACGCTCGGCCTGGAGCCGGAGCCCTACTGCTTTCTGGAGACCACCGACGAGACCGTCGACTACTTCACCAACCAGCTCTACTCCGGCGCATCGGCGGAGAAGCTGGCGAAGATGGCGGGCCTGCCCATCGCCGAGGCGATCGCGGCGCTCCGCCGCCACGTCGGCATCGTCTACGACATCTGCCATCTCGCGGTGGAGTACGAGGACATCACCCAATCCCTGCAGAAGCTCGTGGACGCGGGCGTGCCCATCGTGAAGCTGCAGGAGGCGGCGGCGCTGCACATTCCAGAGGTGACGCAGGAGATAGTGGACACGCTGAAGCGCTATTCCAAGACCATCTATCTCACCCAGACCATCGAGAAGCGGAACGGGCAATTCACGAAATACCTCAACCTTGAGGACGCCTTCGCCGCCTGGGAAAAGGACCCCGGCCCGCGCGAATGGCGAACGCACATCCACGTACCGGTGTTCCTCGACGATCTCGGCCAGTTCCGCACCACACGCTTCGCCATCGCTGACGCGCTGCGCTTCCACAAAGCCAAGCCGCTGTCGCGGCAGCTGGAGATCGAGACCTATACCTGGGACATGCTCCCGGAGAATCTGAAGACCGGCGACATCGTGGACTATGTCTGCCGCGAGCTCGACTGGGTGCGCGGTCAACTGGTTTAGCCCCCGCGCCTCGTCAGTAAGGATCGTACATGAGGGTTGGATTCATCGGGCTTGGCCGCATGGGCTCCGCAATGGTCGGCCGCCTCCTTGCCGCCGGCCATGACGTCGCCGTCTTCAACCGGACGCCGGAGAAGACCAAAGCCGCCGCGGAAGCCGGAGCCAAGGTGGCCGGGTCGATCGCCGAGGCCGCCGGCTACGGCGACGCCGTGTTTACGATGCTCGCCAACGACGCGGCGGTCGTCGAAGTCGCGGAGCAGCCCGGCGGGCTTATCGAAGCGCTGCCGAAGGGCAAGGTCCATATCTGCGGCGGCACGCACAGCGTGGCGACCATTCAGAGGCTAGCGGCGGCACACGCGGACGCGGGTCAGATTCTGGCGGCGTCGCCGATGTTCGGGCGGCCGGAGATGGTCGCCGGCGGAACTGCCAACATGGCGGTCGCCGGGCCCGCGCCGAGCCTGACGCAATGCCGCCCCCTGTTCGAGGCGATCGGCAAGACCGTCTACGAGGCCGGCGACGATCCGGTCTCCGCGGCGGTGATCAAGATCGCCAACAACTTCGCGCTCGGCTGCGCCATCGAGGCGATGGGCGAAGGTGTCTCGCTCGTCCGCAAATACGATATCGACCCCCAGGTGCTTTATGACGTGATGACCGGCGGCATGTTCAGCAGTCCGGCCTATACGGTCTACGGCAAGATGATCGTCAACGAGGCCTACCTGCCGGCAGGTCAGCGCGCGGTGCTCGGCCTCAAGGACGCAAACCTGGCGCTCACGGCCGCCGAGGCGGTGGGCGTGCCGCTGCCAAGCTGCAACGTCTGGCGCGACCGGCTGATCGGCGCTCTTGCTCACGGCGAAGGCGAGCACGATTGGGGCGTGATGGCGAAAGAACAGGCACGAGCCAGCGGCCTGGACTAGCAACGAGCGCACAGGACTCCCCTCCGCCTTGTGGGGAGGGGTTGGGGGAGGGGTCGTGCGACGTCACGCCCGACGAGGAAGGACCCCTCACCCAGCCGGCCCCTCGCAAGCTCAGGTCCGGCGACCCTCTCCCTACAGGGGGGAGAGGGTTCCGGACCTGCACGACACGAACGGGTTCTTATGACGTAGCATGAGGGGAGCTCATACCTTGCATTGCGGCGGGCGCCTCGCCTACACGCTCCGCTATGCTGCAGATCAGCGACCTCACGCTCCGGATTGCCGGGCGCACTCTCATCGAGGGCGCGAGCCTGACGCTCCCTGCCGGCGCCAAGGCCGGGTTCGTCGGTCGCAACGGCGCCGGCAAGACGACGCTCTTTCGCGCCGTCGCCGGCGATATCGCCCCCGATAGCGGCGCCATATCGCTCCCCAAGGGAGCCCGCATCGGCCGCGTCGAGCAGGAGGCGCCGGGCGGGCCGCGGTCGCTGCTTGAGACCGTGCTTGCCGGCGACCGCGAGCGCGCCAAGCTCCTCGCAGAGGCCGAGCGCGCGGCCGACCCGCATCGCATCGGCGAGATCCATACGCGCCTCGCCGACATCGAGGCACATACCGCCGAGGCGCGCGCCGCACGCATCCTCGCCGGGCTCGGCTTCGACGCCGAGGCCCAGGCGCGTCCCTGCTCGGAGTTTTCCGGCGGGTGGCGCATGCGCGTGGCGCTGGCGGGGTTGCTCTTCGCCCAGCCCGACCTCTTGCTTCTCGACGAGCCGACCAACTACCTCGACCTGGAGGGCACGCTGTGGCTTGAGCGCTACCTCGCGCGCTACCCGCACACGGTGTTCGTCATCAGCCACGACCGCGATCTCCTGAACGGCGCCGTCGATTGCATCGTTCATCTGGCGGAGCGCCGCCTGACGCTGTGGCGCGGCGCCTACGATTCCTTCGAGCGGCAATATCGCGAGAAGCGCCTGCTTCAAGAGACGCAGCGCAAGAAGCAGGAAGCGCAGCGCAAGCACATGCAGGCCTATGTCGACCGCTTCCGCTACAAGGCGACCAAGGCGCGCCAAGCGCAGTCGCGGCTGAAGGCGCTTGCCAGGCTGCAGCCGATCGCGGAGGTCACGCAGGAGCGCGCCATCCCTTTCCGGTTCCCCGAGCCGGAACGGGGGCTGTCGCCGCCCATCGTCAGGATGGAGAATGTCTCCGTCGGCTACCAGCCGGGGAAACCGGTGCTCACCAGGCTCGACCTGCGCATCGACGAGGACGACCGCATCGCGCTGCTCGGCAAGAACGGCAATGGGAAATCGACATTCGCCAAGCTGGTGGCCGAGCTGCTGCAGGCTGAATCAGGCGAGATCACGCGGGCGCGGCGCTTGACGACGGGGTTCTTCGCGCAGCACCAGCTCGAGCTGCTCGATCCGGCGCGCTCGGCGGTCGCGCATGTGCGCGCGCTGATGCCCGACGCGCCCGAGGCGCGCGTTCGCTCGCGCGTCGCCCGGATGGGGCTGGCGACGGAGAAGATGGACACGGCCGCGAAGGACCTTTCCGGCGGCGAGAAAGCGCGGCTGATGATGGGGCTCGCCGCGTTCGAGGCCCCTCACCTTCTGATCCTCGACGAGCCGACGAACCACCTCGACATCGACAGCCGCGAGGCGCTCGTCCACGCGCTCAACGACTTTTCGGGCGCGGTCATCCTCATTACCCACGACCGGCATCTCATCGAAGCCTGCGCCGACCGCCTGTGGCTCGTCGCCGAGGGCACCGTCACGCCCTACGACGGCGACATCGACGATTACCGCCGCATGGTGCTGGGTCGCGCCGATGGAGGCGACGCGGCGGGAGCCAAGGCTTCCCAGCAATCCGCCTCGCAAAAGGAGTTGAGGCGCGAGGCCGCGCAGCGCCGGGAGGCGCTGGCGCCGCTGCGCAGGAAGCTCAGGAAGCAGGAGGAGCTGATCGAGACCCTGCGCAAGGAGATCGAGGCGCTCGACCGGGAGCTCGCCGATCCCGGCCTCTACTCGCGCGATTCCGATCGCGCCGCCGCGCTGGCGAGGACCCGCGCCGAGCAGGTGCATGCGTTCGCACGCGCGGAGTCCGACTGGCTCGACATCTCGGAAGAGCTCGAGGTGGCGCAGGCGGAAGAGGCGGTGGGGTAGCCCGCATGGAGCGCAGCGCAATGCGGGACTGACGAAAGATCCCGGATTTCGCTTCGCTCCATCCGGGCTACGATCGTCGGCGCAGGCTGCTTGCCAAGCATTGGATCGGCGACGGGATCGCAGACAGAATCAAGCGAGCCGAAGGAGGCGGACGAATGCACGTGCCCTCGAAGATCATCGACATCTCGCTCCCGCTCGACAACGAGACGGTGGCAGACCCGGCGATCATGCGGCCGCGGATCGAGTATGTCGGCAACAGGGAGAACGCCGAGGTCATGTGCGCCATGTTTCCCGGCCTCAAGCCCTCCGACCTGCCCGACGGCGAAGGCTGGGCCATCGAGCGGATCACGCTCACCACGCACAACGGCACGCACATGGACGCGCCCTACCACTTTCATTCGCACGACAGGGCCGGTAGGCGCATGATGACGATCGACGAGGTGCCGCTCGACTGGTTCTTCCGGCCCGGCGTCAAGCTCGATTTCCGCGAGGCGGCGGATGGGCATGTCATCACGGCGGCGGAGGTGGAAGCTGAGCTCGACCGCATCGGCCACGAGCTGAAGCCGCTCGACATCGTCCTCGTGAATACGCGGGCGAGCGCCTGCTACGGCACCGATCAGTATCTCACCGCCGGCGCCGGCATGGGCCGCGAGGCGACGCTCTATCTCACCGAACGCGGCGTCCGGGTCACCGGCATCGACGCATGGAGCTGGGACGCGCCGTTCGCCTCGACCGCCAAGCGCTTCGCCGAGACCGGCGATGCCTCGATCATCTGGGAAGGCCACTACGCCGGCATCGAGACGCCCTACTGCCACATGGAGAAGCTCTACAACCTTGAGAAGCTGCCGCCCCACGGCTTCATGGTGGCGTGCTTTCCTTTCAAGATCAAAGCTGCGTCCGGCGGCTGGATCCGCGCAGTCGCGATGCTGGATTGACCAGTAGCCCGCATGGAGCGAAGCGAAATGCGGGAAATGCGCGCGCCCACATTCCCGGATTTCGCGCCTCCGGCGCTCCATCCGGGCTACGTCGTCACCCCTGCTTCGCCCATTTGCCGCTGTCGTCCTGCCGCCAGTATGTGGCGTCGTGGCCGGCCGACTGCGCCACTTTCCATGCTTCTCTCGCCTTGGCGACCGCCTCCTGCTCGTCCCCGTCGAATAGGAAAACGATCCTATCGTAGCCGGAAAGGTCAGGCGCGTCCGCCCCGTCGACGAGGAAGCGCACGCTCGCGCCGTTGGGATTGTCGTCGGCGGTGGTGAGCCAGATCGGCTGCGCCTCGGCGTGGCCGTCGGCGGCGGCGCCGTGCGGGAGGAACGACTGCTCGTCGTAGGACCAGAGATGCGCGTTGAGCGCCTGCAACCGCTCTTCGGACCCCACCTTCACCACCGCGCGCCACCCGCGCTCCAGGCTACGCTGCAGGAGCCCCGGCAGCACCGCCTCCAGCGGCCGCCGCTCAAGATGGTAAAACAGCACCTCGGCCATCGCCGAACTACTCCAACACCCTCACCCTGAGGTGCCGGCCCGACGAGTCGGGTCGGCTCGAAGGGGTATCCAGAACACGCTTGAAACACTGCTGTGCGTGCTTCGAGGCTCGCTTCGCTCGCACCTCAGCATGAGGAGGTGTGGTGACCTCCACATCGTAGCTCAGCCCTTCTTCCCCTCGTATTTGGCGCGCACCAGCTGGTCGAGCAGCCGCACCCCCCAGCCGGAGCCCCACGACTTGTTGATCTCCGACCCCGGCGCGCCCATCGCCGTGCCGGCCACGTCGAGATGCGCCCACGGAGTCTCGTCCTC
>CAZARE010000162.1:0-7021 GCA_964487455.1 uncultured Propylenella sp.
GCAGCTCGACCTCGCCTATCGTGTCGTCACGCTCTCGACCGGCGACATGGGCTTCGCCGCGCAAAAGACCTACGACATCGAGGTGTGGCTGCCCGGCCAGAAGGCCTATCGCGAGATCTCCTCCTGCTCGGTCTGCGGCGACTTCCAGGCGCGGCGCATGGATGCGCGCTACCGCAAGGAGGGCGGCAAGGCGCCCTGGCCCTTCGTGCACACGCTGAACGGCTCCGGCGTCGCCGTCGGCCGCGCGCTGATCGCGGTGATGGAGACCTACCAGAACGACGACGGGTCGATCGCCGTGCCCGAGGTGCTGCGGCCGTACATGGGCGGGCTGGAGAGGGTGGGCGGATGACGGATCGAAACACTCCCTCCGTTGTCGTCATTGCCGGGCTTGGCCCGGCAATCCATTCCGTGACGGTCGTGATTCCGGCCACTGTTTCGGAATGGATGCCCGGATCATCCCCGGACTTGATCCGGAGACCGGGCATGACGACATCGATGGTCAGGCCCTTCTTCTCTCCGGCCGCGTTCGGTGCTCACCCATGAAAATCCTTGTCACCAACGATGACGGCGTGCACGCGCCTGGCCTGGAAGTGGCCGAGCGAATCGCGCGGGAGCTCTCCAACGACGTGTGGGTCGTCGCGCCGGAAATGGAGCAGTCAGGCGCTTCGCACAAGCTGACCTTCTCCGACCCAATCCGGCTGCGCGAGATCGACGAGCGGCGCTTCGCGGTGAAAGGCACGCCGACCGATTGCGTCATCATGGCGCTGAAGGTGGTGATCGGCGAGAAGCCCGACCTCGTCATCTCCGGCGTCAATCGCGGCCAGAACCTCGCGGACGATGTCACCTATTCCGGCACGGTCGCGGGCGCCATGGAGGGCACCATCCTCGGCATTCCGTCGGTCGCTCTCTCGCAGGCTTTCGGCGCCGACACGCGCGACGCCCCGCATTGGGACACGTCCGAGACGCATGCGCCGGCGATCATCTCCAGGCTGATCGAGCACGGGTTCGGGAACGGCACGCTCTTCAACGTCAACTTTCCCAATTGCCCGCCCGCGGCGGTCGCGGGCGTGGCGGTGACGCGCATGGGCCGGCGCATCCCGGATTGGCTGAGGATCGACAGCCGGCGCGACGCACGCGGCGTGCCCTATTATTGGATCGGGTTTCAGCGTTCCAAGATGGACCCGGACGAGGGCACCGACCTGGCGGCGCTCGATCAGAACCGCATCTCCGTCACACCGCTATCGCTCGATCTCACTGACGAGCGCGCGCGGCGACGCCTGGCGGCGATCTTCTCCTGAGCCAGTCGAGGGCGATCGGCCACCGAGCATCCGCCGGCTCCGCTCCGTCGCGAACGATGCGCTGACATCGAGCGCTGAAGCCCTCTCTTAACCATCTTGCCGCATGCTGCGGCGATGCGCGCAGAGCCAGCCGTGGCGTATGGGGAGGACGAGGGGACCGACGTCCAGGCCGCCGCCATTGTCCTGAAGCTGCGCGGGCTTGGCATCTCCGACCGCGCCGTGCTGAAGGCGATCGAGACGGTGCCGCGCGTTCCCTTCGTGCCCGAGAGGTGGCGCCACCACGCCTATTCCGACCATGCGCTTCCCATCGACTGCGGGCAGACCATCTCGGCGCCCTCGGTCATCGGGCTGATCACGGTGGCGCTCGATGTCTGCGACCGGCACAGCGTGCTGGAGATCGGCACCGGCTCCGGCTACCAGAGCGCCATCCTGGCGCGGCTGGCGCGGCGCGTTACCTCCATCGACCGCTTCCGCCGGCTGGTGAAGGCGGCCGAGCGCCGCTGGCAGGCGCTCGGCATCGGCAATATCAGCGGCATCGTCGGCGACGGGGCGCTCGGCTGGAGCCGGCAGGCGCCTTTCGACCGCATCCTCGTCAGCGCCGCCTGCGAGGCGCCGCCGGTGAGGCTTATCGCGCAACTGACCGACAGCGGCATTCTGATCGCGCCGATCGGCGAGGAAAACGGCCCCCAGCGCCTCACGCTGTTTCAGCGGATCGGCAAGAGCGTCGACACCCGCGATCTCGGTCCGGCGCGGTTTCTGGCGCTCGTTTCGGGCGTTGCGCAGAGCCTTTAACCCGATGTCAACCCTAGCCGCTTCAAATGGCTGCGTCGAACTCCCGGTCCTGAGTAGAGCGATGCGCATCCAATTCTCCGATTCCGCCATTCTTTCCAAAGTGACGACGCTGACCGCGCGTCTCGGCCTTGCGGCACTCGTCGTCGGAGTCGGGGCATGCAGCAATTTCGGCAGGTCTCCGGTCTTTACCGGCTCCACCAACCAGAAGCAGATCATCGCCGGGCAGCAGGCGACGCCGCTCGGCAACAGCTATGTGGACGCCTCGGCCGGCGGCATTCAGGGTGCCGACCTGCCGCCTCCGGCTGGCGCGCCGGCGGGTCCGGCCTACGCCGCACAGCAGGCGCCGCAACCCTATACGCCGCCCGCCTACGCCGCCACGGGCAATCCGACGCCAGTCGCCTCCGCGCAGACGGCGCCGCACCAGCTCGGCGCACCTCCAACCACGCTGAACGAGCAGGCCGGGCGTATCCGGCCCGCGCACGGCGGCTCCGTCGTCCATACCGTGCAGCCTGGCGATACAGCGTGGAACATCGCGCAGCGCTACGGCGTCTCCGTCGATCAGCTTGCAGCCGCCAATGGCGGCTCCACCACGGTCAGGCTCGGCTCGCGCATCGCCATCCCAGGCTCCACGGCGCCTGCCGGGGTGCAGGTGGCGAGCCTCAATCCACAGGCCAGCCCGGCGCAGCCCGATCCGGCCGCGTTGCCGGCCGTGCCGCGCGCTGCGGCGACCGAGGCGCAGCCCACCATGCCGCTGACGGAGGCCAGGGCGCAGCAGCAGCTCGCCGTCGCCCCCCAGACGGGTGCCGCGGGCGCGCACGCGCCGTTGGCGCCGGAGCCGACCGCAGCCCAGACTTCGGGATTCCGCTGGCCGGTGCGGGGCCGCGTCATCTCCGGCTTCGGCCGAAAGCCGAACGGGGAGCGCAACGACGGCATCAACCTGGCGGTGCCTGAGGGCACCGCGGTCAAGGCGGCCGAGGACGGCACCGTGATCTATGCCGGCAACGAGCTGAAGAGCTACGGCAACCTCGTCCTTGTCCGCCACACGGGCGGCTGGGTCTCGGCCTATGCCCACAACAGCGATCTCAAGGTGAAGCGCGGCGAGGAAGTGCGGCGCGGGCAGGTGATCGCGCTTTCCGGCATGTCGGGCGGAGTGACCACGCCGCAGGTGCATTTCGAGCTGAGGAAGGATGCCTCGCCGGTCGATCCGCTGAAGCATCTGACGGAGACCTGAGCCGCGTTGCGCGAGGCGGCTCAACGGCGCCTCAACTCAGCCTCACGCCCTTCCTTCCCGCCAGATCCTGCACGAACTGCCAGGCGACGCGACCCGAGCGGCTGCCGCGAGTGGTCGCCCATTCGAGCGCTTCGGGGCGCCATTCCGTTTCCGCGGCGGGTACCCGGTAGTGCTCGACATAGCCGGCGACCATCGCGAGATATTCGTTCTGGCTGCAATTGTGGAAGCCGAGCCAAAGGCCGAATCGGTCCGACAGCGACACCTTCTCGTGCGCGGCGTCGGACGGGTTGATGGCAGTCGAGCTTTCGTTCTCGATCATCTCGCGCGGCAGAAGGTGGCGGCGGTTCGACGTCGCGTAGAGGGCGACGTTGTCCGGCCGCCCCTCCAGCCCGCCTTCGAGGGCGGCTTTGAGCGACTTGTAGGAGGCGTCACCGGCGTCGAAGGACAGGTCGTCGCAAAAGAGCAGGAAGCGTTCGGGCCGACCGCGCAGCAAGACCATGAGTTCGGGCAGCGTCTCGATGTCTTCGCGGTGGATCTCGATCAGCTTGAGCGGCGGCGCTCCTGTCGAGAGCTCCGCCGCCACAGCCGCGTGCACCGCCTTCACCAGCGAGCTCTTGCCCATGCCGCGCGCGCCCCACAGAAGCGCGTTGTTGGCGGGAAGCCCGGCGGCGAAGCGGCGCGTGTTCTCCATTAGCGTGTCGCGGGACCGTTCGATCCCCTTGAGCAGCGGCAGCGCGATTCGGTTGACCTGTTCCACCGGTTGCAGATGCGGTGGTCTGGCGTGCCAGACGAAAGCCTCGGCGGTGCCGAAGTCCGTCGCCGCGGGCTCCTGCGGTGCCAGGCGTTCCAGCGCCTCGGCGATGCGCTGAAGCACGTCGCGCGTGGGGTCGAATCTGTCCTGCACCGGGCCCTTCCACGGAAGCCTGGGAGCAATGCCTGGCGGCGCGATATCACGCCGCGGCGCCGCGGCAAAGGGCCGGTCGCGGCGGCGTCGGGCGCTGTTGCAATGCACCGTGCCGCGACTATAGTCCGCGCAACTTCCAAGGGCTGCGGCCCGAGAGTTGAGGGACGACAGCCTCTATGTGGGTTACTCCGGCCTATGCGCAGACGGGCGACGGCGGCTTGGGCATGCTGCAGCTCGCGCCATTTCTGCTGATTTTCGTCATCATGTGGTTTTTGATCATCCGGCCACAGCGCCAGCAGGCGAAGCGACGGGATGAGATGCTGAAGGCGATCAGGCGGGGCGACACCATTGTGACCAATGGCGGGATTGTCGGCAAGGTGATCAAGGTTATCGACGAGAACGAGCTTGAGCTGCAGATCGCGGACGGCGTGAAGGTGCGAGTGGTCCGCAACCTGATCGCCGATGTGCGTGCCAAGGCGGAGCCGGTATCAGGCAACGCTTGAGCCGCCTTGAAGGAAGGCCATGCTTTACTTCCCGCGCTGGAGCGTTGTGCTGATTGTCCTGGTCGTGCTGGGCGGCGTCGTTGCGTCCGTCCCCAACCTCTTTTCGGCGGAAACGGTCGCGTCCTGGCCGCGCTGGATGCCCCGGGAGCAAGTTTCGCTCGGACTCGATCTGCGCGGCGGCGCTCATCTCCTCCTTGAGGTAGACCGCGAGAGCCTGGTGAACGACCGGGTAAAGACGCTGGTCGGTGACATCCGGCAGACCCTGCGCGATGAGCGCATAGGGTATCGCGCACTGGGCGAGCGGGGAGAGGGGGCCAGCTTCACGCTTCGCGATCCGGCGGATGCGGAGCGCGCCATGGCCGCGCTTGCGCCTCTGGCAGCTCCGATCCAATCCGGCCTCTTCGCGCAAGGCACGTTCAGCGAGGTGGAGATTTCGCACAGCAACGGTCGAATCACCGCGACTCTCACCTCGCAGGGGATCGAGGCGCGTATGCGCTCCGCAGTGGCGCAGAGCTTGGAAGTGCTCAATCGCCGCCTCAACGCGCTCGGCACTACCGAGCCGTCCATTCAGGCCGAAGGCAGCGAGCGTATCCTTGTGCAAGTGCCGGGCCTTGAGGATACGGCGCAGCTAAAGGATATCCTCGGGCGCACGGCGCGCATGACTTTCCACATGGAGTGCAGCGAAGGCACCATCGCCGATGCCTTGCAAGTCGGCCCGCCGCCCGGCTGCGAGCTCTTCGAATCCGCCGAGGAAGGTGAGCCACCCGTTCTTGCGGAGACCCGCGCGCTCCTTTCCGGGGACGATCTCGCCGACGCGCAGCCGGCCTTCGACCAGCGTACTAACCAGCCAATCGTCACGTTCCGCTTCAATGCACGCGGGGGCCGCCTGTTCGCCGACGCGACGCAGCGGAATGTCGGCCGCCTTTTCGCGGTGGTTCTCGACAACCGCTACATAACCGCGCCGGTCATCCGCACGCCGATCCTTGGTGGGTCGGGCCAGATCGAAGGCAACTTCACGGTCGAGAATGCGCAGAATCTCGCAGTGCTGCTGCGCGCCGGTGCGCTGCCCGCCGACCTCGAGATCATTGAGGAGCGCACGGTCGGACCTAGCCTCGGCCGCGACTCCATCGAAGCCGGTAAGATCGCGGCGCTGATCGGCGCCGTCGGCGTGATCGTCTTCATGCTCGTCGCCTATGGCGTGCTCGGCGCCTTTTCCATTCTCGCGTTGTCGGCGAACATGGCGTTGATCATCGGTATTCTCACGATTATCCCGGCGACGCTGACGCTGCCCGGCATAGCCGGTATCGTGCTCACCGTCGGCATGGCGGTCGATTCCAATGTGCTGATCTATGAGCGAATTCGCGAGGAAGCGCGGCTCGGGCGCTCGGCTATCAACGCGATAGAGGCGGGGTTCAGCCGGGCGCTCGGCACCATCGTCGACGCGAACGTGACGACGCTGATCGCTGCCATTGCCCTGTTCGCGCTGGGCTCGGGACCGATACGCGGCTTCGCTGTGACGCTCGCGATCGGCATCATGACGACCATGTTCACCGCTTTCCTGCTGACGCGGCTCATCGTGGCGACCTGGGTGCGCCAGCGTCGGCCGAAGGTCGTGCCGCTCTAGTTTGGACGTTCCATGCCCTTACGCCTCATTCCCGACGATACCCACATCCCCTTCATGCGGCTGGCGCGCATCGGCTTTCCGGTGTCGGTCGTGATCATGGTCGCTTGCATCGCACTCGCCTTCGTTGCCGGTCTCAACTTCGGCATCGACTTCAGGGGCGGCACGCTGATCGAGGTGCAGAGCAAGGCGCCTGTCGCCGATCTGGGAGAAATCCGCAGCACGCTGGGCGGGCTTGGCCTGGGGGACGTCGAAGTGCAGGGTTTCGGCGCGCCCGACGACGTGCTGATCCGTATCGCGACGCAGCCGGGCGGCGACGCGGCGCAGCAGGTTGCCGTCCAAAGGGCGCAAGCAGCGCTCGGGTCGGACGACTACACCTACCGGCGGGTCGAGGTCGTCGGGCCGCGCGTCTCCGGCGAGCTGGCCTGGACCGGCACCATCTCCGTCATCGTCACGATGATCGGCGTGCTTTTCTACATCTGGTTCCGCTTCGAATGGCAATTCGGCATAGGAGCCATCGCCACGCTCGTGCACGACGTTGTGTTGACGATAGGGTTCTTCGCCATCACCCAGCTCGACTTCAACCTGTCGAGCATCGCGGCGATCCTTACCATCGTCGGCTACTCTCTCAACGACACGGTCGTTGTATTCGACCGCATCCGGGAAGTGCTG
>CAZARE010000163.1:0-20140 GCA_964487455.1 uncultured Propylenella sp.
TCTGCAGCGCGGTCATGTGAGGAAACAGGTTGAAGTGCTGGAACACCATGCCGATCTTGCCGCGCACGCGCCTGAGATGCCGCTCATTGGCCGGCACCAACTCTCCATTCTTCTGAATATGGGTCAGCGGCTCGCCATCGACCCAGATAACGCCCTCATTGATACGCTCCAGCGTCATCAGCATGCGCAGCACGGTGGTCTTTCCCGATCCCGACGGGCCGATGATCGAGACCTTCTCGTTGGGCGCTATGTCGAGGTCGAGCTCGTCAAGCACGGTCAACGCGCCGTAGCGCTTGGTGACCTTCTCGAATCGGACCATCGGTTCGCTCATGGCTGATCCTCCTACGCGAGGTGGTATCGGCGATTGAGCCAGAGGCTGACGGATTGCACGATCCCCGATGCGATCAGGCTGAAGAACAGATAGAAGGCGCCCGCCATGGTGATCGCCTCGATGTAGCGGTAGTTGTCGGCGCCGAAATTCTTTGCCTGCTGCAGCATCTCCAGAATCGCGATGGCCGCCAGGATCGGCGTGTCCTTGAACATGCCGATGAAGTAGTTGCCGAGGCCGGGCACGATCGGCGGGATGGCCTGCGGCAGGATGATCACGCGCCAAGTGCGTATCGGGGCGAGGTTGAGCGCCGTGCTGGCTTCCCACTGGCCCTCGTCGACATTCTCGATGCCGCCGCGGTAGACCTCAGAGCAATAGGCGGCGTAGTGGATGCCGAGCACTCCGATGCCGGCGATCCAGGCCGGGATCACGATGCCGAATTGCGGCCCGACGAAGTATACGAAGAAGATCTGCAAAAGCAGCGGTGTCGAGCGGATGAACTCCACGGTTTCCGCCATCGCGCGCGCCACGAAACGGTTGGGCGACTGGCGGATCAGCGCAAAGGCCAGCCCCAGCACCAGCGCGATGGAGAAGCCGATGATAGTCGCCTGCACCGTGACCACGGCGCCGCGATAGAGGAAGGGGAGCGCTTCCCAGACATAGTGCCAGTCCCAGATACTCATGCCGCCGCCTCCCGCACGAAGCCGCGCGAGAAGCGCCCTTCGAGCCAGCGCACGAAGGGCGTGATCAGCATGCGGGCGATGACGTAGTAGCCGAACAGCGCCACGGCGAAGAAAAGCAGATAGTTGCCGGTCGCGTCCGCCGCCAGCTTGGCGGCCGTGGTCAGCTCGGTGATGGTGATGAAGAAGATGAGAGAGGTGCCCTTCAAGAGCTCGATCAGCAGGTTGCCCCACGGCGGCAGCATGGCGCGGATGGCCTGCGGCAGCACGATGCGTCGCATCATGGTCAGGCGTGGAAAGTTGAGCGCCGTAGAGGCCTCATACTGACCGCGGTCGACGCTCTGGATGGCGGCGCGTACCAGTTCGGCGCCGTATCCGGACACGTTCATGCCGACGCCGACAATGGCCACCGTCCACGGCGACATGGTCACCCCGAAAATCGGCAGTACGAAGAACCACCAGTAGAGCTGAACCAGCAGGGAGGTGCCGCGGAAGAACTCGATATAGACGATCCCCGCCCAGCGCAGCGGGGCGAACGGCGAAACGCGGATCACCCCGACCGCGAGGCCCAGCACGATGGCGACCAGCGAAGCCCCGATGGTGACGACAATCGTGACCAGCACGCCCCTAAAGAGGGCAGCCACGCTGAAGCCGAGCGCAAATTCGCTCACGGTCCTGTACCCCCCGGCCGGCGCCTCCCCTTCTCAAGGTCGGGGAGGCGCGACAGCATTACGGGCGACGGCCAAGCACCGTCGGGCCCGTTATCCGGCGCAAAGCTCGGCGGTCGTGGTGCCGTCCGGAAGGTTGGTCTCCGTGTAGCCGTAGGGCTCCACCGACTCCATCATCTCCGGCGAGCCGATATACTCCTTCAGCGCGGCGTTGAACGCGTCGACCTCCGCCTGCTGGTTCGGCAGGAACGCCAGGCCCGGATAGCCGTCGATGACAGGCGGCGTGAAGGGATCGGCAAGCTCGACCGCTTCGTCCCGGTCCGCGAACTCCTTCATGGTGAAGTAGGTGCCGCCGCCCGCATGGGCGCGTCCGGCCTTCACCGCCTGCAGGATCTCGGCGGGGCCGGCCACTTGCATGATCTTGTCGTCGGGGATGCCGCTGTCGCGGGCGTTCTTGACGGTGTTGTAGCCGGCGCCGGTGACCAGCGTCAGTCCCTTGTCGCGGATATCGTCGAACGAGTGGAGGCCTTCAGGATTGCCCGGTTGGACCAGCAGGGCGTCCGCGAAAGTGCCGAGCGGCTCGGTGAACAGCGCATTGCGGCAGCGCTCCGGCAGGATGTACATGCCGCCGGTGACGATGTCGAAGCGCCCGGCCTGCAGGCCTGGAATGAGCGCGCCCCACTCGGTGACGATCGGCTCGATATTGGTCGTGCCGAGCCGCTCCAGTACGTCGATCGTCATCGCATTGACGAAACCGAGCGGCGCGTTGTTGTCTCCCGGGTAGGCCCACGGGATCTCGTTCGAGAACCCGATCCTGATCGTCTCCCCGGCCTGGATTTTCTCAAGCAGCGACTGCGCCGAAGCCGACCCGACCGTCGAACCCGCCGTAAAGGCCGCGATAGCGAAGGCGGCCACGCCTCGGAAAATTGCATGTTTCATCAGTACTCTCCCGTTTCTCGGTTCCCACACTTCTCCTTGTTGGACGACCACAGTGCGGAATTGGAGGACACTGCGGCACCCGCGACGAGGGTCATGAGGCCGACCGCGAGAGGCCGAAACTGTCGATCACGTCCCGAAGTCCTCCACTGCATGCTGGCGGCCCCCACCGCAATCCGGCCCGTGACCCTCCCGATCCGGGCCGCGGAGCGAGCGCTGCCATGAGCCTGCCGCAATCGCTCCCTCGGATCAACTGTTGTGTACATCCACGTTCCGAAAATGGCCCGTTTGTTCGCGTTTTCGGCCCCTCTGACCCGAGAAGGATGCATTGATGTGCACAACCGAGCATATTTCCCTGCAAGCGATCGCGCGCGCCCAGGAGAACATTCGAGGCGTCGCGCTGCGCACGCCACTCGTCGCCGCGCCGACCCTGTCGGCGGGCGCCGGCTGTGACGTCCGGCTGAAGCTGGAGACCGTCCAGCCGATCGGCGCGTTCAAGATCCGCGGGGCGGCGAATGCGCTGGCGGGCCTCGACGCCGCCGCCCGCGGGGTGGTGTGTGCCTCGACCGGCAATCACGGCCGCGCCGTCGCCTATGCGGCTTCCCACCACGGCATCAAGGCCACCGTGTGCATGTCGAGCCTGGTGCCGGAGAACAAGGTCGCGGCCATCCGCGCGCTCGGCGCCGACGTGCGGATTGCCGGCGGCAGCCAGGACGAAGCGCAACGCGAGGTCGACCGTCTCGCAGCCGAGGAGGGAATGGCGGACATCCCGCCTTTCGACCATCCTGACGTTATCGCCGGCCAGGGGACTATCGGCAGCGAGTTGATGGAGGACTTTGCCGAGCTCGACACCGTCGTAGTGCCGCTCTCCGGCGGCGGGCTGATCGCCGGCGTTGCGGCGGCCGTCAAGGGAGCGTCGCCCGCCGCGCGGGTAGTCGGCGTCAGCATGGAAAACGGCGCCGCCATGAACGCGAGCCTGAAGGCGGGCCGACCGGTCGACGTGAGGGAGGCCGCGACGCTGGCGGATTCGCTCGGCGGCGGCATCGGGCTCGGCAATCGCTGGACCTTCGCCATGGTGCGTGACCTCGTCGACGAGGTGGCGCTCGTGTCGGAGGCGGAGATCGCCGCCGCGATGCGCACTTTGTTCCTCAAGGAGGGCTGGGTCGCGGAAGGCGCCGGCGCTATCGGCGTCGCGCTGCTCGCGGGGCGGCATCGCGACGTGCTCGGCCAGCGCGTCGCCATCGTGATCTCGGGCAAGAACATTGATATGCATCGGTTCCGCGCGATCGTCGAGGACCGCGACGCGGGGGAGACCGCCTGAGACATGCCGAACGCGACCATCCTGACGGAGGACGACCTCAGGTCCTGCGTGGAGCTCGACGCCGAGACGCTAACGGTGGTGGAGAATGCGTTTCGCGCGTTGGGTGCGGGCGGGGTGATCATGCCGCCGGTGCTTTCGATGGCGATCAAGGACCATCACGGCGAGGTCGACGTGAAGACGGCCTACGTACCGGGGCTCGATGGGTTCGCAATCAAGATCAGCCCCGGCTTCTTCGACAATCCGCAGCGCGGGCTGCCGAGCCTGAACGGCCTGATGGTGCTGCTCGATTCTGAGACCGGCATCGTCCGCGCGGTGCTTCTCGACAACGGGTATCTGACCGACATCCGCACCGCGGCGGCCGGTGCGGTCGCCGCCAAGCACCTCGCCCCGGCGGAGATCCGCACGGCCGGGGTGATCGGAGCCGGCTTGCAGGCGGAGCTGCAGATCCGGGCGCTGAAGCTGGTGCGCGACTTCTCGGAGCTGGTGGTGTGGGCGCGCAACTCCGGAAAGTCGGAGGCCTACGCCCTCAAGATGCGCAGCGCGCTCGGAATCTCCGTTCGCGTCGCCACGACCGCCGAGGACGTCGTGCAGCATGCCGACGTGTTGGTCACCACGACGCCTGCCAGAAAGCCCCTCATCCGGCGCGACTGGCTGCATCCGGGACTGCACATCACGGCCATGGGCTCGGATGCTCCGGACAAGAACGAGCTCGATCCGCGTATTCTGGTGGAGGCCGACCGCTTCGTCTGCGATCGCAACGAACAGAGCCGGGCGCTCGGCGAGATGCGCACTGCAATCGCCACCGGCTTGCTTGCCGCGGACCACGTGGCCGACGAGCTTGGCGAGATCGTCGCCGGCCAGAAGCCGGGGCGGCGCAGCGACGACGAGACCACGGTCTGCGATCTCACCGGCACGGGCGTGCAGGACACCGCCATCGCCACCCATGCCTACCGCATCGCAGTGGAGTGCGGCCTCGGTTTCGAAATCGAGAACTAAGCAGCCTGTCGGCGTGGCGCCGCCTTGAGGTGGCCGCCCATCCAGTCGGCGATCATCGGTCGCCACGCATAGGGCATGTTGTTGCAGATGTGGTTGCCGTCCTCGAACATGAAAAGACGCTTCTCGCGATGCGGTATCTCCGCGTGCAGCCGCTCCGCATGCTCGTAGGGGATCAAGCGGTCCTTCTTGCCGAACACGACAGCGAAGGGCATCGCGATCCGGTGCGCCGCGTCGGCAAGCGTGAGCTCCTTCGCCCGCGCTTCGGCGGATCGCTGGTCGGGCGAGTGGCTGTGAATGCGGAAGGCCTGCTGCGAGATCCGCGGCATCGTCGGGAGCACTGTCCCGAACTCGTAGGGGCCCCCGGCCGAAACGGCGCAAGCCAGCCGGCGGTCGAACGCAGCGGCGCGCGCCGCGTAATAGCCGCCCAGGCTGACACCGAGTGCGCCGCTGCGCCCGCCGTCCACGTCGCTTCGGCCGGCGAGCCAGTCGAGCACCGCCGAGACCGGCCGCTCGAAGGCCGGCTCGATCGGAAGGGCTTCCGACTCCCCCTGCCCCGGCCCGTCGAACGTCAGCGTCGCCATGCCTCGGCAATGGAAGAGCGGCTCGAAGCTGTTCATCTCCTCTTTCACCGAGTCGAGTCCGCAGATGAAGATGACGACGGGTGGCGGCGGGCCCGCGGGGACGCGCAGGTAGCCGGGAAGCGTCGCGTCGCCGAACGGGATGAGCACGCGCTCGGCCGGCGGGTCGAGGTGGTCGAGAGCCTTCGCGAAGATCGCCACCGTCGCCGCCGACGCCGCGCGGCGCGCCTCCATGTCCTCGAAGTAGACGAACTTGCCGAAGTGGTGGCAGAGCGCGGCGCAAACGAAAGCCTCGGCCGCGCTGATCGGGCTGCCCCTGGCCATCGCCTCCTCGGCCAGGCGCTCGTGCCGCGCCGCCGTTCTCGCCCATTCGGCGCACCAGTCGCGCCACCGCTCGGTCCGCGCCGTCGTGGCCTGGAAGTCGTTATAGTCGATGCCGTTGGCGATGAGGCGTGGCGCCCAATGCGCGATGGCGGCCCGGACGTTGGGATCGCTGGTCATCAAGCGAGTTAGGCATCCCGCGTCAGGCGGGATCAAGACTTCCATGACGCGGGTTTCGACGACGCGTGCGCGTCGCTCGTTGCGCCTTCGCCAACCACGGGTAGCAGCTTCTTCCGCCTATTGGAGATTGCATAGTTGACGAAGTGTTTGAAATTTTAGATTGCAATCGTAACCCCCGCATTCCAACATTATCGGCGTAAGGTGCTCGCCGAGCGCCCGCAGGACGGGAATTCCGCGCGCAATTGGTGATGGTGGCGGCGAACCGAAAGGCGGGTCGGGCGTTAACCAAAGTGGTGAAATCTTGGTGACTAAGGTTGGTTAATGATCTCTAAATTCCGGCACGGCGCGTGGCGGAGGCGGCCACAGCCGCAAGCGGCGGAGCGTGCGTAATGGTGAGCATGGTTGAAGCTGCCCATCGCTGGGCGAGCTTTCCTGGCATGGCGGCGAAGCCGCCGCGGACCACTAAAGCCCAACCTCCCAAGAGTCCCTCCGGCAACACCGGGATCGAGCGGCTCGGCTCTTACGAAGAGCTCGACGTCAGGCTCGACCACGGCAACGGCACCTGCTGGTGCTTCATGCAGCCGGGCGAGAGTCCGAGCTTCACGCCCCCGCTGCTGTCGGAGATGCGGGCGCTGCAACACGTGTTCGGCGAGCTCTTTGCCGTGTCCCAGCCCGGCCGGCCGCCGTTCCGCTTTCTCGTCGTCGCCTCGCACATTCCCGGCATCTTCAATCTCGGCGGCGACCTGTCGCTCTTCGCTTCGCTGATCCGCGCGGGCGACCGCGATGGGCTCACTCAATACGCGCGGAGCTGCATCGACGTCATCTACCACAACGCCGTCTCCTACGACCTGCCGATCGTGACGATCGCCATGGTGCAGGGGAACGCGCTCGGCGGAGGCTTCGAGGCGGCGCTCTCGTGCGACGTGATCATCGCCGAGGAAAGCGCCAAGTTCGGCCTGCCGGAGATCTTGTTCAATCTCTTTCCCGGCATGGGCGCCTACAGCTTCCTGTCGCGCCGGGTCGGCCCGCACATGGCCGAGAAGATGATCGGCAGCGGCAGAATCTACGAGGCCGAAGAACTGCTCCGGATCGGCGTGATCGACCTGGTGGTGAAGGACGGCGAGGGACCGGCGGCGGTAAAGGCCTATGTGTCGCGCCACCGCAGGCGTCATGGGGCGGAGCAGGCGCTCTACAAGGTGCGCCGCCGGGTGGCCCCGGTCTCCTACGACGAGCTGCGCGACGTCTCCGATCTGTGGGTCGAAGTCGCGCTTGAGCTGGCCGAGGCGGACCTGCGCAAGATGGCGCGCATCACCAACGCGCAGCGGCGCCGGTGGACCGGCCCGAGCGCTCGCGACGAGGCCGAGGTCGTCCAGCAACGGGCCGCAAGCTAGCCGGACTCTTTCTTGCGGGGGAACTGCGTGATCCTGGAGCGGGAGTCCGGCGGTTCCTGACCGCTATTCTGGCGGTAGACGGAGAGGTCCCGCTCGGCGCGACGGAATTCCGCCTCCACTTCGCAGGCGCGACCCTCCCCGTCGGCGCGAAACTCCTCCGCGCTCAGCGAACGCATCGCCAGGCAGGTTTCGTAAAGCGTGCGCGCGCCGATATTTGCCGCACCGCTGCGCAGGGCGTGCAGGCTGTCACGGAATAGCTGCGCG
Source organism: uncultured Propylenella sp. (assembly GCA_964487455.1). Lineage (GTDB taxonomy): Bacteria > Pseudomonadota > Alphaproteobacteria > Rhizobiales > Afifellaceae > DASWJZ01. The sequence goes on from CAZARE010000163.1 coordinate 7,664, forward strand.
TCGTCATTCGCGGCCGCTTCGCGTATCTCGGCCATGATGCGATTGCCTTCCTCGACGAACTTCTCCGCCAGCTCCACGATGAAGTCGTGGCCGCCCAGCGCCTCCAGGTCGGCGATCGTGGTGGCGTCGATCGCCCCGCGGGTCTCATCACGGAACTTGGGATGCGCCGCGATGGCCGTCACGGTCTCCGCCGCCACAGGATCGGCGCCGGCTTGCGGAGCGGCCGAGCCCGTGGCGAGTCGATCCAACGCAGCGAACAGCTCGGCCGTCTCGATCGGCTTCGACAGTACCGCGTCCATCCCAGCTGCGAGGCACTGTTCGGCGGCGTCCGGAGTCGCGTCGGCGGTGAGGGCGACGATGGGCAGGCGCTCCCGCCCCATGGCAGCGAACCGGTAGAGCTTGGTCGCCTCGATCCCGTTCATGACGGGCATGTTCACATCCATGAGCACGATATCGACGCCGCCGGCCAGCATCATGTCGATGGCCTTCTCGCCGTTCTCGGCGATCTTCACCTTGTGGCCGGCGCGTTCGAGAATCTTGGTCACGACCTTCTGATTGACGCTGTTGTCCTCCGCGACGAGCACGGTGCATGAGCGCATCCTCGTCGCCGGGGGCGCCGCTGTCGCGTCCGCCTGCGCTCCGCGCGCCATGTTGGCGACGGCCTCCAGCTCAACCGGGTGCGCCTTGCGGGAGACGGCCGCGCTGTAGAGACATCTTCGGGCGTCGGGCAATGCCTCGGCGAGGTCGCCGGCGCGGATTAGGCTCGGCGAAACCGTGGTGCCGAACCGCGTAACCAACTGGCGGGCCGCGCCGTCGCAGTCGGCCATCGTCTCATCGACGAGAAGCACGACTCTCCGCTGCCCGTCCGCCGCGCTCTTCAGGTAGCGCTCGGCGCCGGACAGGCTGTCGGCGACCTCGAGCTCGGCGCCGATCGAGGAGGCCCCCTCTTCGACCGCCCGCACGAGGTCGGCGTCCTGCGTCAGCATCACCACGCCGGGCGCGGCGGGCTTCTCCTCAAGCGGGGCGGCCGCCTGGAACGGAAGCTCGAGCCAGAAGGTGCTGCCGCGACCGGGCTCGCTCTCCACCCCGATCGCTCCTCCGAGCAACTCGGCGAGCTTCTTGGAGATAGCCAGGCCAAGGCCCGTGCCGCCGTAGCGGTTGATGATCGTTTCGTCCGCCTGCACGAAGCTGTCAAAGATGCGTTCCGTCGCGTCAGGCGATATGCCGATGCCGGTGTCGATCACCTCGACGCGCAGGCGGTTTGTCGCCGCGCCAGCTTCCGCGATATCGGCGACGATCAGGACCCGGCCGGAATCGGTGAACTTCACCGCGTTTCCGGCAAGGTTGATCAGGATCTCCTGCAGGTGCTTGCGGTCGCCGCGCAGGCGGTAAGGGGTACGCGGCGTAACGTGCAGGCCGAGCTCTATGCCCTTCGCCTGCGCCTGCGCCTTCACCATGCGTTCCACCTCGATCAGCGCGCGGTGAAGGTCGAAGTCCACGGTTTCCATCGGCATGCGTCCGGCGTCGATGCGCGAATAGTCCAGGATCTCCTCGATCAACGTGAGCAGCGCCCGCGCCGACGTGTGGATGGTGCTCGCCATGTCCGCTTGCTCGGCGTCGAGGCGCGTATCGCGCAGCAGATCGCTCATGCCGATGACGGCGTTGAGCGGTGTGCGCAGCTCGTGGCTGACGCTGGCGAGAAAGAGGCTTTTGGCGCGGCTGGCATCCTCCGCAACGCGCTTGGCGTCGGAAAGCTTTCTGATCAGCGTGGAGGCGTAGGCCGGAAGGATGATCAGCCCGAGCAGCAGACCGACGGCAAGCGATGGATTCGACCGCCAGTACTCGGTTTCCAGCACCACGATGGAGAAGCCGACGACGCTGATCGCCACGGCGATAAGGAGGTAGCGCAAGCCGAAGCGGAAGCCGTTGCCGAAGATCGTCCACAGATAGATCGGATAGAGAAGCGCCGTGATGCCGCCGCCGACATGCAGTCCATAGGACAGGGTGCCGAGGTCGAGGGTCATCGCGAGCACGCGGCGCGTGACGGAAATACCGGGGCTGATGGCGAGGTGGATCGCAAGCAGGATGGACGCGGCGATGTAGAGGGAGATCACCGCGAAGAAGGCCGGCTCGATGCCGGGAACGTCAAAGGCCGCCGCGAACACCAAGTATATCAGGACCAGCGGCCCGATCACCAGGCGGTTCACCGCCATCTCGTGCTCGCTGTCCGGCCGGCCGCGCCAGCGGCTGGCAAGCCGGCCCAAAGTGCCTCTCAAGCCGAGCGCCCGTCCGCCGGCGGATCGCATGGCCGCCTCACGCCGTCCGCGCGACGGGGTTGTCGGCGCCAAGCAGCGCGATGAACTCTTCCACCGGCAAGGGCCGGCTGAAGAAATAGCCTTGCGCCTCGTCGCAGCCTTCCGCCGCCAGCCACGCCCGCTGCTCCTCCGTCTCTACGCCCTCGGCGATCACGCCGAGATTGAGGTTCTTCGCCAGCCCGATGATCGCCTGCACTATGGCGACATCGCTGGCGTTGCGGTCCATGTTGGCGATGAAGGACTGATCGATCTTCAGCCGGTCGATGGGGAACGCCTTGATGTAGCGGAACGACGAATAGCCGGTGCCGAAATCGTCGATGGAGAAGTGCACACCGAGCCGATGCAGGCGGTTCAGCTCACGAATGAGCGCCTTGGTGTTCTCCATCACGATGCTCTCGGTGATCTCCAGCTCGAGCCGCCACGGCTCCAGGCCGGTCTCCTGAAGCGTGCTGGTGATCAGCTTGCCCACGTTCTGGCGGCGGAACTGCACCGGCGACATGTTGACCGCGATGCGGATGGGCGGCAGGCCGGCGCGCCGCCAGCTCTGCGCGTCGCGGCAGGCTTGGCGCAACACCCATTCGTTGATGGGGACGATCATGCCGTTGGCTTCGGCACGGCCGAGGAAGTTGCGTGGGGGCACAAGCTCTCCGTCGTCGCGGCGCCAGCGGACAAGGGCCTCCGCGCCGACGATGCGCCCGGTGCGGGCTTCGACCTGCGGCTGGTAGTGGAGCACGAACTGGTCGCGCTCAACGGCCCGCCTGAGGTCAGCGTCGAGCCGCCCGACATCGTGGGCATGCGCTTGCATTTCGGCCGAGTAGAACCGGAAGCCGCGGCCGCCGTCGGCTTTCGCCTGGTACATGGCGAGGTCGGCGTTCATCAGGAGCTCATCGGCATCGGAGCCGTCGGCCGGGAACAGCGTAATGCCGATGCTTCCCGTCGCCTGGATCTCCTTGCCGTCGATATCGATCGGCCGCGAGGTGATCTCGACGATGCGCCGCGCCAGGTCGGCGGCGTCGTTCGGACCTTCGATGCGCGTTTGCAGGATTGCGAACTCATCGCCGCCCAGACGCGCCACCACGTCGGTTTCACGCACCACCCGCTGCAGCTCGCGTCCCAGCACGGCGAGCAGGCGGTCGCCGACGGAGTGGCCGAGAACGTCATTGATACCCTTGAAGTGGTCAAGATCGAGGAAGTGAAGCGCGAAGCTGCTCTCCACGGCCTTCGCGAACTCGATCTCCATGCCGAGCTTCTGCGTGAGCAGCATTCGGTTCGGCAGATCGGTTAGTGAATCGTGGTGGGCGAGATGCAGGAGGTGGCGTTCGGCGCGCTTGCGGTCGGTGATGTCGAGCGAAGTCGTGAGCACGCTGACGATCTCGCCGGAGAGATCGCGGATTGGCGACTTGGACGTGAGCAGAACGCGCCTATTGCCCTCGCGGTCGACGAATTCCTCCTCGAAGCTCGGCAGCGCCTTTCGCGCCTCCAGCACCAGCCGGTCGAGCTTGTGGCTGCGTTCGGCCCGCCCCGGCCCGAGGATGATCGCCGCGCTCTTGCCGGCCACCTCGGTGGAATCGATTCCATGGGCTTCGGCATGGCTGGCGTTGATAAAAATGCAGCGGCCTTCGCGATCGGTGGCGCTGATCATCGCCGGGACGGTGTCGATGATCTGCGCCAGCCTTTCGTGGCTGTCGCGCAGCACCGCCTCGCGCGTCCGCTCGCTTTGCTTGAGCTGACGCTCAAGCCGGTTGGCGCGCACTTCGAGCTGCTGCTGCTGCTTGCGGAGTTTTAGGAGATTGCGCGCGCGGGTGACGAACTCGCTGTGATCGACCGGGCTGTGAAGAAAATCGGTGGCCCCCGCCTCGAGGGCGCTCAGTCGGAAGCTCCGCTCGTCGTAGACGGTGATGACGACGACCGGAATGTCGGCGCAGCCGGGAAGCTCGCGGAACTGCTTGGTGAATTCCGCCCCGTCGAGATGCGGCATCTTGAAGTCGGTGATGACGATGTCGGGCGTGTTGTCTTGCAGCCAGTCAAGCGCGGTGACCGGGTCGGCGAACGCCTTCACCACAATGCCCGGCTCGAGCGATTCCGCCAGACGCGAATAGATGTGCCTGTTCGTTGCGCGATCGTCGAGGATAGCAACTAGCGACATTCGGCCTCCCGGCTCGCTCGCGCGTCAGCGCCGCGGTGCCGAGATCACGGGCCGCGACGGCACGAGCCATCAAAGTCGAATTTTCGCGCCTAAATTTTAGCTTTCCGTTTCCAGTGACGACGAAACGCGTGGCGCCGGCCAATGAGCCGACTTCCTACGGTTATCCTTAGGATTTGATTAAAGAAGGAGGCCCTACGTGGCCGGCGCTAGTTCCACCCCTCTTCGCCGAGCAGCGGGACGAAGCGGACGCCGCCGAGGTTCTCCTCCTCGAATCCCTCGCCGCGCCTGGTGATGACGACGAGATCCTGGTGCGAATTGGCGCTGACCGGAATGACCAGCCGGCCGCCTTCGGCGAGCTGTTCCTTCAGCGAGCGCGGCACGACGGGCGCCCCTGCGGCGACGAGAATGGCGTCGAACGGCGCTCGCTCGGGCACGCCGAGCGTCCCGTCGCCATGCATCACCTCGACGTTCTCGTAGCCGAGACGACCAATGGCGTCGCGCGCGTGGTCGGCGAGCGACGCATGGCGTTCGATCGCGACCACCTCCTTGGCGAGCTCGGCGAGGATTGCCGCGGCGTAGCCTGAGCCGGTGCCGACATCGAGCACCCGCGCTCCCGGCCCGATCCGCGCCGCCTCGGTCATCAGCGCGACCACATAGGGCTGCGAGATTGTCTGCCCCTCGCCGATCGGCAACGGATTGTCGTCATAGGCGTATTTGGCAAGCTCCGGCCGCACGAACGCCTCGCGCGGCACGCGCCGAAAAGCGGCAAGCACGCGCTCGTCGGCGATGCCCCGCCTGAGGAGCTGGCGCTCCACCATCTCCTCGCGCTTCCGCTGCAGGCGCTCGCTCATGGCCACGGCTTGCCGTTGGCGTTCCTCGGCTTCATCAGGCAAGACACGCGCCCGCCTCAAGGTTCCGCAGCCCGCACGCCGAGGCGGAAGAACTCATGGAAAGAGCCTCGTCTTCGCCCAGCCCCCAGCCGCATCGCGGCTGAAGCGGACGCGGTCGTGCAGGCGGAAGGCGCCCTCGCGCCAGAACTCGATCTCGGCCGGCACGATGCGCAAGCCGGACCAGTGCGGCGGCCGCGGCACCGCGCCGGCAGGGTATTTCGCCGCGTAGCGCGCCACGGCCTTCTCCAGGGCAAAGCGGCTTTCGAGCGGCTCCGACTGCCTGCTGGCCCAGGCGCCGAGGCGGGCGAGCCGCGGCCGGCCGGCGAAATACGCGTTCGCCTCCTCGTCGCTGACCGGCTCCGCCTGCCCGCGCACGCGCACCTGGCGGGCGAGCGACTTCCAATGGAACAGGAGTGCGGCCCGCGGCGCGGCGGCGAGCTGGCGGCCCTTACGGCTCATGAGGTTGGTGTAGAACACGAAACCGCCATTCTCGTATCCCCGCAGCAGCACCATGCGCGCGTCGGGCATGCCACGCTCGTCGACCGTGGCGAGCGCCATGGCGTTGGGGTCGCTCGGCTCCCGCTCGGTCGCCTCGCTAAGCCATTCGGCGAAAAGCCGAACTGGATCGCTGGCCTGAGCCAGGTCACTGCTTCTTAACCTTGCGCCGGCATCCTCCAGTTCGGCGGCCTCGTTGCCGTCGGTCATCAGCGGTCCCGAACTCCTGTGTTGCGTACCCACTATACCTGCCGAAGCGTTCGCGCGGCTAGGCGATGGGCTGTTGTCCTCCTTGCGCCCCTGGTGATGGCGGGCTGCTCCTTCCCGACGCTCGGCGCAAGCAAGGCCCCGGTGACCACGGGCTCCATCCCCCCTCCCATCGAGGTGCAGCGGCCGCTGCCGCAGACGCTCGCCTTTTCCGACGCGACTCGGATCGGCGAGGCGGCCCGCGCCGCATTGTGGCAGGCGGAAGGCGGCGGCCCGGAAGAGGAATGGGTGAATGCGCGGACCGGCTCCTCCGGCACGCTAACGGCCCGGGGTGGGCCGAGCCGCGCAGACGATTGCCGGCCCTTCTCGACCACCGTGACCAGCCTCTCCGGCGTGCACCAATATTCCGGCACGATCTGCCGCCCGGATTCCGCCCGCATGGTGATGAGGCTGGTGGAAGGGAACGCGGAGGACGGCTCTTAGCCGAGGCCTCGGGGCGCTGGCAATTTTCCGCGATTTCACCATATCTGGAGGGATTCCTGAGGGCCTTCCAAGCCAGGTGTGAGCTGAGATGCGCGATCCCTACGACGTTCTTGGTGTCGAGCGGTCCGCGAGCGCGGCCGACATCAAGCGCGCCTACCGCAAGCTCGCCAAGCAGCATCACCCCGACCGGCACGCCGGCGACAAGCAAGCACAGGCCAAGTTCGCCGAGATCAACGCCGCGCACGAGGTTCTGGGCGACAAGGACAAGCGCCAGCAATTCGACCGCGGCGAGATCGATGCGGAAGGCAAGCAGCGCTTCCAGGGATTTGAGGGCTTCGGCGGCCCCCGCGGCGGGGGATTCGAGAACGTCGATCCGGGTGCTTTCGCCGACATTTTCTCCGCTTTCGGAGGCGGCGCCGGCCCGGGGGGCGGCCGCACGCGCACCTTCCGTTTCACCACCGGGCCCGGGGGGACGCGACAGGCCGAAGCCGGGCCAGCGGAAGACGACGACCTGCTGCGCTCCATCTTCAGCGGCTTCGGCCGCGCGCGCGGTGGCACCGGCGGCCCGCAAGGGGCGGCGCAGGGCGCCGATCTCCGCGCCGACGTTGGCGTCCGGCTTGAGGATATCGCGGCCGGTCGGAAGCCCAAGGTCACCCTGCCGAACGGCCGCACCGTGCAGGTGACGCTGCCGCCGGACGTTTCCGATGGGCAGGTGATCCGACTGAAAGGTCAGGGACAGGCACCGCCGTCCGGGGGCCCGCCCGGCGACGCCATGATCCGCGTGCGGTTCGTGCCGCATCCTCTGTTCAAGGTGGAGGGCGCCGACCTCCGGCTCGACCTGCCGGTCAGCCTCGACGAGGCGGTGCTAGGCGCCAAGATCGCGGTACCCACGCTCTCCGGCAAGGTTCAGGTGACCGTGCCGCCGCGCTCGTCGAGCGGCCGCGTGCTGAGGCTCAAGGGCAAGGGACTACCCAAGACAGGCGGCCCCGGCGACCTCCTGGTTACGCCACGGATCGTCCTGCCGGAGGTCAGGGACCACGAATTGGAAGCGCTGATGCGGCGCTGGGGCGACGAGAAGCGGCCAAGCCCGCGCGGGAAGGCGTTCGGCTGAACCCCCGTCGCCTAGTCGCCAAGGCGTGAATGCCGGGCCACATTTCGGCCGGCATGAGCGCCCAAGCCGCAGGCCAATTCCGCGAGGTCCACCCATGCCCGTAAGCCACGATCGACCGCGCCGACGCTTTCTGAAGGGCCTAGCGACCGCCGGCGCGGCGGGGCTCCTTCTCCCGCGCGGCGCGCTCGGGCAGGCAGCGCTGCAGCCCACACCCGCCTGCGACGACGGCGACGAGCCGACGCCGCGGCAGACCGAAGGTCCCTTCTTCACGCCCGACTCGCCGCTGCGCGCGAACTTGCGCGAGCCCGGCATGGCAGGGACGCCGATCGCCGTCACCGGCTTTGTGCTGACGCGCGCCTGCCGTCCCGTTCCCGGCGCGCTGGTCGAGATTTGGCATGCCGACGATTCCGGCCGCTACGACAATGTCGGCTATCGACTGCGCGGCCATCAGTTTACCGACGCGGAGGGCCGCTACCGCTTCGAGACGATCGTGCCTGGCGTCTACACCGGACGTACTCGGCATTTTCACGTCAAGTACCAGGCGCCAAATGAACCGGTGCTGACCACGCAGCTCTATTTTCCCGGCGAGCCCGCCAACCAGCGCGACAGGATTTTCAGTCCGGAGCTTCTGGTGGAGATCGCCGAAGCGCCCGAGCTCACTGCGCGCTTCGACGCCGTGCTGGACATCTCTTAGCCCGCGCCATCGAGCGCCGCCATCTGTCGCCGTTCATGCCGCGGCGGGTCGATTGCGCCGGGCGCCCGAGTGGAACCGTTCAGAGACGCGAGATATCCATCGTCACTGTCACGGTGAGCCCCTCCTTGTTCCATTCCCTGTGGAGCGTCCCGCCCAGTTGTGTCTCGACGGCCATTTGGCTCAGCCGCGTACCAAATCCCTGCTGATTGAGGTCGTCGGCTTCCCCGATTCCCGTTTCCACCCAAGTAAGAACGAATTCGCCAGCACGGCGCGCGCTGTCGATGGCTATTCTCCCTTCGGCTCGGGTCAGGGCCCCGTGCTTGGCGGCATTCGTGATCAGCTCGTTGATTACCAGCGCCAGCGGCGTCACCGCCTGCGCATCGATCTCCAGATCCTCTCCGGACAGAGCGAACCGCGTTTCGTCGTCGACGAACGCGGAGATCAAGACCCTCACCAGCGCATGCAGCGTGGTGGGCTGGTCGGCGCTCTGATCGTCAAGGTCGGGATCGCGAACCGTCAGCGCATGCGCCCGCGCCAACGCATCCAACCGCGGCCTCGCCAGGGCGGCGAGTTCCGAAGCCGTATCTGCCCGACGCTCGCAAAGGCCTATCAGGCTGCTGGCGAGGGAGAAGGCGTTCTTCACCCGGTGCTGCATCTCTCTCAACAGCAGGCGTTGGTGCTCCCTGAGGCGATGGCGTTCGCTGACGTCGCGGGCGATTTTCGAGGCCCCCACGATGACCCCGTTCTCGTCCCTGAGCGGTGACACCGTCAGCGAGATGTGGATCAGACTGCCGTCCTTCCGTTGCCTCACGGTCTCGTAGTGATCCACGCGCTCGCCGGCGCGGATGCGCGCGAGAATCATCGTCTCCTTGTCGTGCCGATCCGGCGGAATGAGCATGGTGATGGGCTCGCCCAAGGCTTCTTCCGCGGTGTAGCCGAATACCCGCTCGGCGCCCTTGTTCCAGCTCATGATGACGCCGTTCAGATCCTTGGTCAGAATTGCGTCGTCTGAGCCTTCAACGATGGCGATGAGCTGTTGGCGCGCTCGATCGAAGTAGTGCTCCGCCTGTATTTCGCGGGGCTGCTGCGATGCTGTGCCCTCCCGCCCTCTGGGCTCACTCGGCTCTTTGATCAATAAATGCCCCGCTCCGGCTCGCGACATCGCCCATAACCGTAGCGACACCGCGGCATCCCCGCCATTACAAATGTTAAAGCAAGCCATCTCGGGTGCCGGCGCGCCAGCGAGAATGCCGGCCGCCATATTGGCTATGTCGGGAGGCGCCTCTATCTAGGCGGTGATGGGGAAACACGAAGTGGATCTGGTGGCGCGGTTCCGCCCGCTTCTTGAAGCCGAGCTTGCCGAGCTGGCCGCAATGAGCCGTTCCAGCACAGATGAGCGCGCGCCGGTGGAGCTCGACCAGCAGAGCGTCGGGCGCCTGGCGCGTATGGACGCCATGCAGGTGCAGGCCATGGCGCTCGCCTCGGAACGCCGCCGCCAGGCGCGCGTCGCAGCCCTGAAGGCAGCGCTTTCGCGTCTGGACGAGGGCGAGTACGGCTATTGCGAGAGCTGCGGAGATCCGATCCCGGAGGGGCGGCTGAAAATCGATCTGACTGCACGCGTGTGCATGCCCTGCGCCCGCCGGGAGGAGCGGTGAGGATGCCGCTTCGCCGCGCCCGTTCCTCCTGAGCCCATCCCACCGCGGGCGCAATGGGCCAAGAGCCTCGCATGATGGAGCGTCCCCGCGCCCCGACGGCATTGGTCGTCGCCGCCATCGTGATGACGATGTCTTCGGTCTTCGGCCAGACCTACTTCATCGCCATCTTCGCTCCCTGGCTGAAGGACGAGTTGAGCCTGACCGACGGCGGTTTCGGCAGCCTCTACACGCTCGCCAACCTGGCAAGCGGCGCGGTCCTCATGTGGGGCGGCAAGGTCGCCGACCGTTTCCGCATCCGATGGCTGGCGGTCGCCGTGCTAGCCGCGCTCGCCGCGACCTGCCTGGCGCTCGCCGCCATCCCCGCCGTGTGGCTGCTCCTACCGATCCTGTTTGGCTTGCGCCTCTTCGGGCAGGGTTTCCTCGGCCATCTGGCGATCACCGGCGTCGGCCGGTGGTATTTGCGCAGGCGCGGCCGGATGATGTCCATCGCCGTGCTCGGATTCTCCGCCAGCGAAGCGGTGATGCCGATCGTGGCGGTAGCCCTGATCGCAGCGATCGGCTGGCGCCAGACCTGGCTTGTGGCGGCCGGCGCGCTTGTCCTTCTCGCGGCGCCGCTTGTGCTTCTTCTGCTGCGCAACGAGCCGGCGCACGACCAGTCGGCCGACGCCGGCGGCGAGCCGCCGCCGCCGCGGCGCCAATGGACGCGCGCCGAGGTGCTGCGCACGCCGGACTTCTTCGCCGTGCTCCTGTGCATCGCGACGCCTTCCTTCGTGATGACGGGGATCTTCTTCCACCAGGCCTACCTGGTCGAGACGAAAGGCTGGACGCTCGCCTGGTTCGCCGGCTGGTTTCCCGTCTTCGCCGCTGTCAGCGTGCTGGCGGCGTTGCTCACCGGCTGGCTCGTGGACCGCCTTGGCGCGCGCCGCCTCCTGCCGCTTTTTCTGCTCCCCATGGCGGGAGGCGCGCTGGTGCTCGCGTTCATCCGCTCACCCCTTGCGGTGCCCGCCTTCATGGCGCTCGGCGCGCTCACGAATGGCAGCGCCTCCACGCTGCTCGGCGCGCTGTGGCCGGAGCTGTTCGGCACGCGGCATCTCGGCGCCATCCGCTCCATTGCGTTCGCGGCGATGATCTTCGCGGCTGCGCTGGCGCCGGGACTGATCGGCACGTTGCTCGACCTCGGCGTTCGCCTGGAGCATCAATACCTGGCGATGGCGGCCTATGCACTCGCCGCCGCGCTCGCGCTGAAACTGCTCGTGCCGCGGCTGAACCGTCTGGCCGCGGCCTGAATGGGGGCTTAGCCGGATCCGGCCTTCCCCATGCTCACCGCCGGCTCCTCAGTCCTCCGGCACGAAGAAGTCCATCTGCAGCGGGACGCCCGGATCGACCCGGTAGCGCTCGAGGTCGCTTACTCCCTCGGAGATCAGGAACGTGTCGTCGATGAGAAAGTTGCCGCTGAACTCGCGCGACGGCTTTTCGAAGATCAGATAGGCGGCGTCGGCCAGAATGTCCGGCGTGCGCGAGGCGCGCATCACCGCCTCGCCTCCGAGCAGGTTCTTGATGGCGGAGGTGGCGATGGTCGTGCGCGGCCACAGCGCGTTGACCGCGATGCCACGCCGACGGAACTCTCCGGCGAAGCCGAGCACGCAGAGGCTCATGCCGAACTTCGCCATCGTGTATGCGAGGTGCGGGGCGAACCATTTCTCTTTCATGTCGAGCGGCGGCGAGAGCATGAGCACGTGCGGGTTCGCCGCCTTCTCAAGCCACGGCAGCGCGTATTTCGTGACCATGTAGGTGCCGCGCGTGTTGATCTGATGCATCAGGTCGAAGCGCTTCATCTCCGTGGCCGGCGTGTTGGTGAGGCTTATGGCCGAAGCGTTGTTGACCACGATGTCGATGCCGCCGAACTTTTCCGCCGTCTTGTCGATCGCCTCCCTCACCGCGCCTTCGGCGCGGATGTCCACCGCCACGGGGCGCGCGCGTCCCCCCGCCTTCTCGATCTCCTCCGCCGCTGTGAAGATCGTGCCTTCCAGCTTCGGATGCGGCTCGGTCGTCTTGGCGGCGACCGCGATGTTGGCGCCGTCCTTCGCCGCGCGGAGCGCAATCGCGAGCCCGATTCCCCGGGACGCGCCGGTGACGAAGAGAGTCTTTCCTTTGAGGCTCATTTCAATTCCCCCTTCGCACGCACAACGGCGCACCGCCGCCAAAGATCACGACTTCCCCTTCCGCATGAACGCCAGGAACGCCGCCTGCGCCTCGGCCGACTTCAGCCGCTCCGCGAAAAGCGCGGTCTCCTCCTCGATCCGCGCCACGATCTCGGCCGGATCGCCTTTCAGGAGGCGACGCGACGCCAGCATCGCCTCGCGCGGCCGCCCCGCCAGCTCGCGCGCGGCCGTGAGCACGGCGTGCTCCAGCGCGTCGGGCGCGACCACCCCGTTGACGATGCCGGCGGCCTGGGCTGCCTCGGCATCCAAGTCGCGTCCC
>CAZARE010000164.1:0-6704 GCA_964487455.1 uncultured Propylenella sp.
GGGACATCGGAGCCTTCCAGCGCCTTCACCGCAATCGGCACCATTGTAGGATAGACGCAGACGGCGCCGACGGTCGGCGTATGCTCCAAGCCGAGCGCCTCCACCAGATCGCCCCTCAGCGGATTCTTCGCCTTTGCGCAGAGGCGCTGAACGCGCCCCGGCGTGTCGTCGCCCGCCAGCGTGGTCAGGTCGATGCAGGTGATGGCCTTGACCAGCCACGCGGCCTGCCACTCCTTCTTGACGCTGCGGCGCGTGGTGAGCGTCGCGGCGCGGCGCTCCACCGCCGAGCGGTTGACGCGAACGGCTTCGACCGCGTCGACTTTGAGCAGCGTCCCCTCGTTGCGCGGCCAGTTCGAGCGGGAATGCAGCACCGGCGACGGCTCGACCTCAGCCCGATGCGCCGCGCTTGCGCCTTCGGCGCGCAGTCTGACAACAGGTTCAGGCGGCATCTGAATACTCCAGCGGGGCAGCGTCCGTCTCCGGCGGACGTCCATTGGCTTGACGTTTCCCAATCTCGGCTCCGGCTATTGTAGGTGCGCAGAGCCCGCTGGGCCAGCGGCCGCAGCCGACCCACTCTGAGGCGGAAGCCCGTTCGCGTGGGAAATGATTGGGAGGACGACCGCGGGCGCCGCAAAAAGAAACTCTATTCTCGCCCGGCGGCGAGGACGGCGAGCGCTTGCGCTTTGGCTTGATAACGATGCAGGATATGACCATCTGGTCAAACATTGGCGCGACGTGATATCCGCCGGGCTTAGTGGGGGCGGGTGGCATTGAAAATCACAGCATGCTCAAGAACTCAATCGACCCGGAGGTCGACGTTTCCATGAGCCTCGGTGAGGCAGGCGAACGTCCGTTGGTCCGGAGCAAGCCTGCCGCGGAGTCGGCCCAGCGCGGCCAAGTCGTGCGTTTTGCAGGTGATTCCGGCGACGGCGTGCAGCTGCTTGGCGGTCAATTCGCAATCGCGACGGCGGCCATGGGCGCCGATCTCATGACGCTGCCCGAATTTCCGGCGGAGATCCGCGCTCCCACGGGCACCACATTCGGCGTCTCCGCCTACCAGGTGCAGTTCGGACCTGGAGAAGTGCTGACGCCCGGCGACGAGGCGGACATGCTCATCGCCTTCAACCCGGCGGCCTTCGTCACGAATATCGAGTTCCTCCGACGCGGTGGAACCGTGGTCGTCGACGAAAGCGCCTTCAACGAGCGCGCCTTCGCCAAGGCAGGTCTCAGCGGCGACCCCGTCGATCGCGGCGACGGCGCCGCTTACAAGGTCATTTCCGCCGAAATCGCCAAAAGGACGCTGGAATCCGTCGCCGACTACGGTCTCGGACGCAAGGAAGCTACTCGTGCCAAGAACTTCTGGGCGCTCGGCCTCTCGCTCTGGCTCTGCAGCCAATCGCCCGAGCAGACGCTTCAATGGATCGCCGAGCGGTTCAAGGCGAACCCTTCGCTCGCCGGAGCCAATGCAGCCGCGTTGAAAGCCGGCTTCGCTTACGGCGAGACGATGGAGCTGGCGCTGCCTGATGTCGTGCAGATCACCAGGGCGCCCAACAGAAGCGGCCGGGCGCGCATGACGTCAGGCACCGAGGCGATGGCACTCGGCGTCGCCGCCGCGGGAGCCCTGAGCGGCAAGAGCGTGTTCTATTGCTCCTATCCGATCACTCCGGCCTCCGCGTTGCTCCATTCGCTCGCCAAATTGAAGACCGGCGTACGCACGTTCCAGGCAGAAGACGAGATAGCCGCGGTCTGTGCGGCGATCGGGGCTTCCTATGCGGGTCAGCTTGGCGTGTCCGCGAGCGCCGGCCCAGGCCTGTCGCTGAAGACCGAAGCGCTCGGGCTGGCGGTGACCGCGGAATTGCCCCTGATCGTGATCGACGTGCAGCGCGCTGGGCCGTCGACGGGAATGCCGACGAAGCCGGAGCAGACCGACCTCGACATGGCGATCTTCGGGCGACACGGCGAGTCGCCCCTGGCCGTTCTTGCGCCTGCCACGCCCGCCGACTGCTTTTCCATCATGCTTGACGCAACGCGGATCGCGATCGAGGCCACGACGCCCGTCATCGTGCTGTCCGACGCGTTCCTCGCCAACGCGGTCAGCGACTGGCCGGTGCCCGACCCCGATTCGCTTCCTGATCTCAGGCCGCGCGCGGACGGCGCCGGAGCCGATCCAGTCACCGCTTTCACGCGCGACCCCGACACCCTTGCCAGGCAATGGATCGCACCGGGAACGCCGGGGCTCGCCCACCGCGTAGGCGGGCTGGAAAAGGACTCCGTCACCGGCAACATCTCTTACGACCCGGAGAACCACGAGCACATGGTCCGGCTGAGGGCGGAGAAGATCGCACGCATAGCCGACCGGGCGGAGCACGCCATGCTGCAAGAGGGGCCTGACGACGGCGACCTCCTGGTGATCGGCTGGGGTTCGACCTACGGGCCGATCCGGCAGGCGACGCGCAATCTGAAGAGGGCCGGCAAGAAGGTGACGCATCTGCATCTCCGCCAGCTCTGGCCACTGCCCTCAGGCCTGGAGGAGAAGCTGAGAAGCTTCAGCCACCTCGTCTGCGCTGAGATGAACACGGGCCAACTCACGGCCATCCTGCGCTCCACCTACCTGCTTCCGGTTGAAGCGGTAACGCAGATCAACGGGCGGCCCTTCCTGGTTGCCGACCTTGAGGCCGCGTTCTCCACCCGGCTGTCGGAACAGAAGCCATGAACGTCATACCGCTTTCTCCTAAGGACTTCACAACCGACCAGGAGGTCCGCTGGTGTCCGGGCTGCGGTGACTATGCGATCCTGAAAGCAGTCAGATCGGCGCTCGCCGAGATCGGCCGGGCGCCGGACGATGTGGTGTTCATCTCCGGCATCGGGTGCGCGGCGCGCTTCCCTTATTATGTGTCGAGCTACGGCTTCCACACGATTCACGGCCGCGCGCCGGCCATTGCCACCGGCGTGAAGCTCGCCAATCCCGACCTCGACGTGTGGGTGGTCGGCGGGGACGGCGACTTTCTGTCGATCGGCGGCAACCACCTCATCCACACCTTCCGCCGCGACATCGACCTCAACCTGCTCCTGCTCAACAACGCGGTCTACGGCCTGACCAAGGGCCAGTACTCGCCCACCTCCCCGATCGGCATGCGCTCTCCTTCCACACCGGGCGGCTCGGTGGAGCGGCCGATGAGCGCCGCGCTTCTGGCGCTCGGCGCCGGCGCCTCTTTTGTCGCGCGCACCGTCGATTCCATGCAGGACCATCTGCCGGAGACGCTCGTGAAGGCACACGCGCACCGCGGCACTTCCCTGGTCGAGATCTTGCAAAACTGCATCATCTATTTCGATGGCGCCTTCGGTGCTCTCGGGGAGAAGGCGACAGCGGCGAGCGCAAGCATCCGTCTTGTCGACGGCGAGCGCATGCGCTTCGGCAAGGAGCTCGAAAAGGGCCTCGCCTTCGACGAGACGGCGTGCCGTTTCCACGCCGTCGAGATCGGTCCCGAGCATCCTGTGGAATCGATAGCGGTCCACGACGAGACAAACCTCATGCGCGCCACGGCTTTGGCGAGCCTTGGCGGCGACGACGAGCCGACTGCGCTGGGGGTTATCTATCGGCGCCCCGGTGACGAGTTGAAGTCGGGCATGTCGCACTTGGCGCGTACCCCACCAATGACCCGCGACGAGCTTTCGGCGCTGTTGGCTCTGACCTCCTGAGCGGTTTCATCCGCGCTCGGGTCTTGCCAACCAGTCCGCAACGGTCGTGGGGGCTTGCTCCGCGATCAAGGGATCGGCGTGTGGGTGAACGACTTTCCAAGACCCGCCCTCGGCGCGACGATGTATGACGGGCGCTGCCCGCCCGTCGCGTCTAGTCAGCAGAACCAATGACCCCGCTCTCAGGGCTCCGGAACATCGTCAGGGCACTGAGCAACCCGAACTTCGGAATCTACACCGCCGGGAGCGCGGTCTCGCTCGTCGGGACCTGGATGCAACGCGTCGTCACCGGCTGGCTCACCTGGGAGCTGACGGGCTCGGGCGCCTGGCTTGGGCTCGTCGTCTTCGCCGACCTCTTTCCTACCGTGGTGATCGGACCCATCGCCGGCGCCTATGCCGACCGCTCCGACCGCCTGCGCGTCACCAAAATCTCGCAGGCGCTCGCCATGCTACAGGCCATCGCCCTCTTTCTGCTCACCGCGACCGGTCTCATCAACATCTGGCTGCTCCTGGCGCTCACCCTGTTTCTCGGCATCGTGATCGCGTTCAACCAACCGGCGCGGCTGGCGCTCGTTCCAGCGCTCGTGCCGCCGAGCGACCTGACCGCCGCGGTGGCAGTGAATTCCGTCGTTTTCAACCTGGCGCGGTTCATAGGACCGGCGACCGCCGGACTCATCATCGCGACCGTGGGCATACCGGTCGCCTACGCGGCAAACGCCGCCACGTTCGTGGCTTTCCTGGTCGCGTTGTCGAGGGTTCGTCTAAGCCAGGCTGAAGGCGTCCCGCCGTTGCGCGGCAAGCTTTGGCCGGATCTCGTTGCTGGCATTCGCTACACCGCTTCGCACGCGGGTATCGCCACCATCTTGATAATGATGATCGCCGCGAATGTCGCCGCCCGCCCGCTGATCGAGTTGCTTCCGGGATTCGCTGCCGCCGTCTTTCACGCCGGCGCGACCGGCCTCGCGCTTCTCACCTCTTCCGTGGGCGCGGGAGCTATCGTTGCTGGCTTCTGGCTCGCCGGAATTTCGAGCGGAAAGAGCCTTGGCCGCGCTTTCCTTGCCAACACGGCAATCTCGGCGGTCGCCGGAGCGCTCTTCGCGGCCACCGACAGCCTATGGCTCGCAATACCGCTCCTCGTCGTCAACGGCTTCGCCATGGCGGGCATGGGGATCGCTGCGCAGACGCTGATACAGATATCGGTCGACGCTTCGATGCGTGGACGCGTGCTCAGCCTTTTCGGGCTGATCTTCCGCGGCGGGCCAGCCCTGGGAGCGCTGGTCATGGGAGCGGCGTCGGACTATGTCGGGCTGCGGCTGCCTGTCTTCGTCGGCGCAATTGTCGTGCTGGCCGTATGGCTGTGGGCGCGATTGCGGCAGAGCCGCATCGCAGAGGGCCTCGACCGGCAGTAAGGGTCGCCGCCGCATCGCGGCGATTGACATAGTAACGCCGCCCCGTAGTGTCCTGGCAACCTCGTCGGACTACCTCACTTGGTCAAACGCCTAAAGAGAGCGGCGCGCCTTGAACGGGCTTTGCGCACGATTGTCCTTTACGGAACCAGCCTAGTGCTCCTGGCGATCCTGCTTTCTCCGCTGTTGATCGCGATCCTGTTGTGGTGGCGTTGACCGTCACTCGTTGCTTGGTGCGTCCATTGACTCGGGCGACCGGTGCAGGCGTAGTCCCCTCTCCTGCCGGAGAGTACCGGCAAGGTATTGGAGGAATGGTTGGCCGAAAGCCCTGAGGCCGGCTCCTGCTTCACGACCCTGGTGCAGCGTATCGCCGGACGGAAAGCGACCGTGGGGATCATCGGCCTAGGCTATGTCGGGCTGCCGCTCGCTCAAGCGATCGCCGCGACGGGCAGCCGAGTGATCGGCTTCGACATCGATCCGCGAAAGTCGGAAGCGTTGAACGAGGGCCGCTCTTACATCAGGCATATTTCCGCCGAACGTGTCCGCGAGATGCTGAGCCGCGGCTTCGAGGCGACGGCGGACATGGCTCGCCTCAAGGCCGCCGACGCCATTCTCATCTGTGTGCCGACCCCCCTCACCCGCAACCGCGAGCCTGACCTCAGTTACGTCGTCGATACGGCCGAGGCGCTGGCGCCGAACCTGCGGGAAGGACAGCTGATCGTTCTGGAATCGACCACCTACCCCGGCACCACGGCCGAGATCGTGAAGCCGATCCTGGAAGCCGTTGGGCTTCGCTCCGAGGAGACCTTGTTCCTGGCGTATTCGCCCGAGCGGGAAGACCCCGGTTCCGGCTTCGACGCGTCGCGCATCCCAAAAGTGGTCGGGGGCGACGGCCCGAGAGCTGCGGAGGCGGCGGCGGCGCTCTACGCCCAATTCACTGAACGCGTGGTCCCTGTGTCCAACACGCAGACCGCAGAGGCGGTCAAGCTCACCGAGAACATCTTCCGCGCCGTGAATATCGCTCTGGTGAACGAGCTGAAGCTCGTCTACGACGCGATGGGCATCGACGTCTGGGAAGTGATTGAGGCGGCGCGCACCAAGCCGTTCGGCTTCATGGCATTCTACCCCGGCCCGGGGCTCGGCGGGCACTGCATCCCGATCGATCCCTTCTACCTGACCTGGAAGGCGCGCGAGTTCGAGGTACCAGTTCGATTCGTCGAGCTCGCCGGCGAGATCAACACCGCGATGCCGCGTGTTGTGGTCGACCGCCTCGCCGCCGAGCTCGACCGAAGGAGCGGCAAGGGCCTGAAGGGCGCGCGCGTCCTGATCGTCGGTCTTGCCTACAAGAAGAACGTCGATGACATGCGGGAAAGCCCGGCGCTTCGAATCTTCGAGTTGTTGGAAAGCCGCGGGGCAGCGACGGATTACCACGACCCCTTCATCCCGGCGATCGGCGAGTCACGCAAGCACGAGGCTCTCGCCGGGCGGAAATCGGTGCCGATCGATCCGGCGAACGTCGCGCGCTACGACGTCGTGCTCATCGTGACGGACCACGACGGTATCGACTGGAACGCGGTGGTCGGCGCTGCCGCGCTTGTGGTC
>CAZARE010000165.1:0-22163 GCA_964487455.1 uncultured Propylenella sp.
CCGCAAGGACCGTCATGCGATGTTGTCGCCGCAGCTGCTGCAGCTGCTGCGCACCTGGTGGCGGGAGGGCAAGCGGCGGGGCGTGATGCTGCCGCAGGGCTGGCTGTTCCCGGGTCGCAACCCGGTCATGCCGCTCTCCACGCGCCAGCTGAACCGCGCCGTCCATGCTGCCGCGGAGGCCGCCGAGATCGGGAAGCGGGTGACGCCGCACACGCTGCGCCACAGCTTCGCCACCCACCTTCTGGAGCAGGATATCGACATCCGCGTGATCCAGGTGCTGCTCGGGCATGCCAAGCTGGAGACCACGGCGCTCTATGCCCGCGTCGCCACCAACACGATCCGTGCCGTCATGAGCCCGCTCGACCGCATCAGCCTGCTGGCCGGGGAGGAGAAGAGACCGCAGGCCTGACGCGGCGGCGGTGAGCCGCTCGCCGCTGGAGGTCGCAGACATCTTCCATCGTCAGGGCGCCGCCTGGCGCGCCGCCAATGCCGGCCATGTGAGCCTCGGCCAGCTGAAGGTGATGTCGGCGATCGAGACCTGCCGCACCGCAGCCCTTGGCGGTCATGTCGAGGCCTGTGAAGACTGCGGCCACAGCCGCATCGCCTACAACTCCTGCCGCAACCGGCATTGCCCCAAGTGCCAGGGCGCTGCGGCGAAGGACTGGCTCGCCGCGCGCCAGGCCGATCTCCTGCCGGTTGGCTATTTCCACGTCGTCTTCACGCTGCCGGCCGAGATCGCCGCCATCGCCTGGCAGAACAAGGCTGTCGTCTACGACCTCCTGTTCCGCGCCGCCTCCGAGGCGATGCTCACCATCGCCGCCGATCCGAAGCACCTCGGCGCCAGGATCGGCATCACCGCCGTGCTCCACAGCTGGGGATCGGCGATGACCCACCACCCGCATGTCCACATGATCGTGCCGGGCGGCGGCATCTCGCTCGATGGCAAACGGTGGGTGGCCTGCCGCCCCGGCTTCTTCCTGCCGGTGCGCGTGCTCTCAAAACTGTTCCGCCGGCTCTTCGTCGATCAGCTCGCCGCGCTCCATGCCGCCGGCCGTCTGAGCTTCTTCGGCGATCATCTCGGCCTCAGCGACAGCCGCGCCTTTGCCGCCTTCCTGGCGCCGCTCAAGAAGAAGCCCTGGTTCGTCTACGCCAAGCCGCCCTTCGCCGGGCCCGAGGCCGTGCTCGCTTACCTCGCGCGCTATACCCACCGCGTCGCCATCGCCAACAGCCGCCTGATCTCGCTCACCGACGCCGGCGTGACCTTCCGCTACAAGGACTATCGCCGCGACGGGCGCGAGCGCTACCGAACCATGACGCTTGAAGCGGGCGAGTTCATCCGCCGCTTCCTGCTCCACGTGCTGCCCAAAGGCTTTCACCGCATCCGCCACTATGGCCTGTTCGCCAGCGCCGGCCGGAAGGCTAATATCATGCACGCCCGCGAGCTTCTCGCCTCGCCCCAGCCCGAGGCTGCACGCAACGCAGTTGGCAATGCCGTCGCCGATACCCCGACCGATTGGCGGCCGCCATGCCCGTGCTGCGGCGGCCGCATGGTCATCGTCGAGACCTTCGAGCGCGGCAATGAGCCCCGTGCGCCGCCAGGGGCCACAGCGCCGTGATCCCCAATGCCCACCGGCGTAGCGACGACCCACCAAAGCATCACGCAGTCGGTGGCCGATCAACCTCGCGCCTTCGCAGCCGGGCGCAGCAACCAGGTCGTCGATCAAACACAAATCGCCAGCATCTCATCGGCCGCACCGTAAGCCGCACGCCACCCGCAAGCCGCACTCATCGGCCGACCCGGCCGTCCCCACCTGCCAGACGCCGCCACGCACCCCAGCCAGCCGGCGCCTGACCTTCAAATCCCCATAGACCGTGCCCCTGATCCCGCGGGTTCCTTCCTTGGAGGCTTTCGGACGCCGGCCCGTGCACAAAGGCACCTCATACGATGGGCCGGCATCCGAAACCCTTCACAGCACCAGGCATCAAGGTAAAAGCCGTTTCCCTCGGCCGGGCGAGCAGGATTCGAAATGGCGTAGCCTGTGCCCCTCGACTCTCCGCGATTTCTGCGGGGCTTAAAGCTCGGAACCCAATTGGCACGGTGCGGAGGTTGAGAGAATAGAGGCCCGAATAGAGAACGGACGGCCGACTTTTCACGGAGCGCGGTTCGTCTCCCGAGCCAAAAGGCCCGCGATCCGCGGGGCTGAACGGGCAGAAGTGCCGCTCGGAGAAATTTAAGGAGAGTAGCGCTGGCGGAGGGAGAGGAACCGGGATCCAACATTCTCCAAAAACACCCGCGATTCCGCGGCATGGTGCTTGTTAGCTTAGTCAGATGAGATTTGTGAGGGACCGGGTGGTGGCTCGAATGTCGGACTCGGATGGCGGCGGGACTGAAGGTCCGGATTGAACTCGTCGATTCCACAGCCAGCATTCTTACCACAAAGGCGAGCATTTCGTCGGCTCACGCGGCAGTGCGAAACAAAGAGCCGCGTCAATCGTCACCGACTGCATGACGCGTGGAACGGTCGATAGATGTCGCCATTACAATCCCTGATGCCCTAACAGCGAGCTCCTTTATCGGACCACACCTTTCCTCACTCCGCTTCAGCCAGCTCATCGGGCATCGAGGCTCGTTTGGCCAAACTGGTTCATAAGGATCCGGGGATTGGCCTGCTGCCAGATCTCTAGCTCTGGTGGCTCGCTCTAAGCAGCCTTCGTATCGTCGGTTCCCATCGAAGCCTCAGGCAGACGCTCCTGCTCAACGGTGTTGCGAAGAACGCCGATTCCGGAGATCTCGACCTCGATCACATCGCCAGGCTTCATCCATAGGGGCGGCGTCCTGGCTGCACCCACGCCGCCGGTGGTGCCTGCCACGATCACATCCCCCGGCAGAAGCTCCGCGAAGGTCGAACAATACTCGATGATGGTCGGTATATCGAAGATCAGGTCGTCGATGAGCGCGCGTTGCACTTCCGTGCCGTTCAGGCGCGTGACCAGCAGTTGCTGAGTAACGTCGCCGATTTCGTCCCGCGTAACCAGCCACGGGCCGAAGGATCCCGATGCGTTGAAGTTCTTGCCCGGCGTGAACTGATGCGTGTGCCGCTGCCAATCCCGGACCGAGCCATCATTGTAGCAACTGTAGCCGGCGACGCATGCGAGCGCGTCGGCCCGCTTGACGTGCCGGCAACGCTTGCCGATAACCGCGGCGATCTCCCCCTCATAGTCGAAGTGATCGGACACGGCCGGCCGGATGACTGGTTGCTCGTGACCGACTTGGCTGCCTGCGAAACGGGTGAAGATGACCGGCTGCTTCGGGGTTTCCCGGCCGGTCTCCAGGATATGACTCCTACTGTTCAGGCCGACGCACAGGATCTTGTCCGGATTGGGGATCGGCGGGCGCAGGGTGACCGCCTCGAGAGGATGCTCGGCTTTCCGGCTCTGCTCCCTCTCCAGGGGCGCGCCGTCATCCAGCGCCTGGCGCAGGGACGGGCGAAGATCGCTCAGGTCGATGATTCCGCCATCGGCGACGATTCCCCAACCATCGCGGCCGTTCGGCAGCGTGAAGCTCGCTAACTTCATGTTTCCTCCCTATCGCCGCCCAGGCCGCCGCAAGCGCCTCGGGCTAGACGACGCGTAACCAAGGCAGTCCGGAGCGGATTTCCGTGCCGCGCTACCGGCCGCCGACCTGCCATCTTATGCATCCTGCCGCAAACCTTGCCATGGCTTCCCGACCTCCGTCCATAGATTATCGATATTCGATGATTGACGAACTTGGAAGCGTTCATGCTAGGATTGGTTCATGGAAACGGACGACCTGAGGTGATTGTGGCGAGCGCAAAGCGCCGAAGGGAGCCTGGCCGGGTCCTCTCTGAAGACCGGGCGCGACCCCCGAAAGGGCTCGGAAGTTTGCCCGACGAGGACGGCCATGCGACCGCGCCCGACCCTCGGACGGCGGGGTCCGGGCCGGAGCCGGAGAGGCCGGGTCGGGCTGGACCGGGTGCTGCCGCGGGAATTCCTGCGGACGGCCAGGCGCGATTGCTCGAGGAGGGTGATCCGTCTGAGGACAGCAGACGCTTCCGGCGCTGTCTCAGCCAGTACGCGACGGGCATCACCATCGTCACCGCAAGTGCCAGCGAACTGCTGGCGGGCGTGACGGTGAACTCATTTTCCTCCGTGTCGCTTGAGCCGCCGCTCGTTCTGTGGTGCATCAGCCGCCGCTCGAGAAGCTATTCGATCTTCGAGACGGCGGACACGTTCGCGGTGAACGTCCTCGGCACGAACCAGATCGGTCTGGCGCAGGCCTTCGCCGGGTCCAGCGAGGACAAGTTCGCCGGAGTGGAATGGTCGCGCGGCGTATCCGGCGCGCCGTTGCTCGCCGGTGTAGCCGCGCAGCTTGAGTGCCGGCGTGCGGGGAGCCACGAGGGAGGAGATCACCTCATCATCGTCGGAGAGGTCGAGCGATACGCTCTTTTCGATTCGGAGCCGCTGGTCTTTGCCCAGGGGCGCTATGGCGCTGTTGAGGACCTTCCGCATTTCGATCCCGCGCGCCAGGACCGTTCGGGCGCCGGAACGGCGCCGCGCGACGCTCAGTCCCTTCCGTTCCTGACCCTGATGTTCGAGGCCTACCAGTCGATATCGGGCGGGTTCGAGGCGCACCGCGCCGAGGCGGGGCTCACGCGACCGCAAGTGCGCGTCATGACAGGGTTGTCGGAGAGCCCGAACATCACGCTGCAGACGCTCGCCAATACGAAATACCTCGGCGAGCGCGACGCAGAGGATGCGGTCGCGCAGCTTATCCAGCGATCCTATGTCCGACGGGACTCGGCCGGGCGTCTCGATCTGACAGTCAGGGGACGCGAACGGCTCGGCGTCATCAACGATCGCTGGGCCGAGTTCGGAGAGAACCAGCTGGTCGGCATTCCGCAGGGCGAGGTGCAGCTTGCGCGCCGCTTCTTCGCGAAGCTCCTGAATCGCCATGGCGGTAGTCCGCAGAAATGATCGCTAGGGCACGGCCCGCCACGAAGAAGGAACGAGCGGGCGCTGTTGCAGGGAGGAGCAAGCTGATGAGAGACCGAAAGCTGATACTGAGCATGTGCGCTGCCCCGGCCTTGGGGCTCCTGTTGGCTGTGGCATCGGCGGCGGCGCAGGACCGCGTCGTGATCGCCATCGATCCGCCGTCTGACGAGACCAATCTCTTCTGGATGACGACGGGCGCTTTCATGCTGCCCTGGGCACAGGGGCTCGTGGGAGAGGACGCGGCGACCGGCGAGTATGACCAGAGCGGGCTTGCGCATTCCTGGGAACAGAACGACGACGCGACCGTGTGGACGTTCCATCTCCACGAGAACGCCGAGTTCCATCACGGGTGGGGCCCTGTGACTGCGGCCGACGTCGTGCACAGCTACGAGCTTCACACGGCCGAAGATTCGCGCATGGGAGCCATTGAGCAGCTGCGTGGCGCCGAAGTCGTGGCCGTCGACGACCACACCGTCGAGTTCCGGTACGAGGAGCCGCATATCGGCTTTCCGTTCCTGCACGCCGGCCGCGGGATCATGGTGATCTACAGCAAGGCGCAGTACGAGGCCGAAGGCCTGGATGGCTACCACAGCAAGCCCGCCGGCACTGCGCCCTATCAGTACCTCGAGAGCGGGTCCGGTGCAGGGCTCGTTATCGAAAGGGTGGAGAACCACTGGTCGGGCTTCGAGCCGGATTTCGAGCAGATCGAGTTCCGCTGGATCCCGGAGCCGGGCACCAAGCTTGCCGCGCTGCTGGCCGGGGAGGCGCATATCGCGTCCCTTCCCGCCGAGCTGCATGAGGACGCCACTGGAAGCGGCATGGAGATCGTCAGGTCGCGCAATTTCTGGGCCCATTTCTCGAACAGCTTCATGGGGCTGTATCTCAAGTCCGATGACCCGGCCTTCAATCCCGGGCTTCCGTTTACCGACATTCGTGTCCGGGAGGCGATGAACCGCGCAATCGACCGCGAGGCGATGATCGACGTGGTGTTCGGTGGCGCGGAGCGGGCTGAGCCGATCGTGCGCTGGGGCATGAAGGAAGGGCACGAGGGCTACAATCCAGAGCTGGCCGGGCGCTTCGAGGAGATGTACGGCTACGACCCTGACCGCGCCAGAGAGCTCCTGGCAGAGGCCGGCTACCCGGATGCGTTCGACGATCCTGAGATCAGGCTCTATCACGTCACACTGGCAGGCGGCCCGTACTACGGCCCCATGGTGGAGCTGCTCCAGGTCTTCCTGGACGAGATCGGCATGCAGACGCGTCTGGTGTCGACTGACCGGGCGGCGACGGCGGCGATGCACCGAGGACGTGAGGGTGACGGCATCAATCCAACGCGCAACGCGCCGATCCGTCCGACTCAGACCGGGTTGCTCACTTACTTCAAGCCGACCGGCTTTCAGCTCTTCGAGGATGACACGATCGACAAGATGGTCGACGACCTCGTCGTCACGTTCGACCCCGAGGAGCGCGACCGGATCGCGCGCGAAGCGTGGACCTATCTGTTCGAGCAGTATTCCGACATGCCCTTGGCGGCGGTCAGAAGCGAGGTGGTAGTTAACCCCGATGTCGTCTCCGACTGGGTCTTTCCGGGCGTGACGTCGGCCGGAATTTCCCACTACCACCTTATCGAGAAAGCCGAGTAGGGCCTTCGATGCCGACGGCCATGACCGGGAGAGTCCCCAGCTGGCCGTCGGCCCTTGTCCGCATGCCCGTTATGTCGAGAATGAGCGGCTTACCGCCGATGCGGCCGGAAGCTCCGGCAGCTTTCGCACCACCTCGACGGTACCTTGCATCGAGCAGCGAGATCGCCCGTTATGCAGCGCTATATCCTCGTCCGCTTCGTGCAGGCTCTCGTCACGCTGTGGCTGATCACGGTCATCGTCTTCGTGCTCACCTATCTTGTCGGGAGCCCGGTTCACGCGATGCTGGCCGACGATGCGTCGCCGGCCCAGGTCGAGGCTCTCACCCGGCATCTCGGCCTAGACCGGCCTCTGATTGAGCAATACCTGACGTTTCTTGGCAGGGCGCTCCAGGGCGATTTCGGCGGGTCGATCCGGCAGCATGGCAAAGGCGCCATGACGGTTGTGCTGGAGCGGTTGCCCGCGACCCTGAGGCTCGGCGGTGTCGCCATCCTACTGACCGTCGTCGTAGCCGTCCCCCTCGGCGTGCTGGCCGCTGTCCACAAGGACACGTTCATCGACAGCGGGGCAAAGATCACGGCGTTGCTCGGACAGTCCATACCTCCGTTCTGGCTCGGCATTATTCTCATATGGGTCTTCGCCGTGGGGCTGGGACTGTTTCCGACTTCGGGAATTGGAGGGACCTCCTACGTTGTCCTGCCCGCCGTGGCGATGAGCTGGTATCAGGTCGCGGCGCTGGTGCGGCTGACGCGCTCCTCGATGCTGGAGGTCCTGGACACTGAGTACGTCAAGCTCGCAAGGGTGAAAGGCGTGCCGGAATGGAAGGTGGTCTGGAAGCACGCGCTGCGCAATGCCGCGATCGTTCCGCTGACCTATTTCGGGATACTTGCCGGTTCCATTCTTACCGGATCGATCGTGATCGAGACCGTCTTCGCCTGGCCGGGGGTCGGCCATCTCGCAATCGAGGCGATTCGCCAGCGAGACTACCCCGTCGTCCAGGCGGTGGTGGTGTTCTTTGCGCTGGTCTTCCTCCTCCTGAACTTCCTCGTCGACATTCTCTACGCATATGTCGATCCGCGTATCCGTCATGGCTGAGGATGCGTCCCTGCGCCGACTTTCCCTATTGCCGCGGATGCGCCGGGCGGCTCCTGCGCGCCGGGTGGAAGCGCACCGTCGCGCGAGGCGGTCCGCCTCCGTCGGCTTTCCCGTCATCCCCGGCATCATGCTGCTCGTAGTGCTCGTCATACCGGCCTTGTTTGCCGACGTTCTCGCTCCTCACGACCCCTATCAAAGCCATCTGCGCGACCGCCTTGAGCCGCCCGTCTTCTGGGGCGGGACCTGGGAGTTCATTCTGGGAACGGACCGCTTCGGACGCTGCGTGCTCAGCAGGGTCATCCACGGTGCTTGGTATGCGCTGACGATCTCCTTTGTCGGCATCATGCTTGGCGCCGCGATCGGCAGCCTTCTTGGACTTGTCGCCGGCTACGCGCGCGGCTGGACGGATGCGGTCATCATGCGCCTGGTCGACCTTTCCTTTGCGGTGCCGAGCGTCCTGATGGCGTTGGCGGTTGCGGCGATCTGGGGGTCGAGCTTCCAGGCGGTGCTGTTCATCGTCGCAATCGTGCTGTGGGCCTTCTTTGCCCGGCAGGTTCGCGCGGAGGTGCTCTCGCTGCGGGAGCGGGACTATGTTGCCAGGGCCAGGGTCGCCGGCGCGTCTCACACGCGCATTCTCCTGCGTCATATCCTCCCGAACGTCGCAAACACGATTGTCGTCATGTCGAGTCTTCAGGTCGGCGTCGTGATCATCCTGGAGTCGACTCTGAGCTTTCTCGGAATCGGCGTGCCGCCGCCCACACCGGCCTGGGGCCTGCTTGTCGCCGACGGGCGGCAGCTTTTCGTGAGCGCCTGGTGGATATCGTTCTTTCCGGGCTTCGCGATCCTGCTCACCGTGCTGTCGATCAACCTGATCGGCGACTGGCTTCGGGACTGGCTCGATCCCAAGCTGAGGCACACGTGAGATGATGGCAAGCGAAAGGGATGGGATCGTGCTGCAGGTGGAGAACCTGACGGCCGAGATCGACACGATGGCCGGACCGATGCGTCCTGTCGACGGGGTCAGCTTCGAGCTGCGTGCCGGCGAGACGTTGGGTATCGTCGGCGAATCCGGCAGCGGAAAATCGATGACCGGGCTTTCGCTTCTTCGCCTCCTGCCGAGGCCGGTCGGACGGATCGTAGGGGGCTCCGTTCGTCTGGACGGCGAGGAGCTGCTCGACAAGAGCGAGGACGAGATGCGGCGCGTGCGCGGAAGCAAGATCGCGATGATCCTGCAGGACCCGCAGACCTCTCTCAATCCCGCCTTCACCGTGGGCAATCAGATCATCGAGGCCCTGAAGATCCATACAAAGGCAACGCGCCGCAGCCTCCTTCAAAGAGCGATCGACGTTCTGCGCCAGGTGCGCGTTGCGGCGCCCGAGCACCGGGTCGGCAACTATCCCCATCAGATGAGCGGGGGGATGAGGCAGCGGGTCGTCGGCGCCATCGCGATCTCATGCCTGCCGAAGGTCATCATCGCAGACGAGCCGACGACCTCGCTCGACGTCACCATACAGGCGCAATATCTGAAGCTGCTGCGGGACATCCAGCGCGAAACCGGGCTGGCGATCCTGTTCGTGACCCACGACTTCGGCATCGTCGCCAAAATCTGCGACCGGCTGATGGTGATGTACGCCGGGCGGATCGTCGAAACCGGAACGGTCCGGGCCATCTTCGACCGGCCTTCGCACCCCTATACCGCGGCGCTGCTCAACTCCGTCCCCAGGCTTGCCGGCAAGCTGACGCGCCTCGCCTCGATCGAGGGGCAGCCGCCAAGCCTCTGGAACCTGCCGAAGGGCTGTGGCTTCGCGCCGCGCTGCGCCTATGCCGACAGCCGATGTCACGAAGAGTATCCGCCGCCAGTCGCCGGACGCGGTGCCGAACCCGGGCACATAGCGTGCTGCTGGCGGCTTGAGGACCCCACATGGAAACCGAGCTTGTCGTCGAAGCCCGCGACCTGACCAAGAACTTCGTCGCAACCGGCGGCCTGTTGGGTCAGCCGGTCGGCCTGGTCAGGGCGGTCGACACAATCAGCTTCGGCGTGCGGGCGGGCGAGACGCTCGCTCTCGTCGGCGAGTCGGGCTGCGGCAAGACCACGGTCGCCAGGCTTCTTCTGCGGCTCGAAGTTCCCACGAGCGGCTCGGTCCATGTCGGCGGCCGGGACATCCATGGCCTGAAGGGCGCGGCGCTGAGGCGCTACCGCACGGACGTGCAGGCCGTCTTCCAGGATCCGTGGTCATCGCTGAACCCGCGAATGCGCGTGCGCGACCTCGTGGCCGAGACTCTCGTCGTCAATGGGCGGCCCGGCCGGAAGGAAGTGGATCGCCGGGTCGCGAAGGTGATGGAGGACGTCGGGCTGAAGCCCGAGCACATGGGCAACTTCGCCCACGAGTTCTCGGGCGGACAGCGGCAGCGCATCGCGATCGCCAGCGCCCTGATATCCAACCCGCGCCTGGTCGTGCTCGACGAGCCGGTCTCTGCGCTGGACGTATCGATCCGGGCGCAGATCATGAATCTTTTCAAGGACCTCCAGGACGAGTATGGCGTCAGCTACGTGCTCGTGGCGCATGATCTTGCGACGACCCGCTACCTCGCCGATCACATCGCGGTCATGTACCTCGGCAGGATCGTCGAGACCGGCCCGACCGAGGAGTTGTTCACCGCGCCCCAGCATCCGTACACGCAGGCGCTTCTTTCCGCGGCTCTTCCCGGTCACCCGGACGACAGCGATGACACGATACTGCTTGCCGGCGAGGTGCCGTCGCCGCTCGACCCGCCGAGCGGCTGTGCGTTTCACACCCGCTGCCACAGGAAGATCGGCGCCGTCTGCGAGGAGGTCGTACCACAGCTCGCGCCGGTCGGCGCCGCCGCGGGGTGCGCCGCGTGCCACCTGCACACCAGGGAGGGAGAGCGTGCCGCGAACGCATGACAGTGCGATGCGAGGCGGCGCGTCAAGACCGTCCTCGCAACGATTGTCCGGACAATGACGCGAAAGGTGCTCTACTCGGCCTTCGCGCCGGACGCGGTCTACGAGATCATCCGCAGGGAGGCCCCCGCAGACGTGTCGCTGCTGACGCTCGACACGCCGGCGGCGGCGGAGCTCGCGGCGAGGATCGCGGACTGCGACGTCGTCATCTGCGCCAGCCCGCTGACCGGCGAGCTTCTCGCTTCGGCCGCCAGGCTCAAAGCCGTCGTGCATGAGGGAGTGGGCTATCATGACATGCTCGATCTCGCCGTGCTGCGGGAGCGCGGCATCCGCCTTGCGATCAACCCGGGCGGCACGACGGTCGGCACCGCCGAGCACACGGTGATGCTCATGCTGGCCGTCTGCAAGCGCCTGCTCTTCGCCGACAGCGAGCTCAGGCAGGGCAGGTTTCACGCATATGCCCTGCGATCCTCGCTCAGGGATATCAACGGGAGAGTGGTGGGGTACGTCGGAATGGGCCGGATCGCCCAGGCCGTGGCGGAGAGGCTGAAGCCGTTCGGCACCCGCGGCCTCTACTTCGACCTTGCGCCGCTGCCGGCGACTCGGGAAGCGGAGCTGCGGGTCCGCCGAGGCTCGCTCGACGACGTGCTGCGCCAATCCGACCTCGTCACGCTGCACGTGCCGCTGACGCCGGAAACCCGCAATCTCATCGACGCCGGCGCCATCGCAAAGATGAAGCCGGGCGCCGTGCTCATCAACACGGCGCGTGGCGGCATCGTCGATGAATCGGCGCTGTGGCAGGCGCTGACCGATGGCCGGCTGTCGGGTGCGGGGCTCGATGTCTTCGAAGACGAGCCCGTTGCCGCCGGTCACCCGCTGACGTCTCTGCCGAACGTGGTCCTCACTCCGCATGTTGCGGCAGGAACTGCCGACGCCATGCGCG
This sequence comes from uncultured Propylenella sp., assembly GCA_964487455.1. Lineage (GTDB taxonomy): Bacteria > Pseudomonadota > Alphaproteobacteria > Rhizobiales > Afifellaceae > DASWJZ01. Next base: position 11,615 of record CAZARE010000165.1, read on the forward strand.
CAAAGGCGGCCGGCTTCTTCGAGAACGTGCGCCGCTTCTACGCGGGCGAGCGCATGCTGGACGAAATCGAGCTGTGAGCGAACGCTACGGCACGTCCGCCATCCATCCGAGCGTGTCCGGCGTCGAGCTTCCCTTGGGAACGTACTCGCCGCTGACGTAGCCGTCATAGCCGACCTCGACGAGCAGCCGGTAGAACCCCTCGAAGTCGATGGTCCCTGTGCCGGGCTGATGCCGCCCGGGACAATCGGCGAACTGCACGTGGCCTACTTGCGCGGCGGTCTCGCGAAAGGCGGCGACCGGATCGATCCCGTCCATCGCGTAGTGGTATACGTCGAACATGATGCGCAGGTTCGGGTGACCGACGTCGCTGACGGCCTGCCGGGCAAGGTCGTTGCTCTTCATGAAGTAGCCCGGCAGGTCGGTGGCGTTGATGGGCTCGATCAGCGCGCCGACGCCGCTCTTCTCGAACAGATCGGCGGCGAAGGCGAGGTTCTCCAGGTAGGTCTCGTAGGTCTCGGCGAATGTCGAGTCCGGCTCCGGCAATCCCGACATGACATGAACCCAGTTTGGCCGAATGGTCTCCGCCACGCGTACCAGCGCCTCGCAATGCGCGCGGAACTCCAAGACACGCTCCGGAAGTGCGGCGAGCCCGTGCTGCGGCGCCGCGAACGGCGTTGTCGTCTGATTAAAGTGCAAGCCGGCCTCTGCGAGACGCTGTTCGATCTCGGCAATCGGAGCCTCGACCAGGTCCGGAAGATCGACGGCGGCGAACCCGGCATCGGCCGCCGCACGGAAGCGCTCGGCAAGCGGCAGCTCCGTAAAGAGCAGCCCGAGATGGGCTGAGAGCGTGATCGTGGACACCGATACCCTCGCGACCCCTGCTGCGTTCGTTCGCACAGCGCCGTGTCGAAGTGCGCATTCCCTCGGTTCTGCTCGGCTCTGAACAGGGCGCCTAAGCTGTTGGAAACGGGCACGCGTCAATCGAATATCGATACCGACTGGTCTCTGCCGGCGCTGATTGAATGGCTTTATCCGCCGATGCGCCCCGTGGCTAGGTACATAAATTATCGATGATCGCTTTTTTATCGTTGACGAGAGCCGTCGTGGATGGGACATTTGCGACGACGCCCCTCCGGGAGACCTCATGACCGAAGCCGCCCAGCCGGCATCCCTCGATATTTCCGTGCCAGCAGCGGGGTCGGACCCGGGACCTCGGACCCTCGCATCGGCGGTCTACGCACGCGTGCGCGCAGAAATTCTCAACTGTGATATTCGGCCGGGCGAGAAGCTGCTGATCGCGCAGCTTGGCAGCCGCTTCAATGTCAGCGCGGCTTCTGTGCGGGAGGCGCTGTCGCGATTGGTGGCCGACGGCCTGATCCGTGTCGAGGATCAGCGGGGATTTCGCGTCAGCGCACTTTCACTTTCGGATCTTCGGGATCTGACCCGGACGCGCATCGAGCTTGAATGCGCCGCCTTGCGCCTGTCGATCCTGCGTGGCGACCAGGATTGGGAGGCAGCGGTGCGACGAAGCTGGGAGGATCTGCTCTCCGTGCCCCACTCGCCGCCCGATGACGATCGGCGGCTCACCGAGGAGTGGGCGAGGATGCATGGCCGCTTCCACACCGCGCTGGTCGAGGCCTGCGGATTGCAGTGGCTCATGCGGCTTCGTTCGACGCTCTACGACCAGAGCGAGCGGTACCGCCGGCTGAGCCTCGCCGTGACCCGGCGCGGGACGAGAGATCGCGACGCTGAGCATCGCATGATCATGGAGGCGACGCTGCAGCGCGACGTCGACGGCGCCATCGCGCACCTCAGTGCGCATTTCGAGCGAACCGCCGACAAGATCGCGGAGCACTATCGTGAGCTGGGTCTGAATGAAGTGGTTCAGCCGAGCAGGCGCGGCCGTTGAGCCGCGTCGTAGCGGCAAGACGTCGAAACGACGAGCAGTACCAAGGTGACAGGCATGACGGGTACAGGACCGCTTTTCGGCTGGATGATGGGGGCAGTCGGCTCGGAAGGCGACAGCGACGCCGTCCTCTACCGCCAACTCCTCTCCGACGCCGAGCTGGGCGCCTCGCTCGGCTATGACGCAGCCTGGGTCGTGGAACATCATTTCTCCAACTACTATCCGACCCCCAACGCGATGACCTTGCTGGCCAACATTGCGGCCCGCTGTCCCACTCTCGGTCTCGGCACCGCGGTCATCGTGACGCCGTGGCATCACCCGCTGCGCGTCGCGGAAGAGATCGCCATGCTGACCCTCATGACCGACGCGCCGGTGCGGATCGGGCTGGGGCGCGGCAACGCTCCGCTCGAATATGAGGCGTTTGGCGTGGAGATGGGCGAGGCCAAGGATCGCTTTCAGGAAGGCTGGGAAATCCTCCGGCTGGCGCTCAAGGGCGAGCCCTTCTCTTATAATGGCCGGTATCTTTCCGTGCCGCGCGAGATCCGGCTCAGGCCAACCCCGCGCCTGGAAAACGTGACGTTTCACGGCGCGATCGGGGCGCCGTCAAGCGCCCTGAAGATCGCCGAACTGGGCCTGCCGCCCATGCTGACGGCGCACAGTCCCCTGGAGGCCCAGCAGAAGGTGCTCGCCTCGTGGATCGAAGCGGCGCCGGCATATGGCCTCGATCCCGACTCCATCAAGCTTGCCGCTCCCATTCTGGTGATGGCCGACACCGACGAGGAGGCCGAGGAACTGGCACGCCGCCATGTGCCGCACTGGTACCAGCTTCAGGTCGAGCACTACGCTTTCGACGCCGAGCGCTACGCCAACGTGCCTCACTACCAGTCCTTCACGGAGGTGCATAAGCGGCGTCTCGTCTATTGCGACCCCGACAATATCGGGCCGCTCATCGAGTACTCCCTTATCGGCAGCGCCGAGACGGTGCGCGCCAAACTGCAGCGATATTTCGACATCGGCTACAACTACATCCTAGTTGTCCCATCGCTGCCGGGCTTGCCGCATCAGTTGCGTCAAGACTGGCTCACGCGCTTCGGGCGCGACGTCATGCCCTATTTCGCGCAGGATGCCGCTGGCGTGCCCGCGGCGCGCAAGTCGGCCTGACAGCCCGGGAACACACCTAGAGCCGGGAGGCGTCTTCACTGATGAGGCAAGCTCACTCATGACCGTGAGAGTCGGCGTCCTGCCGACGTCCGTGGTCGGAAGCTACCCGCAGCCCGACTGGCTGATTGACAGAAGCGAGTCGCGTTTTCGCAAGGCCCCTCGCGTGCGCTTGCACGATGTCTGGCGCATTCCCGGGGAGCATCTCCAGGCCGCTCACGACGACGCCACCATTCTCGCTATCCGCGACATGGAAAGAGCGGGTGTCGACATCGTGACTGACGGGGAGGTCCGGCGCGAAAGCTATTCGAACTACTTCGCATCAGCCCTGGACGGAATCGACATTGATGAGCCAGGTGAGGTCATCGGCCGTACCGGGGTTCCTATCGTTGTTCCGCGCGTCGTCGGGAAGGTTGGCCGCCCCGGGCCGATCGGGGTCCGCGACGCCGCCTTTCTGCGCGCAAACACGGACCGTACGACAAAAGTGACGGTGCCCGGGCCGTTCACGATGGCTCAGCAGGTGCAGGACGATTTCTACGGCGACGACGAAGCCCTGGCGATGGACTACGCAGTAGCCGTCAATCAGGAACTTCTGGACCTGAAGAAAACCGGAGTAGACGCAGTTCAAATAGACGAGCCGTGGCTCCAGGCAAGGCCGGAGCGGGCTGCACGCTACGGCGTCAGGGCGATCAACCGCGCGCTGGAAGGTGTGCCGGGCCCGACCGTCGTGCATGTATGCTTCGGCTATGCCCACCTCGTTCGCGATAAGCCGAGCGGCTATTCGGTGATGGGTGAGCTTGCCTCCTCCGTTGCGGATCAGATATCGATCGAGGCGGCTCAGCCCGGGCTCGATCCGAATGTCTTAGCCGAACTGTCAGGGAAAAGCGTCGTGCTCGGCGTTATCAGTCTCGCGCAGCCCGAACCGGAGACGGCGGGCGAGGTTGCAGACCGTATCCGTGCCGCCCTCGCTCATGTTCCGGCCGAGCGGCTGATTCCCGCGCCCGACTGCGGCATGAAGTACCTGGATCGCGCCGTCGCGTTCGCCAAGCTCCGTGCTCTTGCCGAGGGAGCGGCCATCGTGCGCCGCGAACTCGCGGGATGAACGGCCTGCGTGGCGGCGAGGTCCCGGCTGCAAGGCCACGTATCGCGCTCATTCACGCGACGCATCTCGCCTTCGAGCCCATACACGCGGCCTTCGCCGCATATTGGCCATCCGCCGCGCCCTTCGATGTTCTCGACAGCTCGCTGCTAAGCGACCTGGAGGCAGCGGGGCGCCTCGAGCCCACGATGGTCGGACGCTTCGACCGACTTGCTCTGTATGCCCAGCGTGCGGGATCGGAGGCGGTGCTGTTTACGTGTTCCGCATTCGGAAAGGCCATTGAGCACGCATCCACCCAGGTCGATATTCCGGTCTTCAAGCCCAACGAAGCAATGTTCGATGTTGCCCTGCGGACCGGGGAACGGATAGCGTTGCTGGTCACTTCGCAATCCGCCGGTGAGATGCTGCAAGCCGAGTTCGAAGCGCTCGCGCACCGGCTGGGCAGGTCAGCCCTTGCAAAGGTGGCCGAGGAACGGCCAGGCGGTGAACAGCTCGTCGATCCGCCCCATCAAGGCGAGGCCATTGTCGTTGGCGGCCGGCGGCGGGCGATAGACGCCGGAGCGCGCAATCCCCAAAAGCGCGCATTGCCGGCGGATCGACAGCGCTCCATGCTGCCGCTCAACGAGCTTGCGGCGGTCCGGGGCGCTCATCTTCCGGATCTTGGCATGCAGCTGCTTGACCTCGCGCTCGTGATCGGCCGAACCATCCCCGATGCCGCTTTCGAAGGCGCGCGCCGCCTGCTCCAACAGCTGCTTCTTCCAGGCGTAAATCTGGTTCGGATGAACCTGATAGCGCTGCGCCAGATCGGCAACCGTCGCCTGCTCCCTCAGCGCCTCCAGCGCAATCTTCGCCTTCAGCACCGCGTCGATCTTCCGTCTCGTCCGCTTCGTCATTCTCCGCTCCGTCTGTTGCGACGGAACGGCTCCCAATCCAATTAGTCAACCGGTCCCAAATCCGGGGGCCACTTCACACCGCGCAAGCTTTTGGACACCGTCCGCACTTGGGTCATCTGCAGACGCCTGTTCTCGCAAGATCATGACGCTCAGCCGCGCGAGAGGGACATGACCGTCAGACTTTCAGTGAGCGACGGCTGACTTCGTACGCCCGGACTGCCAGCGCCCGTTAACACTGACGATGGGACCCGCTTGTATTCGAGCTCTCGGATGTCATTACATTTCTATTCAGTTCGCGGTGACGGTGCGGTGCCATAATGCTGCCAACGGCCGTGCCAAGTGCGTTAAGGGGAGACAACCAACGTGGCCACCGAACCCATCCTCGTAGACTGGCAGCCGAAGCACGCCGAGTTGTTCGGGAACCACCTCATCCGATTGCAGCACCGGCTGCATGAATCGCCGCTCTTCAGCAACGATGCATTGGCAAAGCTGATCGAAGCGGTCCCGCGCGCCCACTATCACGTCAACACGATGAACCAGAAGGTGCATGATCCATCCAGCTGGCGCGATGGCGAGATCGGCGATGCGAGCGGCCATGAGGTGATCGAGGCGGTGCGCAATGGCAGTATGTGGGTTCTGATTCAGCGCGTGGGCGAGATCGACCCGTCCTATCAGGCGGTGATCGAGAAAGTCTTCGGGGAGTTCGAGGCGCACGTTCCGGGCCTCAGGACGTACAAGCAGAAGATGAGCATCCTCATCTCCTCGCCCAACGTTCAGGTGTACTACCACTGCGACGTTCCCGGGCAGTCGCTCTGGCAGATCCGCGGGCGCAAGAGGGTGTTCATCTATCCGAACACCGCCCCGTTCCTGCGTCAGGAGGCAATGGAGAAGATCATCCTCAACGAAGCTGACGAACACGACACGCGCTATGAACCCTGGTTCGACGACTACGCCGATGTCATTGATCTGGAGCCGGGTGAGATGCTGCACTGGCCGATCAACGGCCCGCACCGAGTGGTAAACTACGATTGCCTGAACGTGTCATTCACGACGGAGCATTGGACGGCGGCGCTGCGGAACCGCTACGCCAACCATTACGCCAACGGCATCCTGCGGCGCTCTTTCGGAGTGACGAACCCGCGCATCGCCGAATCGGGTCCGGTCCTGTGGAGCAAGCTTGCGCTGGCCGCCGCCCACCGCTTCTCCGGCATGCAGAAGAAGAACCGCATGACCTATAAGGTCGACTTCCGGGTCGATCCCGCTGCGCCTTTTGGAATGCGGGACATCGAAACCTACGAGCTGGCGAAGTAGCGGAAGCTCGCACGAGATACCGGGTGAGAGGCCGCCATGCGTAGGGCGGAACCGGCTTGTGCCGGCGCGGCTGGATGGCAGATCGAGTGTGTCGATTCGCTGTCCGGTATGGAGCGCATTCGTGCCGCCTGGCAGGAACTGGAGGAGCGGGCTGCCGATCCGCTGACCTACTTCCAGAGCTACGACTGGTGCCGCAACTGGTGCAGCTACTACGCGCCTGAGGGCGGGGGGGCGCTGATCCGAGTCTACACCGGGTATCTCGCTGGACGCCTCGCTGCAATCTGGCCGCTGATGCTGACCGGCGACCGGCCCGCCGTTCGCAAGATGGTGACGTTGACCGAGCCGCACGGGCAGTACGGGAATATCCTCATCGACCGTGATGTGGCTTGCCCGAAGAGCATTGCCGATCTCATCGCGCGCTGCATGTGGATGATCACCAACGAGGACAGGACCGACTCCATCCATATGGAAAGCGTTCTGGAATCCGCCTTGCCGCACGAGGTGTCCAGCCACCTCCTCGCCGTGCAGGTAGGGCTCAATTCATCGGTGGATCTGACACAATTCGGCGGCTGCTTCGAAGCCTATCGCGCCAGCCTGAAGAGCAAGACCCGGCGCGCTCGCAACAAGCGACGCAACAGGCTCGCGGCGCTTGGCATGATGGGCTACACCGTCCACTTTGGCGGCACGCCTAACTATTCGCAGCTAGTCCGCATCGGTCTCGCAATGAAGCGCGACTGGCTGGAACAGACCGGTCGCGCGACGCGCGCGCTGAACATGCCCCACGTTCCAGAATTTCTGGGCGCCCTGTCTGGTGAGCGCGGCGCCGTTGCCGCCGCCCTGACGCTCAATGGCAGGCCGATTGCCGTTGAGATCGGCTTTCTCCATTATCGACGCTTCTACTCCTACCTCGGCTCGTTCGACTGGAGCCTGCGCGACTACTCGCCCGGAAAGCTGCAGCTGGAAGAGGCGGTCAGGTGGTGTCTGGCAAACGGCGTGCGCACCTACGACCTGCTCGGCGAGCCCGGCGCCTACAAGTCCGACTGGTGCAACGACACCGAGCCGCTAATGGCCTACCGCGCCGCGAACACGATCTACGGACACGCGTATCTCAAAGTATGGCGCGATGGGGCGAGGCCAATCCTGAAGCGATCGTTCGAGCGGATCCCTTTGGCGCTGCGCTCGCGCCTCATACCGATGATCGAGAAGCGACGCGACGCGGTAAGGGTCATGGCCCCGGCGGAATGATGGGAGGCACGCTGAACCTGCTCCTTGTCCGACTGCCGCTGCCGCCGGTACTGCGCCGGCTCCTTGCGGCTCGATCGGGGGATACAAGGGCCTATATCGGCAACGCGGGCACGGCCTTCCTCATACGCATCCTCGGCGCAGCGCTTGCCTTCGGGCTACAGGTGCTTCTTGCGCGCCTGCTCTCGCTCACCGACTACGGGCTCTACGTCACCTACTGGACCTGGCTCTTCGTAGCCGGTCAGGTCGCAGCGCTCGGCTTCAACGATTCCTGCCTGCGCTTCCTGCCTCGCTATGTGGCGCGCGGCCGCTTCGCCGATGCGCAGGCGTTCATTGGAACGGGCTATCTTGTAGTGATCGCGGGCTCCGTGGCCATTGCGGGTGTGGGACTGGCGGTCGCCTGGTCGACTCCGTTTCTCGCAACATCCGCCGGCGCGCCACTGGTGCTCCTGTCCCTCTGCCTCATCGGCATACCGTTCCTGGCTTGCGAGCTCTATCTGCAAGGCATTGCCCGCAGCTTCGGCTGGTTCGTCCTGTCCGCCGCACCGGCCTACGTGCTGCGGCCGATGCTACTGGCAGTCGCGGTCGGGGCTCTCACGCTCGCCGACTTCGATCTTGATGCGCGCGTCGCGCTCGGGGCGGCGATTGCCGTCACCGCCGCCATCACGCTCGGCCAGGCGCTGGCGCTGCGGCGGCGCATCCGTCGCCGGATCAATGTCCTTGCGCCCCGCCGCAATCGCAAGAAAGCTCGTGTCTGGCTGGCGGCGACCTTGCCGCTGACGATCGTCTACGGGATCGAAGAGATCTACCTGGTCTCCGACATCCTTCTGCTGGGCCTGCTGGCCGATTCCGCAGAGGTCGGGATCTATTTTGCCGCCGGTCGCCTGATGACGCTCGCCGGCTACGTCTATTATGCCTTCGCTCTGATATCGACCCGCGAGTTCTCCCTCGCTCGCGCCAATCGCAACCATCATGAGCTACAGCGGCAAGTCCTGAGAGGCACCCGGTGTGCCTTCTGGCTGACAGTCCCCGCCGTCCTGGCGATGCTGGCCTTCGGAAATCCGCTGCTTGCGATGTTCGGGCCGAATTACGTCTCGGGCTATGGCGTTCTTGTCGTACTCGGTCTCGGGTTGATCGCGCGTGCTTCCGTCGGTCAGGCAGGTGATTTGCTGATCGTGCTTGGACACCAGCGGGACGGACTGCTCGTTGCCGGCCTCAGCCTCGCAATCAATGCGCTTTTGACGGTCGCACTGATTCCCTTGTTTGGGATATTGGGAGCTGCAATCGGCACCGCCGGCTCGCAGGCGGTCCGCGCCGCGCTGCTTGCCGTCATCCTCAAGCGGCGTACCCAGCTCGACGTCTTCGCTTTCAAACGTTCCCGGAATCCAGCACGCTCCACGGTAGAAGCGGCAGCGCTGACCTAGAGGGACGAGCCTGTCGGGGTAGATGCTGGCACCAGCACCGCGCGCGAGTTCGCGATGGCCATGCGTATCGTCGGGGGGCAGCCGCGCGCTGGGTTTCTTCGATTCCGGAACCGGACACCTCTGGCTCAGGCCGACTTTTCTCGAGACGGGTCGTGATCAAACGAAGAGATCGGCGCCACCGGCGATGCGCCGTTGCTCGGCTGATCCCGAACCGCCAGCAAGTCAGCTTCCACCGCGCGCCCTCCAGCCGGGCCAGAACGACTGCCGCTTCCTCAGGACTTAGCCAGTCCAGCCAAGATAGGGCCTCCGCACCGCGAACCACATTACGCTCCTGCGTACCCTGATCGACGACGGCACGGTCGCTCTTTTGGCAGGTCGCTCGCCTGGATGGCACAAGGACTGTCACCAGCTGTCTCAGCGCCACAGTCTCGCGAAGCCGCCTCTCGACTTCGGCTTCCGTCACCTCAGTCACCACCCGGTTCCGGTTCGGGACGACGGCGCCCCATCTCCTCGGCAGCCTCCGCCTCTGCGTCGGCGCGTGTCAGGCCGCCGTCGAACTCCAGGAAGGCGGCGCGCTCCTCGAACGCGGTCCGCAGGTCCTCTTCAGCGGAGTCCGCCATCGCCTTGCATGGGTTCAGATCCGCCACAGCGCCGCAACTCGCAGGTTCCCTTGATTCTTGCCCGTTCGTATGCGCCACGCTGCCGTTGGAGCGTGGCGGATGAGATCTGTGAAAGTCGGCGGGATTCCGGGCTTGTGGCGCTGTGGCGGATGGAGACGGGACTTCCGGCACATACCGGGCGAACGCATCAGCGAAAGCAGCCCGCGCGTATCCCCGGGTACCAGGGGTTCGCCCCGGGGCACGGAATTTCTCCGGGCCGATCCCGAAGGGCTCAAGCAGCTTCGCGACTTGACGTGTGGTGATCGGCGAGCTGTTGCGCCACTCCGCCCACGGGCGGTCTTCCATACGGACGAGGGCCGCAACCAGATCCCTTGAAGGGAACCGCTCATAATCCGACTCGGCAAATAGCAGGCGAATGTCCCGGAGGAGCATGATACCGGCGCCTTCTTCGACCTTCACAGCCGCTGCCGTCATCGCAACCGAGCGCGCGCGGATTGGCCAGTCTCCGCCCGCGGCGTCGGCAATTGCGACGAGATGACGCCAATTGTCAGCGCTCCGTCCCGTGAGTGCTGCCGGCAGGTCCGGGTCGGCGTGGCGCACCCGATCGGCTGCATCGGCAGCGAACGACCGCTCGCGCCGGCCCTACCGGCACGCTAATCAGCTCCCCTTCCAGATCGAGACTCTGATCGTCAGGCTGAAGCGGGAGAGGCCGGCCTGGGGCGCTCCGAAGATCAGGGAGCGACTGGCGCGGCTCTATACGGAGGTGCAGCGGCCGGCGATCTCCACCGTGCACGCGGTGCTCGACCGCCACGGCCTGGTGAAGCGCCGCAAGCGAAGACGCAACAGGGCCATGGGCACGCCGTTGTCCTCCTCCAGCGAGCCGAACGCGCTGTGGT
>CAZARE010000166.1:0-15811 GCA_964487455.1 uncultured Propylenella sp.
CTCCCAGAAGCGCGAGACGGTGGGATAGTTCGGCACGCCTTCGAACATCAGCGTCGTCGCGCCGTTCGAGAGCGGGCCGTAGACGATATAGGAGTGACCCGTCACCCAGCCGACGTCGGCGGTGCACCAGTAGATGTCCCCGTCGTGATAGTCGAAGACGTACTGGTGCGTCATGGAGACGTAGACGGCGTAGCCGCCGGTCGTGTGGAGCACGCCCTTCGGCTTGCCGGTGGAGCCCGACGTATAGAGGATGAAGAGCGGGTCCTCCGCGCTCATCTCCTCCGGCGGGCAGTCGGCCGAGGCCTTCTCCACCTCTTCGTGGTACCAGAGGTCGCGGCCTTCCTGCATGGCGACCTCGCCGCCGGTGCGGCGGACGACCAGCACGTGGCGGACGGATGCTCCGTCCTTCTCGGCGCGCTCGATCGCCTTGTCGGTGTTGGCCTTGAGCGGGACAGGCTTGCCGCCGCGGACGCCTTCGTCGGCGGTAATCACGAAATCGGAGCGGCAGTCCTCGATGCGGTTGGCAAGCGAGTCGGGCGAGAAGCCGCCGAAGACGACGGAATGGATGGCGCCGATGCGGGCTGAGGCGAGCATCGCGTAAGCCGCCTCCGGGATCATCGGCATGTAGATCGTCACCCGGTCGCCCTTCTTCACGCCGCGCGCCTTCATGACGTTGGCGAGCCGGCACACGTGCTCGTGCAGCTCGCGATAGGTGACCTTCTTGTCGTCCGCCGGGTCGTCGCCCTCCCACAGGATCGCTACTTGGTCGGCGCGGTCGTTCAGATGCCGGTCCATGCAGCTGGCCGAGATGTTGAGCGTGCCGTCCTCGAACCATTTGATGGAGATGTCGGGATGGGCGAAGCTTGTGTTCTTCACCTTGGTGAAGGGCTTGATCCAGTCGATCCGCGTGGCCTGCTCGCGCCAGAAGCCGTCCGGGTCCTCGATGCTCCGCCGGTACATCTGCTGGTACTTGTCGGCATTGATGTACGCCCGGTCGGCCCATTCCTTTGAAACGGGATGGAGCTTGGCCTCCGACATTCGTTCCTCCCATCGACGGTTCCAGCGGGCTCCGCCCGCATGTCTTGCCTATTATGCGAAGCCCGGGCGCCGGTTGTCTACGTGAGGCTCTGGGCGTTAGCGCCCTGCCGGGTCGGTCCTAGGCGCCGAAGAGACCGATGACGATGCCCATCAGCAGGAACACGCCAAGCCAGTGTCCGCCGTCGATCATGGTGAGGCTCCAGCTTGAGCCCTGGAAGCGATGATTGACGACCATCGTGCCCATCACGAAGGGAAGCCATACGAAGAAGGCGGTTATGACGCCGCGAAGCAGCGTGACCTCTCCGAGGTGGGCGATCAGCCCGGCGAGGAAGTAGGCGATGACGAGCTGCGCCAGGAAGGCGATCGCGAACGGCGCCGGTGCCGGCTTTGGCGGCTCGGAAAAGCCCGCGGCGACCAGCCAGCGATCAGCCAGCACCATGTACCAAACCGAGCCGAACACATAGCCTGCCACCGCCGCCACGATGACGGCGAGATAGCTGATCCCGGCGAAGCTCATGCCGTTCCCCCGACAGTGCGCAGGTCAGGATACTAGCATGATCAGGCGATCGCGCCCCTGTCCGTTAGAGCCGCCATACGCTGGTTCGCTTGATCTCTGCGTCCTCCAGCGCGCGCGTGACCGGAACCTCGTAGGTCGCCAGCAGCGTCAGCCGTTCCTTGGGCAGGTAGGCGCGGCCGGGATCGCCGATCAGCACTGTCGCGCCGCGCGACGCGAGCGGCTCAAGCCAGGCGAGCAGGCGGTCGGCCAGAGGCTTCTCGTAGAACGCGTCGCCGACGAGAATGACCTCCCAGTCGCCGTCGCGGCCGATGACGTCGGCATCGGAGATCCCTACCTGCGCGCCGTTCGCCGCGGCGTTCTCTGCAATGGCGGCGAGCGCGAAAGGATCGACCTCGGTCGCTGTCGCGCTCAGCGCGCCGACTCTGGCGGCGGCGATGGCGACAAGGCCGGAACCGGAGGCGACGTCGAGCACGCGCTTGCCGAGCACAAGCTCAGGGTTGTCGAGCACGTGCCGGGCAAGCGCCTGCCCACCCGCCCAGGCGAACGCCCAGAACGGCGGCGGCAGGCCGAGCCGGCCGAGCTCCTCTTCGGTCTTCTCCCACAAGGGCAGCGCTTCGTGCGCCAGGTGAAGCATCACCTCCGGCACCAGCGGGGGCGCGAGGAGCAGCGTGTGCTCGCGGACGAAATCTGCGGGATTCATGCGTGAGGGGCGAACGGTGCTGGAGTAGGGCGTGTCTCATAGCGCAGGGACCGCCGCCCCGCAGTGCGACCGTTGGCGCAAACAAAAATCGGCGGCTTGCGCCGCCGACAAATCCCTTTCGATGGCAGCGGCGGGTTTACGACCCGCCGCTGCCATCTGTGCTGGTCAGCTCGACGGCATCACCTCGGACGCATTCATCTCGCCGGCTTCGCCTTCCTCGTAGGTGATCGTCACTTGATCGCCGACCGCCACGGAAGCGGAATCGAAGCCCTCCGGAAGACGGAAGGTGTCTCCGCTATCGAGCGTGACCGTGCCGGCCACGACGTCGATGCTGGCGATCGAGCCCGTGGCCTCCTCCGCGATTGCGGCCACGGACGAGGCGGCCAGCAGGGCGCCCGCGCTCAAAGCTACCATCAGCTTACGCATCTCTTGCTCCTTGTGGTGACTTGGACGTGATCGCGTCCAATCAGATAGCCCCCGAGCAGCCGTAAAACTTCCTCTCGCAGACTCGGTTCCGGCGTGGACGCCCGGTCGCGCAAAAAAAAAGAAGGAGCCCGGTCCAGCGGCGTCGCGAACGTGGCTAGAAGGCGAAAATTCTGTGCACGGACAGAGAAGCATTTGGCGAGAAAATGGTCCGCGTCCGTTTGCAGCCGGCCGGCCAAGAGGAGGGAGTCGTCGGCGGCCGGAGAGGCGGCGCGGCTATTCTTGCTCGGGCAAGCTGCCGGTCACGACGAACGCCGAGGCCCAATCGTCGGCCAGGAGCACAAGCGCGCCGAAGGCCCGCACATCCTTGCCCGGCTCGGCCTCCGCTTTGTAGAGGCGCTCCTGCAGGATCACGCGCAGCTCGGCGAATCGACCGCACTGCCGCGCCGCTGTCAGTCCTTCGTAGGCGGACCGGGCCTTCTCCACGCTTTCCTCGCGCGCCTGCACCAGTTCCTCAGCCACGGCGCGCGAGATGCAGAGCACCCAATTGTGCACGACCATTTCGGTGTCGAGCTCGTAGATCGTCGCCGGAGCGGCGATGGTTTCCGCCGCCGGCGTCTCGCTCTCGATCCAGACGGGCGCCGCCGCCCAGGCCATCGAGGCGGCGATTCCCATCGTGGCGCCCGCCGCGGCGCGGCACGCTTTCCCGATCACGCTCATTCCAGCCCCTTTACCGCCGCGGCTACGCGCGGCGCGCAAGCGTTATCGCCGCGGTAGGCCCGCGGTCACCCATCATCCTCGCAGGAACGCGATCTGCCCCTGGCCCGACGCCTCCCCCGGCGCGGGAACGCCCACGATTCGGCAGTGGAACACGTGGGCGAGGCGAGGGCAACCCGGCGCGCGAGCAGGAGGGAGCAGGCCGGCGGATTCCGTGGCGGCGTGGCCGGAATGACAAAGCAGCGGCGGACCGCCCCGGCTATCCCCAGGGCCCGCCCCACGGCCCCTTGCGCCCCTCCAGCTCGAAGGGCCGGTGGTGCGGGCGCTCCAGCAGGGGAACGTCGCGCCGCCTGAAGAACGGGACGAGCGCCACGCCGGCGACGAAGCCGCCGATATGCGCCCAGAAGGCGACGCCCGGCTGATCGACCGGCGTGGCCAGCCCGCTGACCAGCTGCAACGCGAACCAGACGCCGAGCACGATGAGCGCGGGGATATGAACCACGGTCACGAAGAAGAAGATGAAGATCAGCACGCGCACCGTGGCCCCGGGATGCAGCAGGATATAGGCGCCGAGCACGCCGGATATGGCGCCGCTGGCGCCCACCATCGGGATGGTGGAGGTGGGATCCATCCAGCCCTGCGTCAGTGCTGCGGCGGCGCCGCACACCAGGTAGAAGGCGACGTAGCGGCCGTGCCCCATGGAATCTTCGATATTGTCGCCGAAGATCCATAGGTAGAGCATGTTGCCGCCGAGATGCAGCCAGCCGCCATGCATGAACATAGAGGTGAAGATCGTCGCCCAAGCCGGCACGACGATGAGGTCGGGCGGCAAGTCCTGGTCGCCCAGCAGGCGCGCCGGGATCATCCCCAGCTGATAGATGGAGATCTCCCCCTCGCGCGGACCGAGCGACGCCTGCCAAAGGAAGACCAGCACGCAGGCCGCGATCGCCCCGTAATTGACATAGGGGGTCAGGTGGCGCCGAGGGTTGTCGTCCGAGATCGGGAACATGCGCTCCGCGCCTCCTTGTCGGCTACGCCGTCTTCACGCCCCCCATCTGGCAGACGCGTTTCCATTCCGCCGCGCTCACCGGCTGCACGGAGAGCCGCGCATTCCTGACAAGCACCATGTCCTTCAAGCTCTTGTCGGCCTTTATGGCTTCAAGCGTCACGGGCTTCGCAACGTCGGCGACGGCTTTCAGATCGACGCATTCCCAGCCGCCTTCCTTGGCGGTTGAATCGGCATGCGCCTCGGCGATCACTTCCACGATGCCGACCACCGCTTTCTCCTCGCCTGAATGGTAGAAGAAGCCGCGGTCCCCCTTCTTCATCTTGCGCATGTTGCCGCGCGCTTGGAAATTCCGCACGCCGTCCCATTCCTGGCCCTTGGCGCCCGCCTTCTTCTGCTGCTCCCACGACCAGCCGTGCGGCTCCGACTTGAAAAGCCAGTAGGCCATCGTCTCGCTCCCTGCCCCTCCAAACGGTTGTCATGCCCGGACTCGGTCAGACTCGATCCGGGCACCCATTCCGTGACCGCCGTGCCGTGTGCAACCCTGACGGAATGGGTCGCCGGGTCAAGCCCGGCGATGACGACAAGCGTGGCGCTAGTTCACTCCGGCGGCGAGCGTTCACGCGTTCTCCGCTTTGAGCGGCCGGTTGACAAGGCCTTCTATGGCCGCCTCGATGGTGAGCGTTCCGTCGATGATGGCGGCGACGGCGGCAAGGATCGGCGCGTCGATCGCCAGCCTCGCCGCAAGCTCGGCGGCGACGCGGGCCGTGTAGGCTCCCTCCACCAATGGAACGCCGGCGGCGAGTAGCTCTGCGGCCGGCCTGCCTGCGCCGAGCGCCATGCCGAATTGAAGGTTGCGCGAGCGGCGGCTCGTCGCCGTGAGGACGAGGTCGCCGAGCCCCGAAAGCCCCATGAACGTCTCCGCGCGCGCGCCGAGCGCCGCCCCGAGTCGTGTCATTTCCGCCAGGCCGCGTGCGACCAGGGCGGCGCGCGCGCCTTCTCCGAGCGCACGCCCGGCGATGACGCCGGCGGCGATGGCGAGCACGTTCTTGATGGCTCCGCCGAGCTCGACTCCGACAAGATCGTCGCTCGCGTAAGGACGGAAAGAGTCGGAGGCCAGCGCGCCGGCAAGTCGATGCGCCAGGTCGAGAGTGTCCGCCGCGATCGTCACGGCGGTGGGCAGGCCGCGCGCGATCTCCTCGGCGAAGCCGGGACCGGAAAGCGCGGCCGGCCGCGCCTCAGGCAGGATATCGGCGACGACCTCGCTCTGTCGGCGGCCGGTGCCCTGCTCGATGCCCTTGGCGCAGGCGACGACAGGCGTGCCGGGGCGGATGCGGGAGCCAAGGAGCATTACGGCGGCGCGCGTAGCCTGTGCGGGAACGGCGAAGAGGACGATGTCCGCCTGGCTGACCTTTGTCGCGTCCGCGGTCACCTCGATCTCCGGCGGTATCGAAACGTTGGGCAGATGCGCAATATTCTCGCCCTGCTGGCGGATCGCATCGATTGCGCCGGCGTTGCGGCCCCACAGCGTGACCTCGCGCTCCGCCTTCCGCGCGACAAGCGCAAGCGCGGTGCCGAACGCGCCGGCGCCGATCACCGCGACGTGGCGCAACTCGCTCACGCGCGCGCCCCCTGTTTACCGGCGCCCACCACCGGCGGCGCGGTCTCGTCGAGTGGCCAGCGCGCCCGCGCGGGAAGAGCGGGATCGGGCGGCAAGCCGGCTGCGAGCCGTTCCGCGCCGGCCCAGGCGATCATCGCCGCGTTGTCGGTGCAAAGCCGCGCCGGGGGCGCGATGAAAGGGAGGCCCGCGTCGCGGCAGAGCGCCGCCAGCCGCGCGCGGATGACCTGATTGGCCGCAACGCCCCCTGCGGCGACGAGCGCGGTCGGCGGCCTCCCGAACTGGTCGATGAATGCGTCCAGCGCATTGCGCGAGCGGTCGTCGACCACGTCGGCGGCGGCGGCCTGAAACGATGCGGCGAGGTCCGCGACATCCTTGTCGGAGAGCGGAACGTGCGCCTCGGCTTGCAGCCTCACCGCCGTCTTCAGTCCCGAGAAGGAGAAGTCTGAACCGCGCGTGCCCTTCATCGGGCGGGGCAGGTCGAAGCGGGACGGATCGCCGGAAGCTGCCGCGCGTTCGACGTTGGGCCCGCCGGGGAACCCAAGACCGAGCAGCTTGGCTGTCTTGTCGAATGCCTCGCCCAGGGCGTCGTCGACCGTCGTGCCGAGACGGCGATAGTCGGCAACGCCTGCCGCTGCGATCAGTTGGGTGTGTCCGCCGGAAACGAGGAGCACGAGATAGGGAAAGGCGAGACCATCCGTAAGGGTGGCGGTGAGCGCGTGACCTTCCAGATGATTGAGCGGCAGGAGCCGGATGCCTCGCGCAGCCGAGATGGCGCGGGCGGTCATCAGTCCGACCAGGAGACCGCCGATGAGGCCGGGGCCGGCGGTCACGGCGACGGCGTCGAGATCGTCCCACGCGACTTCGGCCTCGCGCATGGCGGCGCGGATGGTTCCGTCGAGCGCCTCGACATGCGCACGCGCGGCGATCTCCGGCACGACGCCGCCGAAGGCCGCATGGTCTTCCACCTGGCTGAGCACGATGTCGGAAAGGATGATGCCGCGGCCGGCTTTCTCCTTTCGGACCACTGCCGCTGCTGTTTCGTCGCAGCTCGTCTCGATACCGAGCACGGTGAAATCGCGTGCGAGCGGAGGCGTCATTGCAGTCCGTCAGACCAGGGGCTACGGCTCACGTGGAGGAGCCTGAGGGCTCCTAGTGGAACGCCAAATGTTGGAAACGAACCACTAGCACCTGGAGTTTCGATGGCGCAAACGCGGCCGATTCGCATCGCCACGCGCCGCAGCCGGCTGGCGCTGTGGCAGGCCGGGGCTGCGCGCGATGCGCTCGTCGCAGCGCATGGGCTCGATCCGGCCGCCGTCGAGATCATCTCCGTAAAGACCTCGGGCGACAGGATCAGGGACCGGTCGCTGGCGGAAGCTGGAGGCAAGGGGCTCTTCACCAAGGAGATCGAGAGCGCTCTGCTCGCCCGGGACGTGGATATCGCCGTTCATTCGGCCAAGGACATGGAGACGTTCTTGCCGGCGGGTCTGGTCATCGGCGCGGTGCTGGAGCGCGACGATCCGCGCGACGCGTTGGTCGCGCGCGCCGCGGCCTCGCTCGGCGCGCTGCCGATCGGCGCGCTGATTGGCTCGGCCTCCATTCGCCGCGAGGCGTAGCTGAGGCGCGCGCGGCCTGACCTCCGCTGCGCGCTTCTGCGCGGCAACGTGCCGACGCGCTTGCAGCGCATCGAGGCTGGAGACTTTGATGCAACGGTGCTTGCTGCGGCGGGGCTGCGGCGGCTCGGGCTCGCTGATCGCATCGCCGAGCTCCTGCCGCTATCGGATTTTCCGCCGGCCTGCGGTCAAGGCATCGTGGCGGTCGAATGCCGCGCCGACGATCGCCGGATGCGCGATCTCCTGGCGACGATCGATCACCGTGAGACGGCTCGCGCCCTTATCTGCGAGCGTGCCTTCCTCGCTGCGCTCGACGGGTCGTGCCACACGCCGATCGCCGGCCATGCGCGGAGCGAGGAGCGAAGTTTCCGCTTCGACGGCATGTTGCTCTCCGAAGACGGGCGTGAGTCGTACGGAGCCGGCCTGTCGGGCTCGCCCGAGGACGCCGAAGCGCTCGGCCGGGCCGCCGGCGAGGAGATTCGTGGCAACGCGCCGGCCGCCTTTCTGAAGCGCCTCGGGATCGGCTGATGCGGCTCATCGTGACCCGGCCTGAGCCTGAGGCGACGCGCACGGCGCGTGTGCTGATTCGGCTTGGCCACGAGGCGATTCTTTCGCCCATGCTTGATATCGTGACCGACCACAAGGCGCGGATCCCTGCACGCGACTTCCAGGCGCTGGCGATGACCAGCAGCAACGCGGTCAGGGCGCTCGCGGAGCGCGCCGATCAAGTCGTGCCGCGCGACTTGCCGCTCTTCGCCGTCGGCGACCGGACGGCGCTGGAAGCGAAGCGCGCGGGTTTCGCCAATGCGCGCTCGGCGGGCGGCTCGCTCGGTGATCTCGTACGGCTGCTTGCAGCGGAGCTGTCGGCCGATGCGGGTCCGCTCCTCTATCTCGCGGGCGAGACGTTGGCGGGCGATCTTGCCGGCGAGCTTCGGGCGAGCGGTTTCGACGTGGAGACCGCAATCGTCTATCGCGCGGTTCCGCGCACACGGCTTTCAGGCGTGGCGGAGGATGCGCTCAAGGCCGACAGCGTCGACGGCGCGCTCGTTTACTCGCGGCGGAGCGCTGAGGCATTCGCGAGCGCGCTCGGCGCCGCCGGCCTGGCGCCGCTTGCGGAACGGGTCGCGCTCTTCTGTTTGTCGGAAGCCGCTGCCGGCCCGCTTTCGCAATTGACTGCAGGCAAGGTTCTCGTCTCCGAAAGGCCGGACCAGATCAGTCTCTTCGCGCTGATAGAGCGTGTGGGCTCTGCGAGGCCTCGGCGCTCGCCGGAAACGTAGGCCTGGACAGTCATTTCGCGGCAGAGACGGATCGGAACTTCGCCCCAATAGCGCGGTTGTCCCTGGCGGTTCGCGCTTGGCGGCGAAATGGCGTATGGCGGCGCGCGCGGCGAAACGCGATCTTAGAGGTCCGTTTGCTCCTCTGATATAGACGCGGGGCGGGACAATCAGCGGGGACAATACTTGGCGAAGGACAGCACGCCGGGCGGGAGCGCGAGCAAGCCGGGATCGCAGCGGAAGCCGGTGACGATAGACCTGCCGGCGGAAGAGGTTGCGCGCCGGCAGGAGAAGAGCTCGGCCGAGGGCCAGACTGAGAGTTCGGCTGCCGCCCATCCATCATCTGAGACCGCGAAGCCTCCCAAGGAGTCGGGCAAGGACACGCGGTCAGGGAGCGTCAACCGGAAGCAGCCTGAGGAGAGCGTCATCCCCTCGGCATTGGCGCCGTCGGCGCGAACAGGCGGCGGAGCCGAAGACGCGGCGGGCCGCGGACCCCGGAGCTCTGCAACCACCCCGTCCTTCGTTTCGCTCGCGGCCGCCGCCCTTACCGGTGGGGTCGTCGTGGCGCTGGTTGTCGTGGTCCTCGCATTGGCCGGGCTCTTCCGTCCCATGGAGGAGGTTACGGAGGGTCCGGACGTTGCAGATGAGGTCGCGACGCTCAGGAACGAGATCGCCGAGCTGCGGGAAAGCGCTCTCGACGATCAAGTGGCGCCGCTTCGCGAGCAGCTCGCGGCGCTCGAGCAGGCCATCGCCGCAGTGCAGGACGCGCCCGTTGGCTCTCAGCCGTCAGAGGAGGGACTGCAGGCGCTGCGGGAGAGCGTCTCGGAGCTGGAAGCGAGCGTTGCGCGTATTTCTGCGGGGACAGCTTCGGCGGACGCCGGAGAAGCCTTTGCCGCGCGGCTCGAAGACTTTGCCGGCGAGATCGACGAGCTGCGGCGCGTTCGTGCCCCTGACATCTCGGGGCTGGAGAATTCCGTGGCCGAGCTGCGCCAGGAGATCGGTGCGCTGGCGACTGACGTGGGCAATCTGCCGCCCGCGGAGCGGATCGCTGCGGTCGAGAGGAAGCTCGACGATGTGGCGCAGCAGATGGCGGTGACGTCGGCGCTCGGTCCGGCGGTGGCGGCTGGAGCGCTGGCCGCCGCGATCGAGGCGGGCCAGCCCTTCACCAACGAGCTTGGGGCGCTCCGGAGCCTCGGTGTCGATGCCGAAGCGATTGCTGCCCTCGAGCCATATGCCGAGCCGGGGCTGCCGACGCTCTCTGAGATACGCGCGCAATTCGAAACGGAGGTCGGTGCGGTCGATCTGGCGCCGCCCATTACGGAGGGAACGGGCCCGCTCGATCGGCTGCTGCAAAGCGCCCGTGGCCTGGTGGAGGTTCGTCCCGCCAATCCGACCGCCGGTGCCGACCCGGCGGCGATCATTACACGCATTCGCGCTGCGCTTGCCGCGGGCAATCTCACCACGGCGCTTACCGAATGGGCGAGCTTGCCGGACGAAATCAAGGCGGAAACGGAGGACTGGGCGGATCTGCTGGAGACGCGGATCGCGGCGGACGCGCTTGTCGCGCGGCTGAGGAACGAGGCGCTTTCGCGGCTCGGCTCGGAAGGATGAGGCGCGCGTGATGATCCGGTTCCTTGTCCTCCTGGCAGTTCTTTTCGCGCTGGCGCTTGGCTTCACATGGCTGAAAAGCGCGCCAGGTGAGCTCGTGCTGGCCCTCGGCGACACGGCCTACGCCGTCGATCTGACGACTGCGATGATTGCGTTCGCCGTCGCGATCGTTCTCGGCATGAGCTTCATCTGGTTTGTTCGCGAGCTTGTGCGGGCGCCGTGGCGCATGGCGCGCGGCCTGCGGCATCGCAGCCGCGCGCGCGGCCACGCGGCGCAGTCCGAAGGATTGATCGCGATCGCTGCCGGCGATGTTCGAGCGGCCGAGCGCGCCATGCAGGATGCCGCGCGCCGTCTGCCGAACCAGCCGCTGACCCAGCTCCTCGAGGCGCAGACCGCGCAGCTGAGGGGCGATCACGCCGCGGCTCGCAACATCTTTCAGCGGATGACTGAGGATCCCGCCACGCGGATCGTCGGCCTGCGCGGGCTCTACATCGAGGCGGAGCGCGAAGGCGAGCATCTGGCGGCGCATCAGATCGCCGAGCGCGCGCGCAGCGAAGCGCCATCCGCGCCCTGGGCGGCGCGGGCGCTTCTTCGCCATCAGACCGCCGCGGCGGACTGGGACGGGGCGCTGGCGACACTGACCGGCGCCGTCGACGGACGCATCGTCGACAAGCGAACGGCAAGGCGACAGCGCGCCGTGATCCTTACAGCCAAGGCGCTGGCTCAGGAGGACGGCGAGCCTGACGCCGCGCGCCAGGCGGCGCTGGAAGCGCATGATCTGGCCCGCGATCTGGTGCCGGCGGCGGTCGTGGCGGGACGTCTGCTGGCCCGCCAGGGCGATATCCGCCGCGCCACACGCGTGCTGGAGGCGGCGTGGAAGTCGAATCCGCATCCGGAGATCGCCGACGCCTATTTGCATGTGCGGAGCGGCGACGCGGCGAGCGACCGGCTGAAGCGGGCGGAAAACCTCTTCCGCATGCGGCCACATGGCGCCGAGGGCCGCCATGCGGTGGCCCGTGCGGCCCTTGACGCGCGCGACTTTTCGCGCGCGCGCGCGGCGCTCGCACCCCTCCTCACCAATCGCCCGACCCAGAAGGCCCTCATCCTCATGGCCGAGCTCGAGGAAGCGGAAAGCGGCGACCGCGGGCGGGCTCGCGGCTGGCTGGCGCGTGCTGTCTACGCTCCGCGCGACCCCGCCTGGACTGCCGAGGGCATCGTGCTGGACGGGTGGGCCCCGGTTTCGCCGGTTAGCGGCAGGCTCGACGCGGTGGAGTGGAAGGTGCCCGTCGCTGAGCTGGAGGGACCGCAAGCGGCAATCGACGCGGCGGAGCTTCGAGCGCTGACCCCCGCAGCCCCGATCGAAGAGGACGCGCGCTCAGAGAACGCCGAAGAGCGAAGCGGCGTGGCGCCGCAGCAGACTGAGGCGCCGAGGGCGAAGGTCGTTGCTGTCATGTCAACCGAAACGCCGCCTTCCGTCCCTCTTGTCACCCGTTCCCCCGATAGTGCGGCCGAAAGCCGCCGGCGGGCTGCGGGCGCGGCTGCTGACCGGAAGGAAGGTGCCGGCGAAACGATTTCGCCGCCCGCGGGAGGCGATGTGGCCGAGACATCGGACGTCGAGCCGGCGGTTGAGCCGCCCCGGCCGGACGATCCCGGCGTCAGCAACGTGGATGAGGAAGAGGAGGGGGCCCGCGCATTGCCGAGCTTCCTCAGCCGCAACGGCACGAGCGCGCGCCGGCACGCCTAACGCCTGGTGGCGGCTGAAACTTGCCGCTTCCCACGCCAGATAGTATGGAGCACCGCTGACGCCGCATTAGCTCAGTTGGTAGAGCATCGCATTCGTAATGCGAGGGTCGCTGGTTCGAGTCCGGCATGCGGCACCACCGCTTCCTCCGACAACGTCCGATGAAGTCCCATAGCGGGCCAGAAACGCCTAGCTTCCGCGCTTCTTGGGGCCCCGACGGTGCACAGCCGTCCGATGAAGGCTGATGACATCGTTGGTATTCGTTGGTATTACTTTCAGGTTAGTGCCAACGCGCCGATCGAAGATACCAACACGATGGCCCTCTCCGATACCCGCGTCGAAATGCCAAATCAGGCATCAAGCCCGCGAAGCTAAGCGACGGTGGCGGCTTGTTTCTGCTGGTGCAACCGACGGGTTCGAAGCTTTGGCGGATGGCATACCGCTATGATTGGAAGCAAAAGACGCTCGCGCTTGGCGCTTATCCTGCCGTCCCTCTCACGGAGGCCCGGAGAAAACGTGACCAGGCCAAAGCGCTCCTTATCGAAGGCGTCGACCCAAGCTCCGAGAAGAAGAAACAGAAAGCGGCCGCCAAGCTGTCCGTCGCGACCACTTTCCGCGGAGTTGCCGATGAATGGCTGGAGAAGCTGGCGCGCGAGGGAAGGTCCGAAGTCACGGTCGCAAAGAAGAGGTGGCTTATCAGCTTGGTGGAGCATGCCATCGGAGGCCGTCCAATCGCCGAGTTGACCTCGGGCGAGGTGCTGGCTGCGCTTAAGCTGATTGAGATCAGGGGCAGATACGAGAGTGCCGGACGCACTCGTGCAACGATCGGTGCGATCTGCCGGTATGCGGTGGCGACCGGCCGCGCTGAGGGCGACCCTACCCAGGCACTACGTGGTGCGTTGATTACACCCAAAGTGAAGCACCATGCTGCCATCACCGAGCCGCAGGCCGTCGGGGCGCTGTTGCGAGCGATTGGGGGCTATCGGGGCGCACCTCAGGTGGAGGCTGCGTTGAGGCTCCTCCCGTTGGTTTTCTGCCGCCCCGGAGAGCTACGGGCTGCGGAATGGGCTGAGTTCGATTTGTCTTCCGCAGTTTGGACAATCCCCGCAAATCGAATGAAGATGAAGCGGCCTCATCGGATTCCTCTAAGCCGCCAAGGTCTTGTCATCCTCGGAGAACTTCGGGAAATTACCGGCGAGGGCATCATCGTTTTCCCAAGCGTTCGATCGCGTCACCGCTGCATGTCGGAGAACACTCTGAACTCAGCATTGCGACGCCTTGGCTACGGGAACGAAGAAATGACTTCGCATGGCTTTCGGTCGATGGCCGCCACCCGCCTCAACGAGATGTGCCGCTGGCATCCTGACGTAATCGAACGCGCCTTAGCCCATCAAGAACCGAACGCGGTGCGGCGCGCTTACACCTCGGCAGTTGAGTACTGGCCCGAACGGATTGAGATGATGCAGGTTTGGGCGGACTACCTAGACGACCTGAAAATGTCGCCGAAGGAGGTGATAGGCGGGAAGGAAAAGTAGGTGGAGACGCGAGCTCCCATGGTAGATCTCAGCGTTGGCAACTCCATGTCGAGCACGTCCTCGGTCGACTTGCCCGTATAGACCGCGCAGCGCTTCAGGACGAGAGGCTGTTTCGCCCCTTCTCTCGTCTGGACGACCTCCTCAGGCAGGCTCGTAAACGTATCGTTCCGCTGAAGACATAGTCCAAAATGAACGCTTACGCTGGCACAATGCCCGGAGAGGTGGTCAAACCCGGAGGCGAAGCCCTTGCACCCTCACACCCTTCCCGAGACCGTCGTTCGTGCCGTCATCGCCCGACGCGGCAGGCTGCATGCATTCGAGACGATCGATCCGCGCCGCGCCGCTCTCGTTGTGGTCGATATGCAGAACGTGTTCTGCGCGCCCGGCGCGCCGATCGAGGTTCCGGTAGCGCGACAGGTCGTGCCCAACATCAACCGACTTGCGGCAGCGATGCGCCAAGCCGGGGGCCTGGTTGTCTGGGTCCAGATAACGGTCTCGGAACAGGAGGAATGGCCAATCTTCCTGGACCACATCGTGTCCTCCTCAGTCTCGCAGGACATTCTCGAAGCGCTTCGTCCGGATAGCGAAGATCACCGCCTTTGGCCGGAGATGCAGGTCGATCCCGACGATCTGATCGTTCGGAAGAACCGGTTCAGCGCCTTTCTTCCATCCGCTTGCCCGCTTGCCGGAATTTTGGAGGAGCGCGGCGTCGACACCGTGATCATCGTCGGAGCCTTGACGAATGTTTGCTGCGAGTCGTCTGCTCGCGATGCCATGATGATGGATTTCCGCACGATCATGGTATCCGACGCCAACGCAACTCGGTCCGACGAAGAGCATCTCGCCACGCTCATCACCTTCGTTCAGGCATTCGGAGACGTCCGGTCCAGCGACGAGGTCATCGCACTGCTCGCGGTAAATGCAGGGTGAAGCGAGAGCCGCGAAGCCTAGGCGCAGTGTCTGTCGCCTGGGACTCCCGCTCGGGCGGTCGGCTTAGGCCGGCTGCTCTTGAGGAACGCCGCCGAGGAAGACGGTACGAATGCGCTCGTCGGCGAGTATCTCGTTCGGCGGGCCCTCCATCACCTTGCGGCCGAGGTCCATGACCAGCGCCCGGTCGGAGATCGCCAAGCCTCCGCGCACATTCTGCTCGACCATCAGCACGGCGATCCCGGACGATGCAAGGCCGCGGATCGTCTCCAGCACCTCGAACATCATCTTCGGCGACAGGCCGAGCGAGGGCTCGTCGATCAGGAGAAGCGCCGGCTCGACGATCAGCACCATCGCCATTTCCAGCATCTGCTGCTCGCCGCCGCTCATATTCCCGGCAATCATGCTCCACTTCGCGTGGAGCACCGGGAACATCTCGAGCTGCTTTTCGATCGCGGCGTCCGCTTTGCCCTTGTCCAGCGTATAGGCGCCAAGCCGCAGGTTCTCCGCGACGCTCAAATAGGGGATGATAGCGGTGCTACGGAAAGCGACCGTCGAGCACGGCTGCCTTCCAGCGCCCGAGGCCAATCGAGACGATGCCGCGGGCGAGGAAGAGGTCCTCTATTCAGCCCGCCGAATTATCGCACCGCGACGCAACACCCCTTACGGGGCAAGCTAATCTCCCGTCATCGATCCGCCGCAATCCGGGACGGCTGTAGCAGACGCTGGGGTGCAAGGAGACCCGTCATGAGAATGGTTCTTTCGGCAGCGCTGGCAACGGCGGCCTTGGTGCTTTCGCTCAACCCATCGGGGGCTCAGGAGGCACATGCCATCGTCGCTCCGGATCAAATCCAATGGGGACCGGCACCTGACGTTCTGCCACCGGGTGCGGAAGCCGCGGTCCTTTACGGCGATCCCGGCAAAGAGGGGCTGTTCGCTCTGAGGATCAAGCTGCCGGCGGGGTACGTCATCCCTCCCCACACCCATCCGGCGATCGAGGCTGTGACCGTCATTTCCGGCACGTTCAAACTCGGCATGGGCGAGATGGCCGACCCGAGCGCAGCCGAGGCGCTGCCTGCCGGCAGCTTCTTTGC
>CAZARE010000167.1:0-2722 GCA_964487455.1 uncultured Propylenella sp.
GCAGAGCCTCGCCGCACTTTGGCGGCTCGCTCAAGCAGGAAAACAGCGGCGGCTCGACCCGCCGCTTGACAGCGCCGCGCGGGCGAAGGATTTTCCTTCGCAGAGCGCGGGCGTAGTTCAGTGGTAGAACGTCAGCTTCCCAAGCTGAATGTCGTCGGTTCGATCCCGATCGCCCGCTCCAGCCATCTCTTTCCGGCCGCGTAACTTTTTGGCTTCACGTTTGAGGCCGCGCATTGCGACGTTGCGACAGGCGTTGCGACACTCTGTTCCGGGGGCGTTCAGGGCTCTTGTGCGCCCGCTCCACCAGAGTCTCCGCAGCGGCCGCAATAGGCCGATTTCGGCGCTCTCGCCCAGGTTTGGTCATCTGAGCATGGTTGGATGCCGCCCCCTCGAGCCACACCGGAACCGACATGACTATTCACGACATTGCGCTTGGCATCATGCTGTTTCTCCCATTTGCCGCCGTCGCCCTTATCATCGTCGCCGCGCACATCTACAAGCCGCGCAACCGCAGCGCAGCGAAGCGGCAGGCTGCGCCGCCGGAGGCGGCGGCGCATTCAATGCACGAGCCCGAAACGAACCCCGATCGCCGGCCGAATCACGCGCGTCTTGCGGGTGAGGGGCGACGCTCGGCGGCAAGTCGTCCCCGCGCTGGGGCTCAATCCGGCCGCGCGAGCGCGAACGCGATGTTTGTCGCGCTCGGCGCCTGTGCCGCCGCCGACTTCTGCTGAGGCAAGGGCCGCATCGGGTTGAGGCGGACGGCCGAAGGAACCAGCCGCGCGGCGGCCGCTCCAGCCCCGGCGGTATCCTCGAGGGCGCTCCCAGGCCTCGGTCCGGGGACCCTGATCGGACTCTATGTCGTGCCGCCGGTCTTCCGCTCGAGTCTCCTCATGGTCGCCGCGCTGACCTTCGCGATTCCGCAGTCCTTTCGTCATTCGGCGAGCCCTCGCCGCAAAAAAAGTGACCCCTATTCGAAGTTTAGGTTCGGGAGATGTAGGGTCCGCTCTGGCCCGAGCCGCGAGACAGAGATCAAGTGCGCATGGAGACTGCTCCTCCCCTCATGCCGTCGCCCACGGCGGGTCCGGGACTTGAGAAGAGCGCCTTGCTCGATGGCGAGCCATGGCATGCGGCCGAGGTCGCGTCCGCTCTCGCGGGTATGCAAACCGACCCAAGCGGCCTTACCGGCGACGAAGCAGCTCGCAGGCTAGCTGCCTTCGGCCCCAACCGCCTGCCGGAGGGTCCACGCACTAGCGTGGTGGTGCGCTTCCTCCTCCAGTTCCACAATCTCCTCATCTACGTGCTCCTGGCGGCCGGCCTCCTTGCGGCGGCGATCGATCACCTCACCGATGCCCTGGTGATCCTTGCCGTCGTGATCTTGAACGCGATCATCGGGTTCGTGCAGGAAGGACGAGCCGAGAAGGCGCTCGAAGCAATCCGCAGCATGATCGACCCGCACGCCACGGTCATCCGGGACGGGCGCCGTGTGACGGTCGGCGCCGACGCCGTCGTCCCCGGCGATAGCGTGATGCTAGAGGCCGGCGACCGGGTGCCGGCCGATCTTCGGCTGCTCAAGGCGCGAAACCTGCGGGTGGATGAGGCGATTCTCACCGGCGAATCCGTTCCGGTCGAGAAAACCACCGCCCCGGTCGATGCGAACGCCGCCTTGGGCGACCGGTTCTCGATGGCGTTCTCCGGCACCTTCGTCGCCGCGGGTCACGGCACCGGCGTGTGCGTGGCGACCGGAGCCGCGACCGAGCTCGGCCACATCAGCACGATGATCGGGACGGTCAAGCGCCTCACCACCCCGCTCGTGCGGCAGATGGATCAGTTCGCAAGGCAGGTCACCTACGCCGTGTTGGCGGCTTCGGCGCTCGTCTTTGCATACGCGCGATTCGTGCAGGCCTATCCCTTCGATGAAGCCTTCATGGCGATGGTCGGGCTCGCCGTCGCCGCGATCCCGGAAGGGCTTCCCGCGGTGATGACCATCACGTTGGCTGTGGGCGTTCAGCGCATGGCGCGCCGCAACGCCATCATCCGGCGCCTCCCCGCAGTGGAGACGCTCGGCGCGGTTTCGGTGATCTGCTCCGACAAGACCGGCACGCTCACTCGCAACGAGATGACAGCTAGCGTGGTCGCCACCGTGGACCGGCGGATCGAGGTGGAGGGTGTCGGCTATCAGCCGGAAGGCCGCTTTCGCGTCGAGGGCGAAGTCATCGATCCCGCGGCCGATCCCGTCCTCGAAGAGCTCGCTCTGGCGGCGCTCCTCTGCAACGATGCCGATCTCCGACAGGCGCAGTATAGCTGGATCGTCGACGGCGATCCCATGGAAGGCGCGCTGATCTCCCTGGCGGTCAAAGCGGGGCACGATGCCGCCGCGGCGCGGGCGCGCTTCACGCGGCTCGACGAGATCCCCTTCGATTCGCGGCACCGCTACATGGCCACCTTGCACGCGCGGCCTGATCGCCCCCCGGTCGTCTATGTGAAAGGGGCACCTGAACAGGTGCTCGCCATGTGCGCGCAGGAGGCGGCCGACGACGGCGAGCGGCCGCTCGACTCCGACAGGTGGCATCGGAGCGTCGATCGGCTCGCAGCGGACGGCCAGCGCGTCATCGCCCTCGCCCGCCGCGCCATGCCGCGCGAGAGCCGCAGCATCGGTCCCGCCGAGGTCGAGCACGGGCTCACCATGCTCGGTCTCGTCGGACTGATCGATCCGCCGCGTCCC